>JAZUDW010000071.1:0-3117 GCA_045639845.1 Bacteroidales bacterium
CGGCCGAATCCGTACGCGGACAGAGAGGAAATCAGAACGGTGAACACGGTAGTCAGCAGCGTGATCTCCAAACTGTTCAAAATGTTTATGTTCGATAATACGGGTAAAGGCAGTGTCGGCATCAGTGTAGTTTATTACGGCGTTACCTTGATAGTTTGCTACGGGAAGTATTTCAGTCTCGAAACGAACGCTGCGGTATTGGAGAGGGGTGTAGCAGAAGTCGAAATACTCGTCGATCATGCCGGTGTATATTATTTTATTTGCAATAGACTCATATTCGCTACGATGCGATAGATAGTCTATCCCTAATTCAATGTCAACATCTTTAAGCAATCCTTCAATTAGCTTATTGTATCCGCCTATAGGGATGCCTTGATAGGTGTCATTAAAGTAGTTGTTGTCAAAGACCATTCGTAAGGGAAGTCGCTTGATGATGAATGCGGGTAGTTCTGTGCAAGGACGTCCCCATTGCTTTTGAGTGTACCCTTTGATGAGTTTTTCGTAAATATCTGGACCTACAAGCATTAAAGCTTGCTCTTCAAGGTTGCGGGGTTCTCCGTCGTGGCCGATGATCCTACGAGATAGATTACGTTGTTGAGTTAATTTGTTTTCAACCTCATCAGGTGTACTAATGCCCCACATTTGGTTGAATGTATTCATGTTAAATGGAAGGTTGTAAAGTTTCCCCTTATAATTGGCTACAGGACAATTGGTATATCGATTGAAAGGAACGATATTGTTAACCATGTCCCATATCTCTTTATTGGAAGTATGGAAAATATGAGCACCATAACGGTGTACGTTTATTCCTTCTATCTCTTGGCAGTAGATATTGCCGCCTACAACGTCTCGTTTGTCAATCACTAGACATCGTTTCCCTTGTTTTTTTGCAAGATAGGCAAAGGTAGCACCATACAACCCTGCACCTACAATAAGATAGTCGTATTGTTTTTTCATGAATTACACAGTGTCGATAAAGTTACGTTCGGCTTTGCCAAACATGAGAAGACCTATCAGCATGGTTACACAGAGGCATCCGAAGCAATAAAGGAGTCCAGACCAGTCCATCGCACCTACACCTGTTACTGCATAACGAAATGATTCAAATATACCACTCAGAGGGTTGACTTTCAGCACCCATCCATAGCTTTTGTCGGCAGCTACACTCATGGGATATATGATTGGGGTGGCGTACATGAGAAGACTGATGCCGAAGGATATGAGGTTGTTAAGGTCTCGGTATTTTACTGTCATAGATGAAACAATCATACCCCACGACATAGCTGTGAGTGCTATGAGTATAAGAAACACGGGAAGTAGAATCAATTCCCACTGGGGATGCAGAGGCGAGCCAGTGATAACAAAATAGATATAAACTACTACTAGCAATAACAACTGAATTAGGAAAGTAAGGAGACTGGACGTCATGCCGGCCAAGGGCACAATTAGTCGGGGAAAGTATACTTTGCTGAATATGCCTGAATTGGCAGCCAAAACATTGGAATTTATACCGAAACAAGCGTTGAAGTAGTTCCACATAAGGATACCTGAGAGATAGAATACAGCTTGGGGTATGCCGTCGGTGGAGATACCTGCTAGTCCTCCGAACACAAACATATACATGATCGTGGTGAAGATAGGGCTTATAAAAAACCAGGCCAATCCCAATACAGTCTGCTTATAAACAGTGACGATATTTCTACGAACATAGATTTTGTATAGATCTCGGTACTCCCATAGTCCCTTAAAATCTATTTGGAATGTTTTTTTTCGAGGCGTGATGACCGAAGTCCACTCCTCAGTAGATGTTTTGTCTGCCATATAGTAATATTCTGTTTTTATTCGAAAACGATTTCAATAATGCTTTGATTTCTCTGTGGCGTTTCAATATAATAGCCTTGTAGTGTTTTCTTTATTGTAGTATGATGCCCATTTACTAGTATTTTCGCATCCTCCCATTGTGCTTGTGGACTATTGATAAACAATGGAGAACCATTGTGGCTAGTGATGGTTGCCGTAGTCAGCCTATGTTGATTCCATTCCATATCAACAGAGAAATTACCTCTGGCACGAAGACCTTTGATGGATCCGCTGCTCCAAACGTCGGGTAAAGCAGGTAGAAGTATTATGGACTCATTGTGGCTTTGAAGGAGCATTTCGGCTATACCAGCTACAGCTCCGAAGTTTCCATCGATTTGGAATGGAGGATGGGCGTCCCAAAGGTTGTAAAATATGCCGCCTTTTGTACTAAAAGTGGAGTTTGGGGTGATATCCGAGTGACGCAGTGCATTTTTTAGAATGTTATGGGCATGATTTCCATCACCTGCTCGAGCCCAGAGGTTGATTTTCCATCCCATAGACCAACCGGTAGAGGCGTCGCCTCTTTGAAGTAGTGAATTGATTGCAGCTTGAAACAATGCGGTATCGGTAGTAGGTATTTGAGCAAAAGGGTAGAGGCACATGAGATGTGATTGATGGCGGTGGGTAGGCTGTCCTACATAAAATGGACTATATTTCCATTCTCGAAGCAAGGGCGAGTGCCAAGATAACAGTGTGTCACTCCAACCGATTCGGGGTTCATAATATTCGATATTGAGACCAAAATCCAAACTGTCTCTACGATTCTTTAGTTGGAGAATTTCTCTGTCTGATATCATTTGCTCTTGAGTGGAACGTAGAATTTCTGCTGCACTAAGTGTATTATCGAATAATTCTCGGATGAGTTGCTGGGCGTGAGCTACTCCATTTTCTCGCTCGGGACCATGTTCTGGAGACCATTCTGCTGGTGCAACATATTTCCCATCATTGTCAAGCACGAGGCGTTCTATCCAGAATTGAGAGCAATTATGTAATGTTGGAAAAGCTCTTATTAGGAATGCAGTGTCGTGTGTGAAAAGATAATGTTGCCATAGATGTGTACACAGCCATGCATTAGCAATGACATAATTGTTTGCAAAGGTGGAGGATTGGCCAAAAATGTCGGATTCAGTAAATAGAGTCCATCCCGAATTTTGGTTGCTCCTTCGTGCCATATCAAACCATTCTTGATGAAGACAGCTGTCTGTTTGGTTGATAATGAACTCCAGTAGTGGAATATGAGTCTCTGATAATCCGGTA
>JAZUDW010000072.1:0-3716 GCA_045639845.1 Bacteroidales bacterium
TTCTGGCACTTCTCTGGCAAGGGCTATCTAGGCAACATTCAACGTTCTGGATCTGTAGAAGTATTGGACAACTAATGATTAGGCAGTACAGACTGAGATAGTTCAGTAGAAAGAAAAAACTCATAATATTCGATAGTAAGAGGTCCTCGAACAAAGGGCCTCTTTACTTCGTTTCAAAGAGTACAGCCAAAGAGTGAAATATAGATATATTATAGATATCAAATAACAAAAGACCGGCTATCGTATCACGACTGGGAAAAGCGATTACTACGTGCTGAATATTTAACACAAGTGACTCGATTAATAACTTACCCACTCAGCATTGAACGCAATCAGACAAAGAGAAACATCATAGCACAAGGATTGATCAATACGAAACAGCAGATTAGCCGCTCAAGAATAGAAAAACAATTAGCACAAAGGTTCAACAATGAAGATTACCCCAAAAACGATATTACCTTTTGTTGCACTATCAATAACAACCCTAACTGGGTGCTTTGGCGACTATGATGAATACTATTTCAAAGGCAAGGTGCTAGGTGGTGACATGTGCACAGGCTCGCGCCCAATGTATCTCATCGAGGTGGATAAACCCCAGGGAGTAGGTGACACGCTTACAGTAGATGGTGTACTACACCACAATGTGGTGATGGGACACAGATCAAGCCGAATGTTGAAATCAGGAGAGACTGTTTACGGCGTTGCCTACAATACTGCTGACTATGCAGCATTTAATTGTTTCATGATTTTCGACTATCAGATACCAGAGGTAGTGCTTGTGAGTGTGAACGAGGATTCGACTATTGTTATGAACAATCTATAGCCACCATCTTTACACAGACACACAAAAAGTAGAATAAAGAACAAACATACGTGGCTATAACGGATCTTCAATAACGATTGTATTCATTAGGTCACGACAGTAATCTCCCCTACCCCTAACGCCACCACGATTCAGCTAACGGACGATGGGGAGAAGTGGAAACATAAAAAACAACGAAAAAAAAAGAAAACGAAATATGTCAAATATTGTAGCTATTGTAGGCCGCCCCAATGTGGGCAAATCGACGCTCTTCAACCGCCTTATCGAAGAGCGCAAAGCCATCGTGGATGAGACTAGCGGCGTTACCCGCGACCGCCAATACGGCCACTCCGACTGGAATGGCAAATACTTCTCGGTGATCGATACCGGTGGTTATGTGATGGGAGGTGACGATGAGTTTGAAGAAGAGATACGCAAACAAGTGCAGCTTGCCATCGACGAAGCCGACGTGATTCTCTTCTTGGTTGATGCCCACGAGGGTCTCACACCTATGGACGAAGATGTAGCTGTGATGCTGCGCCGTTGTACCAAGAAAGTGATGCTCGTGGCCAACAAGGTAGATAACTCCAAACAGATGGAAGGACTGGCAGATTTCTACAGTCTGGGACTGGGCGAGATTTACCCCATTGCCGGTATCACCGGTAGCGGTACTGGCGACTTACTGGATGCCGTAGTGGCCGACTTCGACGAAGGACAAGAGGATCCCTATGGTGACCTGCCCCGAATATGTGTAGTGGGACGCCCAAACGTAGGCAAATCTTCGTTCATAAACACCATTACGGGTACCGAACGAAACATCGTGACACCGATTGCAGGTACTACCCGTGACTCTATCTACACTCGATACAATATGTTCGGTTTCGACTTCAACTTTGTAGATACAGCCGGATTGAGAAAGAAAGGCAAAGTGAGCGAAGATCTGGAATTCTATTCCGTGATGCGTTCCATCCGTGCCATTGAAAACAGCGATGTGTGCATTCTCATGCTTGATGCCTCGCAAGGTATTGAACAGCAAGATTTGAACATCTTCGGACTCATACAGCGCAACCACAAAGGTGTGGTAGTGGTGGTAAACAAATGGGACCTTATCGAAAAAGAGACCAACACCCACAAACATTTCGAAGACCTCATAAAGGAGCGTATCGCGCCTTTTACCGATGTGCCTATCATCTTCACCAGCGTGATCAACAAACAGCGCATCTATCGTGTGCTTGAAGCCGCCAAGCAAGTCTATGAGGCACGCAGCCGAAAAATCTCCACTTCAGAGCTCAACGAGATGCTCCTACCCATCGTGAAAGAGCAGAATCCACCTCCAGCTGTAAAGGGGAAATATATCAAGGTAAAATACATCACCCAGCTTCCCACCCCCTTCCCCCAGTTCGTATTCTTCTGCAATCTGCCGCAGTATGTACGCGACCCATACAAGCGATTCCTGGAAAACAGAATGCGTGAGATGTGGGACTTCCACGGAGTACCTATGACCATTTATTTCAGAGCCAAATAATCATCGATGGAAGAGACTCTCCGATTAGACAAATACCTATGGGCTGTGCGTCTGTTTAAGACGCGCAGCATCGCTACTGAAGCTTGCCGTAGCGGACGTATCAAGAAAGACGGTGTTGCACTGAAAGCATCGCATGAGGTAAAGGTTGGCGAACGATACGACCTAGTGATAGAGCAACTACACAAACAAATCGAGGTGAAGGCCCTGTTGCATACCCGTGTGAGTGCAAAACTGGTAGAAGACTACATGATCGACCTCACCCCCAAAGAAGAATACGAACGCATACAGATGGTACGCCAGTATGGTTTTGAGAAACGAGACCGAGGGGCAGGACGCCCCACCAAACGCGACCGCCGCGATATCGAAGACTTCAAATATCGGTAACCCAGTGTTGGTTGACCTCCCCCTAAAAGCTTATCCATCAAAAAGGAAACGATAGGTATATATCCTGCCACCTTGGAATGAATTATCCCAGAGAAGACGACTATTAGGTTCGGAGCTCAATAGTAGCCAAAATAGACTATCCTTCAAGGAATGGGAAAGGATCCTACAAGAATCAGAAAAAGACAAAAGAATTTGCAATCATGATACTACTCTCTGCATCAACTATCAACATACAGTCGTTCTCCGCACCCGAATCGTGGGGATGGCTTATACAGATGTTCATTATCGTATTGGCACTACTCTTGGCCAATCTGCTGCGACGCAAGATACCTTTGCTCAACCGCAGCCTAATACCCACAGCGCTGATAGCCGGCCTGCTCATACTGCTCTTCAAAGCAATACCTACTATCAATGCATTCATCAACAAACCCGCTATGGAGACCTTCACCTACCACACCTTAGGTCTTGGATTTATCGCATTGGCACTCAAGAACAATAAGATTGAAAGCCGATCATCGGGCATGGTAGTGACCGAGACTGGCTGTGTGACTGCCACCACGTATATCGTGCAAGGCATCATCGGACTGCTCTGCACCATACCTTTGTTCCTATGGTGGAACCACAGCACCTTCTTCTACTCGTCGGGCTTGTTGCTACCCATGGGCTACGGACAAGGTCCAGGACAGGCGTTGAACTTCGGCAAAGTCTTTGCCGGTCATGCTACTGAGCAAGGCATCAGCTTTGCTGGTGCTGACTTCGGTCTGGCCATTGCTGCCATCGGGTTCATCGTAGGTAGCCTGGTAGGCGTCATCTATATGAACATATTGCGTAGGAAAGGTAAACTGAGAGTAAAACAAGGCTCGCACAACGATATTTATACCTTGCAAGACTATCAAGACGACAACGAGATACCTCATGCCGAGTCGGTAGATAAGCTCACTATCCAGGTTGCCCTCGTACTACTCGTCTATGCCTTGGTATTCATGCTCATGTGGGGCATCGAAC
>JAZUDW010000073.1:0-30886 GCA_045639845.1 Bacteroidales bacterium
TTCGAGCAAGCTCGATATTGCGCTCGACTTTCGAAAGGTTGTCACTCGGTTGCATAGCCCGCTATGCGCCCTCGCTTAGCTCCACTTCGGTCGCTGACCATAGTTCGCACAGCAATCTGTTCGACAACTGAGGTCAGCGACCAGCGTGGAGCTAATCCATTCAAAATCGCAAGAAATTAATTTATAGAACCCCCCTTAAACAACTTAGTGATGATAAAAAATAAATTAGTACGTTTTCCATCATCACCTAAATAGGGAACAAACAACAAAACCTGACCGATATGGGAAAAAAGAAGAAACTGATTGTGTGGTGCTCGATAGCCTTTGCCGCGGTGATAGCGGTGGGGGTTGTGGTGTGGGCACTGCACCATAGGGACCGCGAGGCAAACACGAAGGTGGAGTCGCCCACTCAACAGCAGGACTCGGTGCCCGACACGTTCGACCCTCGTTTCGGTGTGGCTACAGGACGCTACTACCGAGTGACGGTGTTCACCGATACGGTGTTCGTGATGGTGGAGACGATAGACAGCAATGTGGCTGTGGGCAAATATCTGCCATGGGTGCCAGGCAGCGACTGCGTGAGGGCATTGCCATTCCAGTTGGAACTGCAGGCCCACCAGTGTGTGCTGAATGCCAACGGAAAGATTGTGGTTCTGCAGGTGAACGGGAAGAAACTCCCTAAACTGATGGATGGCAAAGAGCATACGGTGGAGTGTGACGATGGGCAGAAGTACCCGTTCTCGCTGATGCCCTATCAAGAACCGGAATATACGGAGACAGTAGATAATCGTTTCTCGAACAAGACCCTCTACAAGGTGTCGGTACACAGCGATGTGGAATACGCTAAGGCTCTGGGCTATTGGACCAGCGTGGTGGGTTATGAGGACGACAGCTATCTGAAACTGGTGAGTGAGCGCCTGAAGGAGAGCAAGGAGAAGAAGCAACTGTCGCTGACTATGGATATCTATGAGCCTGTGGGCGACGAGCAACAACGTGAGGACTCGGTACTGATGATGAACAGTCGCAGACCTTTGATCGTGTTTCTGCACGGTGGTGCCTTCTATGTGGGCGACAAAGGGGTGACGCACATGAGTGGATGGTGCACCTATTTTGCACAACAGGGGTACCTCTGTGCCTCGGTGAACTACCGTCTGGGTTACCGACCCAACAAACGGGATATTGAACAGACGGGCTACGATGCCATAGAGGATGCTCAGAATGCAGTGCGCTATCTGGTGGCTCATGCCGGTGAATACATGATCGTTACTTCGCGTATCTTCTTGGTGGGTACTAGGGCGGGTAGCATCACGGCACTGATGACTGCTTTTGACCCCAAGACTGATTTCCATGTAGTGGCAGTGGCCAATATGTGGGGCGCTATGAACGATTTGAAACGTATGCGCAACAGAAAGGTGAGCATCATCTCTTTCCACGGTACTGCCGACCAACTGGTGCCTTACGACCAGGGTATCCCCTTCCAGGATATCAATGCATCGGTGGGTAAGATGCTCTTCAACAAACTCTATGGGTCGGCATCGATAGACAGGAATGCGAGAAAGCTGGGCTACCGTTCGGAACTGCATACCTACGCGGGCGCTCCTCATAGTCTGTATGAGAATGCCGACCATACGATCAACTATGAGAACTACAATTTCATTCAGGAGCATATCGGCACATTCTTCTACAACGAGATGGTACCCCGTCCGATTAATATAGAACAGGGAAGGGGCGATGTGCGCCATTTCTTTATCGACAATGATGATGTAGCCAAGGTGCAGTGGAAGGTGCCTGGCGGCTTTGTGATAGCCCAGTCGGGCAACGAGGTGCGGGTGTTGTGGCTGGAGACTACTTCACCGAAAAGGGTAGAGGTGTCGGGCCGCTACAACAATGGTATTGGTTTTAGAAAAAGTTTAGTGTTATGAACAAAATAACGAAAAGATTCAAAGGACTACTGCTTGCTGTGGCGGCAGTATCGACAATGGCATCGTTGGCTGCTTGTAATCGTGAGGCCGACGGTTTGTTCGAAGAAGGCACCCACCAGCCAGAACATAAGGTGGCAACGGTGAAAGAAAATGGCGGTTTGGCACAATCGTGGGAGTGGGGCGAGAAAAAACTCAGCACAATCACAGACCAGAAGGCCAATTGTACCTACACGTTCAGCTATACGGGCGACAAACTGGCCAATACGGTGGTGTCGTATCGTGACGGTTCGACCGAGAGTATCTTTTATACGTACGAAAACGGTGCGCTCTCGAAAGTGCAACTGGTGAACGGCACCAGGGTGGATATGGAATTCATGGTGAGCCACAATGCCAACGATAAGTTTTCGACTGTGAACATCAATATCAGCGATATCTATTTCTTTGAGATGGCTATGGCTGCTTTGAACGGCAATATTATGATTAAGAGCCAAGGTGCTCGGCTGCTACTGGGCGACGATATGTTCGACAACTTGGCCAAGGTGGCTGCCGCTACACCGCAATCGAAGATGCAGGGTGGCAAATATAGTATTGAGAACAAGCATTTCCAACTGACGTATGTGTGGGAAGGCGACAATGTGAAGGAGGAGGTGCTGTCGGGCAACGTGACGGCTACGGCTACGCTGTCGGATATGGGCCAGTTTATAGATCTGGGGCCACTGCAGTTTGTGTTGGACTATCTGGATATGAATATTGAATATCCTATCAGCGTGACGGTGAACCGCAAGGTGAACTATACGTATGATGAGAAGTTCAATCCTTACTGGTATTGCTGGATTGCTGGATTCGACGCTCGCAGTCTCTCTCGCAACAACATGGTTACCGATGTGGCTGTGGGATCGGGCGAGGGTACGGTGACGGTGTCGCTCCCCAACGAGGTGCCTATGCTGGGAGGTATGGAGTACCCTATTACCCGTACGGTGGATATGAGTCACAACTATTCCTACAATTACGAGTATAATAAAAAGAAGTATCCTACTAAGGTGACTGACCAACAGGGTACGATTGTTGAATTTGAATACAAAAAATAAAAGATTATGATATATACTGAAAAAGACAACAAGTATAAGAGATATACGGTGACATCGGCGTTGCCATACGCTAATGGTCCTGTGCATATTGGCCACTTGGCTGGTGTATATGTGCCTGCCGATGTGTATGCTCGTTACCTTCGTCTTCAGGGTGAAGACGTTCTGTTTATTGGCGGTAGCGATGAGCATGGTGTGCCTATCACTATCAAAGCTCGTCGAGAAGGCTGCACACCTCAGGATATCGTGGACAGATATCACACTATTATCCGCGACTCGTTCAAGGAGTTCGGTGTGTCGTTCGATGTGTATTCCCGCACCTCGTCGCCCGAACATCATGTGACGGCATCGGAGTTCTTCACTAAACTGTACAACGATGGCAAGTTTGTGGAGCAGGTGTCGCAACAATACTACGATGAGGAGGCTCATCAGTTTTTGGCCGACCGCTATATCACGGGTACTTGTCCCCATTGCGGCAACGAACGTGCCTATGGCGACCAGTGCGAAGCGTGCGGCACGTCGCTCAACGCTACCGATCTTATCAATCCTAAATCGGCCCTCAGTGGCAGCAAGCCTGTGCTGAAAGAGACGAAGCATTGGTTCCTTCCCTTGAATCAGGATGAGGAGTGGATGCGTCAGTGGATACTCGATGGCCATAAAGGTGACTGGAAGACCAATGTTTATGGTCAGTGCAAATCGTGGATTGATGCTGGTTTGCAGCCTCGTGCTGTGACCCGCGACCTGGACTGGGGCGTGAAGGTGCCTGTGGCTAATGCCGACGGCAAGGTGCTTTATGTATGGTTCGATGCTCCTATCGGTTATATCTCGTTCACCAAACAGCATACTGCCGATTGGGAGAAATGGTGGAAGAACGAGGATACGAAACTGGTGCATTTTATCGGTAAAGATAATATCGTGTTCCATTGTATCATCTTCCCCGCTATGCTCAAAGCGGAGGGCTCTTATATCCTTCCTGCCAATGTGCCTGCCAATGAGTTTCTGAACTTGGAGGGCGACAAGATCTCTACGTCGCGCAACTGGGCTGTTTGGTTGCATGAATATCTGAGAGACTTCCCCGGCAAGCAGGATGTGCTCCGCTATACGCTTTGCAGCAATGCTCCTGAGACTAAAGATAACGATTTTACATGGAAGGATTTCCAACTGAAGAACAATAGTGAGCTGGTGGCTATACTGGGTAACTTCGTGAACCGTACGTTGGTGTTGACCCATAAGTTCTATCAAGGTGTGGTGCCTGCTGCCGGCGACTTGACCGATCTGGACCGTCAGACCATAGAGGAACTGCGTGGCTTCCCTGAGCGTATTGGCCGCAGCATTGAAACGTATCGTTTCCGTGAGGCTCTCAGCGAGCTGATGAATCTGGCTCGTCTCGGCAACAAGTATCTCACCGAGACCGAACCTTGGAAACTGGCTAAGACTGATCCTGAACGTACCAAGACGGTGATGAATCTCTCGCTCCAGATATGTGCTAATTTGGCTATATTGAGTGAGCCTTTCATCCCATTCTCGGCCGAAAAGATGCAAAAAATGTTGGCAATGGACCGCAAGGCTTGGACCGAGGCGGGATGTGCTACTCTCTTGGTGGCTGGCCATACGATCAACCAGCCTGAGCTGCTCTTTGAGAAGATCGAAGATGCTGCTATCCAGGCACAGGTGGATAAACTTCTTGAAACCAAACGCCAAAACGAGCTTAATGCTTGGGCTCCTGCTGCGGTGAAACCGAATGTGGCTTTCGATGATTTCGGCAAGGTGGATATCCGTGTGGCTACCGTGCTGGAGTGTACCAAGGTACCTAAAGCCGACAAACTGTTGCAGTTTAAGTTGGACGACGGCCGTGGCGCCGAACATCCTCGCACTATCGTGAGCGGTATTGCTAAGTTCTACCCCGAACCTGAGAAGCTGGTAGGTATGCAGGTTTGCTTTATCGCTAACTTCGAACCTCGCAAGTTGAAAGGTGTGGTTAGTGAGGGTATGATCTTGAGCGCCGAGGATAAGGATGGCCGCCTGGTATTGGTGACCCCCTCACAGATGGTGACTCCTGGCTGCAATATCGGATAGTGGATGTCCGATGACTGATAGATGAAAGTGTGCTGATCTTCGTTGGCACGACTGTACTCAATATGTGTGTGCGTCGTGGCGAGGTAGGCACCGCTGATAGTCGAAGGCTCTCTTGTTTTGTGTATCGTGGTAAGAGAGCCTTTGATTTTTGAGATCTTTGAAAGAATGTTGTGGCATATTAATGTATATACAATAAATAAGGAGAGGTTGATCTGGGTGTATTTGTAAAGCGATAATGAAAGTACTTTATCATCACTAAAAGGAAATGGGTGTGTGGCAATGAGGCTCGAAGGTAGAGAAGTACCAGATGGCGAGGTGTGAGAAAGAGGGTGGGGTGGGACTTCTTGTGAAAAAAAAGATTAACTACGGTACTTTCGGCCTTATTGGTAGGGGTAGATGTGGAGAAACACCGTATAGTGATGATGATTGAATATGATTGGTTAAATGAATGATTTCATATAGTTTATGATGTGCAGTTGTTGTAATGGTTTGTGTGTGATGTGTGGTATAGATTGTTGATATATAATTAGATATTGTGTTTCTTTGTGAAGGATGATGCTTCCGGATGCGTAATTTCCCTAAAAAACGGTCTGTGGAAATAGAAAATAATATGGAAACGGCGCGTATGCTTTAAAAAAATACAAAAAAAATATTGTTGATAATCATTGATATGTGACATAAATTTGGAGGAAAACAAAAAAAAGTTTTGGTAGTTTGAAAAAGTGGTGTATCTTTGCACCACGAAAAACGGAAAACGTTGAGTTGTTTGAAACGAGTGAACAAGCCGATGTAACTCAGTTGGTAGAGTAGCTGATTTGTAATCAGCCTGTCGGGGGTTCGAGTCCCTTCATCGGCTCGAAGTAAACGATGAATCATCGGTTAGAAAGATATGGGGAAGTCGCATAGTGGCAATTGCAACAGACTGTAAATCTGTCCTCTTCGGAGTTCAGTGGTTCGAGTCCACTCTTCCCCACCATCCAAAGCCTGAAAAGCGGAAGTAGCTCATTTGGTAGAGCGATAGCCTTCCAAGCTATAGGTGGCGGGTTCGAGCCCCGTCTTCCGCTCAAAAGTTCTCTTGTGAGCGTGGGGCAAAAACCTCAACACAGGCCTCGGAAAAGAACAAAACAAAATATAAGCTGGAGTAGCTCAGTGGTAGAGCGCTTCCTTGGTAAGGAAGAGGTCACGAGTCCGACTCTCGTCTCTAGCTCTTTCTGCAATCAACAGCCTGCTTTTAGGGCAAATCACTAAGGGATTATAAATAATGTGATGCTGTTGTTTGTGAGATCCATAAGAGGACAAATTTATTTTGCCCTCTTAGCTTGTGAAAATGAATTGTTTGTAAACTTAATACGTATTAAAAATGGCAAAAGAAAAATTCGATCGTTCTAAACCGCACGTTAACATTGGTACTATTGGCCACGTTGACCACGGTAAGACCACCCTCACCGCTGCTATTACCCAAGTATTGGCTTCTAAGGGTCTCTCCGAAGTAAAATCTTTCGACTCTATCCACTCCGCTCCTGAAGAGAAAGAGCGTGGTATCACCATTAACACCGCTCACGTTGAGTATCAGACTGAAAACCGTCACTATGCTCACGTTGACTGCCCCGGTCACGCTGACTATGTAAAGAACATGGTTACTGGTGCTGCTCAGATGGATGGTGCTATCCTCGTTGTAGCTGCTACCGATGGTCCTATGCCTCAGACTCGTGAACACATCCTTCTCGCTCGCCAGGTAGGCGTTCCTCAGTTGGTTGTTTTCATGAACAAGTGCGACCTCGTTGACGATCCCGAACTTCTTGACCTCGTTGAAATGGAAATCCGCGAGCTCCTCAGCTCTTACGATTATGATGGCGACAATATCCCCGTTATCCGCGGTTCCGCTCTCGCTGGCCTTAACAATGAGCCCAGTGGCGTTAAGAACGTTGAGGATATGATGGATGCTGTTGACAATTGGATTCCTCTGCCCACCCGTGCAGTTGATAAAGACTTCCTCATGCCTGTTGAGGACGTGTTCTCTATCACTGGTCGTGGTACCGTAGCTACCGGTCGTATCGAAACTGGCGTTATCCACGTTGGTGACCCCGTTGATATCATTGGTATGGGTGCTGAGAAACTGAAATCTACCGTTACCGGTGTTGAGATGTTCCGCAAACTTCTTGACCAGGGTGAAGCTGGTGATAACGTAGGTCTCCTCCTCCGCGGTATCGACAAAGACGAAATCCGTCGTGGTATGGTTATCGCTAAACAGGGTACTGTTAAACCTCACCATAAATTCGAGGCTACCGTTTATATCTTGAAGAAAGAAGAAGGTGGTCGTCACACTCCTTTCCACAACAACTATCGTCCTCAGTTCTATTTCCGTACCACCGACGTTACTGGTACCATCCAGCTCGAAGAAGGTCGCGAAATGGTAATGCCTGGTGATAACTTGACCATCACTGTTGAGCTTATCGCTGACATCGCTCTGAACGAGAACTTGCGTTTCGCTATCCGTGAAGGTGGCCGCACCGTTGGTTCTGGTCAGGTAACCAAGATCCTTGAATAATACTTCAATACAAGCCTGTGGCGAGTGTAACAACTCGCCACTTCCAGGGGCATAGTTTAATGGCAGAATGGCGGTCTCCAAAACCGTAGATGGGAGTTCGATTCTCTCTGCCCCTGCTAATAAGATCAAAGAAAGATGTCTAAATTTGGTAACTACGTAAAAGAGAGCTACGTCGAGTTAAAAGAAAAAGTGTCGTGGCCATCATTCAAAGAATTGCAGAGCAGTGCTGTTGTGGTAGCTGTTGCTGCTATCATTTTGTCCTTGATCGTCTTCTTGATGGACTTCGTATGCGGAGCTCAGGGTGGCGCTTGGAAGGGCATCATCGGTTTTATTTATGAATTAATCGGATAAGGATGACAAACTGGCAATGTCGATGCTTCCCAATTTAATTGTGACATTGCTTTATTCCTTTATTCATTAATATAATAACTTTGGCGCTTCAACTTGTATAGTCGAACCCCAAGGTTTCTTTGTGCAAGTAAGTTCAAAGTTTATTATCTCACTATTCTTTCTTTTGGAATTACAAGTATGGAACAGCAAGTAAAAAAATGGTATGTTGTAAGAGCTATCAGCGGTAAAGAGAAGAAAGCCAAAGAATATATCGAAAGCGAAGTCGCTAAGCGTGGTTGGCAGGATCTCGTTCCACAAGTGCTTATTCCTACCGAAAAGGTTGTCTCTATCCGCAACGGCAAGAAAGTGGTTAAGGAAAGAAATTTCTTCCCTGGCTATGTTCTTATTGAGGCTGATCTTCGCGATGAGATTATACCTGTTATTCAGAACTTGCCTAACGTTCTCGATTTCCTTCGTGAAAAAGGTGACCGTACCAACAATTTCAATGGTAAGCCTATACCTATGCGTCCGGCTGAAGTGACCCGTCTGATGGGTAACATTGATGACCAGAATCAGTTTAGTGCTACCCTTGATGAGCGTTTCTATGTGGGTGAAAATGTTAAAGTGATTGACGGTCCTTTCAACTCTTTCTCTGGCTTCGTTGAAGAAGTTAATGAGGATAAACGTAAGTTGAAGGTCGTTGTTAAGATCTTTGGTCGTCGTACCCCGCTTGAACTAAGCTTTAATCAGGTTGAGAAAGAAAAGTAATCTTTTGCTCTCATCAGAGAGTTAGTTAATTAATTAATCATTCAAAAGTATCAAATCATGGCAAAAGAAGTTGCAGGATTGATCAAACTTCAAATCAAAGGTGGTGCTGCTAACCCCGCTCCTCCTGTAGGACCCGCTCTGGGTGCTAAGGGTGTGAACATTATGGAGTTTTGCAAGCAGTTCAATGCCCGTACCCAGGAGTTAGCAGGTAAGATCGTACCTGTTATCATCAATGTGTACACTGACAAGTCCTTTGATTTCGTTATCAAGACCCCCCCTGTTGCTGTTCAGCTTAAGGAGTTCTCCAAAGCACAGAAAGGTTCGTCTGAACCTAACCGTGTGAAGGTTGCTTCTGTAACTTGGGAACAGGTACGTCAGATCGCCGAAGCTAAAATGCCCGACCTTAACTGTTTCACTATTGAATCAGCTATGAGCATGGTGGCCGGCACTGCACGCAGCATGGGTATCACCGTTACGGGTGAAAGTCCCCTTGCTAAATAAAGTAAATTAGTTTAACGTGGTAGCATCTAATAAATGCGTTGACCACTTTTGATTTTTCAACATGGCAAAACTATCTAAAAAACAAAAAGAAGCTTTCGCTAAATTCGACAAGACTCAGCTTTTCTCTTTGGAAGAGGCTGTTAAGGTTGTAAAGCAGATCAGCTACACTAAATTCGACGCTAGCGTTGATATCGATGTTCGCCTCGGTGTTGACCCTCGTAAAGCTAATCAGATGGTTCGTGGCTCTGTTACCTTGCCTCACGGTACTGGTAAGACTGTTCGCGTTCTCGTTCTTTGCACTCCTGATAAGGAAGAAGAAGCTAAAGCTGCCGGAGCCGATTATTATGGCCTTGATGAGTACATCACCAAAATAAAAGGCGGTTGGACGGATGTAGATGTTATTATTACCATGCCTAGCGTTATGCCCAAGGTAGGTGCTCTGGGTCGTATTCTTGGTCCTCGTGGCCTTATGCCTAATCCTAAGACCGGCACCGTTACCATGGAAGTTGGTAAAGCCGTTCAGGAGGCTAAAGCTGGTAAGATCGACTTCAAAGTTGACAAATACGGTATTATTCATACCGCTGTCGCTAAGCTGTCGTTCGATGATCAGAAGATCGTTGAGAATGCTCGCGAAGTGCTCCAGGCTATCATCAAACTTAAACCTTCGGCTGCTAAAGGTACCTATGTTAAGAGCATCGCTATCTCTAGCACTATGAGCCCTGGCGTTAAGGTTGACACCAAAGCCGCTACCTTGTAATTAACCTCACACATTTTATAGTCATTATGAGAAAAGAACAGAAAGACCAACTCATTGATGCTTTGTGTGAAGAGATTAAAGCTTATCCTCATATCTACATTGCTGATATTGGAGGCTTGAATTCGGTACAGACTTCTAAACTGCGTCGTGCCGCCTTCCGCAACGAAGTGAAGTTGGAAGTGGTTAAAAACACCCTTCTCATTAAAGCTATGGAGAAGTCCGGAATGGATTATTCCGAACTCTTCACCTGCATCAAGGGTGAGACTGCCATAATGTTGTCTCAAGTAAATAATGCACCCGCTAAGCTTATCAAGTCTTTCCGTACTAGCGAGAAAAACTGTCCTAAGCCTGTCCTCAAAGGTGCTTATGTTGAGGAATGCTTCTATGTTGGTGAACAGCACCTCGAAGCCTTGGTTAACATCAAATCCAAGAACGAGCTTATCGCCGACGTTGTTGCTCTTCTTCAATCGCCCGCCAAGAACGTTGTCAGTGCTCTCCAGGGCGCTGGCAACACTATCCATGGTGTGCTTGAAACATTATCGGAGAAAGCCGAATAAGCATACGCTTTTCGCATCAATAAATATCATGGAGGTGCAGTCTGCCTCTTAAATCCAGGCTGAATTTAATTAATCAGGAGTGCTTTGTGCCTCCAAGTAAACAAATTTGTAAAACATTAAAAAATTATAAAGTCATGGCAGATATTAAAGCTATCGCTGAACAATTGGTTAACCTTACCGTTAAAGAAGTAAAAGAACTCGCTGACGTCCTCAAAGAGGAATACGGCATTGAACCTGCTGCTGCTGCTGTTGCAGTTGCTGCTGCTCCCGCTGCTGGTGCTGCTGCTGCTGAAGAGAAGACCTCCTTCGACGTTATCCTCAAAGCTGTTCCCGATGCTACCAAGAAACTCGGCGTTGTAAAGGCTGTTAAAGACCTCGCTAGCCTTGGTCTGAAAGAGTCCAAAGAACTCGTTGACGGTGCTCCTAAGACCGTTAAGGAAGGCGTTTCTAAGGACGAAGCTGAAGCACTGAAGAAAGCTCTCGAAGAGGCTGGTGCTGAAGTTGAAGTTAAATAATTTTTGACTATTTAATTTCTACTATAGGAATAGGGCCTCCGACTCAGTCGGAGTGCCTATTCCTTATTGTCTTACAACCTACTTAAGCCTTCCTATAAGGTACTCTAATAAGTAAGTCCTATTGCCTTTCGCTTTTGAATTTTAAACATCACTAACCTTGGCACAAAAACAACCCACAGTTATCAACTTTGCATCCGTACGCAAGTATGAATATCCTGACTTCCTCGATATTCAGTTGAAATCGTTCCAGGATTTCTTCCAGATTGAGACTAACCCTGACAATCGTTTGGATGAGGGTCTTTTCAAAGTCTTCAAGGAAAATTTCCCTATCACGGATGCTCGCAATAATTTTACTCTCGAATTTTTGGATTATTTCATCGATCCTCCTCGCTATAGTATTGAGGAGTGTATTGAACGTGGTTTGACCTATAGCGTTCCTTTGAAGGCTAAACTCAAACTCTCGTGCAGTGATCCCGAAAACGAGGAATTTCAAGCTATCGAACAGCCTGTCTATTTGGGTATGATCCCTTATATGACTCCTAAAGGCACTTTCGTTATTAACGGTGCTGAACGTGTTGTCGTTTCTCAGCTTCACCGTTCGCCTGGTGTTTTCTTTGGAACACAGTTCCATACCAATGGTACGCAGCTTTATTCTGCTCGTATCATTCCTTTCCGTGGCTCTTGGATGGAGTTTACTACCGATATTAACAATGTAATGTATGCTTACATTGATCGTAAAAAGAAACTACCCATCACTACTCTCCTCAGAGCCATCGGTTTTGAGTCTGACAAAGATATCCTCAACATCTTCCATCTCGCTGAAGAGATCAAAGTGACCCGCACCAATTTGAAAAAGGTTGTTGGTCGTCGTCTTGCTGCTCGCGTGGTGGACTCTTGGATTGAGGACTTTGTGGACGAGGATACAGGTGAGGTTGTATCGATGGATCGTACCGACGTTGTGTTGGAACGTGATATTGAACTCACCGAAGAGAATATTGAAAAAATTCTTGAACTCGATATAAAGACCATCCTTGTGAAAAGCGAGGAGGTTGACGGTTTAGATTATTCCGTTATATATAATACCTTAAAAAAAGATACAGCCAATAATGCCAAGGAAGCTGTAGAGTATATTTATCGTGCCTTGCGTAACGCAGAACCTCCTGATGAGGAAACGGCACGCGGTATTATCGAGAAGCTCTTCTTCTCTGATAAACGTTATGATTTGGGCGATGTGGGTCGCTACAGAATCAATACCAAACTCAACCTCGATGTTCCCGACACAACTCGTGTGCTGACTAAAGAGGATATTACTTCTATTATACAATACCTTATTGAGCTCATCAACCAGAAAACAGAGGTTGATGATATCGACCACCTTTCGAACCGTCGTATCCGTACTGTTGGCGAGCAGCTGGCTAATCAGTTCAGCGTTGGTCTTGCCCGTATGGCTCGTACTATCCGTGAGCGTATGAATGTACGTGATAACGAGGTGTTCACTCCTACGGAACTTATCAATGCCAAGACTTTGTCGTCGGTTATCAATTCCTTCTTCGGCACCAACCAGTTGTCGCAGTTTATGGACCAGACCAACCCCTTGGCTGAGATTACTCATAAACGTCGTATCTCTGCTCTTGGTCCTAGTGGTCTGTCTCGTGATCGCGCTGGTTTCGAGGTACGCGACGTTCACTATACTCATTATGGTCGTCTTTGTACTATTGAGACACCTGAAGGACCTAACATTGGTCTGATTTCTTCACTCAGTGTGTATGCTAAGATCAATCATCTCGGTTTTATTGAGACTCCTTACAGACGTGTTGATCAAGGTCGTGTGGTTCTTACCGAAGAACCTGTTTACTTCACTGCTGAGGATGAAGAGAACAAGATTGTTGCTCAGGCTACTACTCCCCAAGATGAGGAAGGTAAGATACTTGTGGAACGTGTGAAGGCTCGTCGTCAAGCCGACTTCCCCATCGTGGCACCCGAAGAGGTTGAGATGATGGACATTGCATCTAATCAGATTGCTTCTATCGCTGCTTCGTTGATTCCTTTCTTGGAGCATGACGATGCTAACCGTGCTCTGATGGGTTCGAACATGATGCGTCAAGCTGTACCTCTGATCAACCCTGAAATACCTATCGTTGGTACTGGTATTGAAGAATCGGTGGCTAAAGATTCCCGTGTTCTATTGAATGCTAAGGCTGACGGTGTGGTTGAATATGTTGATTCTACGCGTATCGTTATCCGACATAACCGTACTGAGAACGAGCGTTATGTTTCGTTCGACGATGATACTTGTGAATACCGCCTTACTAAATATCAACGTACTAACCATAGTACTTCAATCAATCTGCGTCCTATTGTTCGCAAAGGTGACAAGATCAAGAAGGGTCAGGTGCTTTGCGAGGGTTATGCTACCCAAGGTGGTGAGCTTGCTCTTGGCCGCAATATGATGGTGGCATTCATGCCTTGGAAGGGTTATAACTTCGAGGATGCTGTTGTTATCAGTGAGCGTGTGGTTCGTGAGGATATTTATACTTCTGTTCATATCGAAGAATATACTCTCGAAGTCCGTGAAACCAAACGTGGTGTTGAAGAGTTGACTCGCGATATTCCTAATGTATCGAATGAAGCTACTCGCGACTTGGATGAGAATGGTATTATTCGCATTGGTGCCGAGGTGAAAGAAGGTGACATCCTTATTGGTAAGATTACTCCTAAGGGTGAAAGCGATCCTACTCCAGAAGAGAAACTGCTTCGCGCTATTTTCGGCGACAAGGCTGGTGATGTGAAAGATGCTTCTCTTAAGGTTCCTCCTTCAGTACGTGGTGTCGTTATCGATAAGAAACTGTTTGCTCGCATTATCCGTGATCGTAAGCAGCGTGCTAAAGAGAAAGAACTTCTTGTTAAACCTACCGAGGTTTACGAAGCTGAGTTGAAGGAACTTCGTGCTAAGCTCATCGATAAACTCTTTATCTTGGTGAACGGTAAAACTTCCAATGGCGTTTACTCTACTCATCATACTGAACTTATCCCTAAGAAGGTTAAGTTTACCGCTAAATCGCTTAAAGAGATTGCTGATTATACCGAAGTTATCGCTACCAAGTGGACCACTGATAAGGATACCAATGTTTTGGTAGCTGAACTTTTGAACAATTATAATATCAAGTGCCGTGAGGTGAACGGTCGTTTCACTCGTGAAAAATTTGCTCTCACCATTGGTGATGACCTTCCTAGTGGAATCGTTCAGATGGCCAAAGTATATATCGCTATGAAGCGTAAGCTTCGTATTGGTGATAAGATGGCTGGTCGTCACGGTAACAAGGGTATCGTATCGAAGATCGTACGTGCCGAAGATATGCCTTTCCTTGCCGATGGTACTCCTGTTGACATCGTACTCAACCCTCTGGGTGTGCCTTCTCGTATGAACTTAGGTCAGATTTATGAGACAGTACTCGGTTGGGCTGGTAAGCGTCTCGGCAAGCGTTTCAAGACACCTATCTTCGATGGTGCTACTCTTGAACAGATCAATGGATATATGCATGAGGCCGGTCTGCCCGACAATGGTCGTACCTACCTCTATGATGGTGAGACTGGTGAGCGTTTTGACCAGCCTGCCACCGTTGGTTATATCTACATGCTTAAACTGCATCATATGATCGACGATAAGATGCATGCTCGTTCGATCGGACCTTACTCTCTCATTACTCAGCAGCCCCTTGGCGGTAAAGCCAACTTTGGTGGTCAGCGTTTCGGAGAGATGGAGGTTTGGGCTCTTGAAGCCTTCGGCGCCGCCAACATCCTCCAGGAGGTGCTCACCGTTAAGTCCGATGATGTCAACGGCCGTGCTAAGACTTATGAGAACATCGTCAAGGGCGATAACATGCCCACTGCCGGTATTCCTGAGTCGTTCAACGTCCTTATTCATGAGCTCCGTGGCTTAGGACTTGAAGTAACGTTCGATTAATAATATATTGAAGCTAAGACTATGGCATTTAAAAACGAATCTCAGATAAAGAACGATTTCAATTCGATTACCGTAAGCCTTGCCTCTCCCGAGTCGATCAAGCGTCGCTCGTATGGTGAGGTGACCAAGCCCGAGACCATCAACTATCGTACATACAAGCCTGAACGTGACGGTTTGTTCTGTGAGCGTATCTTTGGTCCTACTCGAGACTGGGAGTGTCACTGCGGTAAATATAAACGTATTCGTTACAAAGGTATCGTATGCGACCGTTGTGGTGTTGAAGTTACCGAGAAGAAAGTACGTCGCGAACGTATGGGCCATATTGAGCTTGTTGTACCTGTGGCTCATATTTGGTTCTTCCGCTCGTTGCCCAATAAGATTGGTACGCTGCTTGATATCCCCAGCAAGAAGCTCGAACAGATTATTTATTACGAGAAATACATCGTTATTCAACCTGGTGTTGCTACATTGAACGAGGTACCTCTCAAAAAATTCGACCTCCTCACTGAAGAGGACTACTATGCTGTTACTGAAGCTCTGCCCGTTACCAATCAGCAGTTGCCCGACGATGATCCTGATAAGTTCATCGCTGGTATGGGTGCTGAGTCTCTTTATACGTTGCTTTGCCAATTGAGCGAAGTAGATGAGGAAGGTCGTTCTGGCCTTGATCATCTTTCGTATGAGTTGCGTGACCGCGCGTCGAAAGAGACTTCCAATCAGCGTAAAGCTGATGTTTTGAAACGTCTGAATATTGTTGAGTCGTTCCGTGAGTCGCAGTTGCGTATGCGTGAACGTGGTATGGACAACCGTCCTGAGTGGATGATCCTCAACATTGTTCCTGTTATTCCTCCTGATCTTCGTCCGCTCGTTCCTCTGGATGGTGGCCGTTTTGCTACTTCGGATATCAACGAACTTTATCGTCGTGTGATTATTCGCAATAACCGTCTGCGTCGTCTTGTTGAAATCAAGGCTCCTGAAGTTATTATGCGAAACGAGAAACGTATGCTCCAAGAGGCTGTTGACTCCTTGTTCGACAATAGTCGTAAGTCTTCGAGCGTGAAGTCTGATAGTAATTCCAACCGTTCGTTGAAGTCTCTGTCCGATAGTTTGAAGGGTAAACAAGGTCGTTTCCGTCAGAACTTGTTGGGTAAACGTGTTGACTACTCTGGCCGTTCGGTTATCGTTGTTGGTCCTGAACTGAAGATGCACGAGTGTGGTCTTCCTAAGGATATGGCATCTGAATTGTTCAAACCGTTTATCATCCGTAAGATGTTGGAACGCGGTTTGGTGAAGACTGTGAAGAGCGCTAAACGTATTGTGGATCGCAAGGAACCCGTGGTATGGGAAATCCTTGAGAATATACTCAAAGGTCATCCGATTATGCTCAACCGTGCTCCTACTCTCCACCGTTTGGGTATCCAAGCTTTCCAACCTAAACTTGTAGAGGGTAAAGCTATCCGTCTGCATCCTCTGGTGTGTACCGGTTTCAATGCAGACTTCGATGGTGACCAGATGGCTGTTCACGTACCCCTTGGAAATGCTGCTGTTCTCGAAGCTCAGCTTCTGATGCTTTCGAGTCATAATATTCTTAATCCTGCGAATGGTGCTCCTATTACTGTGCCTTCGCAAGACATGGTGCTTGGTCTTTACTATATGACCAAGAAACGTGTCACTACCGAGACTGAAACGGTACATGGTGAAGGTTATCGCTTCTATTCTCCTGAAGAGGTTACCATTGCCTACAATGAGAAACGCATCTCTCTTAATGCTTGCATCTCTGTTCGTCTCGATGCTTTTGATCCTAAACGTGAGCATGAACTTGTTCACACCGACCATACTTTCACTGAGGTTATCAAAGATAAGAATGGCAATATTCTTACCGATCGTGACTGTAAGAATGCTGCGGAAGAAGCTATTTACAGCCGTACCGAATATGAGGTGGTACGCGACAACGAGGGCTATCCTGTAGTGGATGCCAATGGTCACTTTATTAAGACCAATCGTCTTCGTACCACTGTAGGTCGTGTTATCTTCAACAAGATGGTGCCCAATGCCTATGGTTACATCAATCAGGTTATGGGTAAGAAATCTCTTCGTGATATTATCGGTGATCTCTTTACTGCTTGTGGTAATGCCGTTACTGCTCAGTTCCTTGATGACATTAAGAATATGGGTTATCGTATGGCATATCGTGGTGGTCTCTCGTTCAATTTGGGCGACGTGATTATTCCTGCCGAGAAAGAGGAGATGGTTGCCAAGGCTAACGAAGAGGTCGAAGAGGTTATGATGCAATACTCGATGGGTCTTATTACCAACAACGAGCGTTACAACCACGTTATCGATATTTGGACTAATACCAATAATCAGCTCACTGAGACCCTGATGAAACGTCTCAAGGCTGACAATCAAGGCTTCAACCCTGTATATATGATGTACGATTCTGGAGCCCGTGGTTCTAAGGAGCAGATTCGTCAGCTCTCTGGTATGCGTGGACTTATGGCTAAGCCTCAGAAAGCAGGTGCTGCGGGTAATGAAATTATCGAGAATCCTATTATCTCTAACTTCAAAGAGGGTCTTTCTGTGCTTGAGTACTTCATCTCTACCCACGGTGCTCGTAAGGGTCTTGCCGATACCGCTTTGAAAACTGCGGATGCTGGTTACCTTACTCGTCGTTTGGTCGATGTTGCTCACGATGTTATTATCAATGAAGAGGATTGTGGTACTCTTCGTGGACTTCCCACTACAGCGCTTAAGAAGGGTGAAGATGTTGTCGTAACCCTTGCCGAGAAGATCTTGGGTCGTACCTCGGTGCATGATATCTATGATCCTCATACCGGTGATCTGATTGCTGCTGCAGGTGAAGAACTCACTGAGACTATCTGCAAGCAGGTTGAAGCTGCTGGCATTGAAGAGGTGGAGATTCGCTCTGTACTCACCTGCGAGTCCAAACATGGTGTTTGTGCTAAGTGTTATGGTCGCAACCTCGCTACTGGTAGAATGGTACAGCGTGGTGAAGCTGTCGGCGTTATCGCCGCACAGGCTATTGGTGAGCCTGGTACGCAGCTTACTCTTCGTACTTTCCACGTTGGTGGTGTGGCTGGTGGTAACATCGGTACTACTTCTACTATTACCTCTCGTCACGAAGGTCGTTTGGAAATCGACGAACTGCGCGACATACCCTACACCGATGGTGAAGGCAATAGCTATAGCCTCGTAATGGGTCGTTCGGCTGAAATGCGTATTGTTGATCTCAATACCGAGGTGACACTCTCTTCTGCCTTGATCCCCTATGCTTCTAAACTATTTAAAGCTAGCGGTGAGATTGTACATAAAGGCGATCTTATTGCAGAATGGGACCCCTACAATGCTGTCATCATGTCCGATGTGGCAGGTAAGGTATCCTTCGAAAATGTTATTGAGAATCAAACCTTCCGTGTTGAGAGCGACGCTCAGACTGGTTTACAAGATAAGGTGGTTATTGAGTCGCGTCAGCGTACTAAGAACCCCACTGTTAATATTCTCGACGATGAGGGCAACATCCTCAAAGTATATGACCTTCCTGTTGGCGCCCATATCGGTGTTGAGAATGGTCAGATGCTGAAGGCTGGTGATGTTCTCGTTAAGATTCCTCGTTCCTTCGGTAAGGCTGGCGATATCACTGGTGGTCTGCCTCGCGTTCAGGAACTCTTCGAGGCACGTAATCCTTCCGATCCCGCTATCGTTGCCGAAATCGACGGTATCGTTTCGATTGCCAAGAAACTTAAACGTAACAACCGTGAGATTACCATCACTTCTCGTACAGGCGAGCAACGTACTTACCTCATTCCTACTTCCAAACAGATTCTTGCACAGGATCAGGACTACGTGAAGTCGGGTACTCCTCTTTGCGAAGGTGCTATCACTCCTTCCGACATCCTTGCAGTACAAGGTCCTATGAAGGTACAGGAGTACATCGTGAACGAGGTTCAGGATGTGTATCGTCTCCAGGGTGTTAAGATTAATGATAAGCACTTCGAGGTTATCGTGCGTCAGATGATGCGCAAGGTGGAAATCGAAGATCCAGGCGACACTCGCTTCTTGGAAGGTGAGTTGGTTAATAAGATTGACTTCCGCGAGACCAACGATGAAATCTTCGGTATGAAGGTTGTCGAGGATCAAGGAGATTCTGAAACTGTTGAGAATGGTCAGATCATCACTGCACGTAAACTCCGTGATGAGAACTCTGCACTTCGTCGTGCCGATCGTCGTCTCATCACCGCCCGTGATGCTAAGCCAGCTACCGCTAAGCAGATTCTTCAAGGTATCACTCGTGCATCCCTCCAAACCAAGTCCTTCATCAGTGCGGCATCCTTCCAGGAGACCACCAAGGTTCTCACCGAGGCTGCTATCAATGCAAAACAGGACTACCTCGAGGGTATGAAGGAGAACGTTATCGTGGGTCACCTCATTCCCGCAGGTACCGGTCTTCGTGAGTATCAACGTCTGCAGGTAAGCAACAAGAACGAAGTTCCTGCTCCCACTCCTGCACCTGTTTCTAAACGTCGTTAATTGAACATTCAATAACCAATAAGTCCCTAGCGAGAACAGTTCGGCTGTCGCTGGGGACTTTTTTTAACTATAGACGTTTACCTTGGTCAGTGTAATGGTCCATAATGATGCGGCGAAGAAGTTTGAGAAATAGAATCACCGTGTGGGTGTCGTAGAAAAACAAGGAAAAGATATTTCAGAAATAGCGCAAGGCAGCATAAAAAAGAGTGATCATTTGCGATGAATGAAGAGGTGATACCCCACTGCGAGTATGATTCTGTATCAATGTTGGCATCATGCACATGGATATCTAGTCAGGCGAATAACGTTGAATATTAAAAAATCAATAAATATTACCATATCATGGCAGAAAAGAAAAACCCCAACCAACTTCAGCTTGATATTGACAAAGAGACTGCTGAAGGTATCTATTCAAACCTTGTAGTCGTTTCACATAGTGCTACGGAGTTTTGTATCGACTTTGCACAATTGTTCCCTGGTGCGCCCGATAAAGCACCCGTACGTAGCCGTATAGTGATGGCTCCCTTCCATGCTCGCAACTTCCTCAATGCTCTTGCTGACAATATCAACAAGTATGAACATAACTATGGTCCCATTCCCGGTCCTCAACCCCGAAAAGAGGATAATGAGACCATTCCCTATGAGATTCTTCCAGGTAGCAAGGCTTAATCGGATAACCAAACTCGATGATTGATCGAAAGAAAAGAAGGAGGTCAATACGGCATCCTTCTTTTTTTTGTTTATGAATATCTGGTTTGTCAAAATAGAGAGTTTACGGGGTCGATAATGTAGGCACTCTGCCTACTGATTGAAAAAACATAAGTAACATTCAAAGAAAAAAGGGTAAAGAATGATGCATGAAATCGTTAGTACAGCGTTGTCCCATCTGCAAGAAGGACACACGCTCCTCTATCCTACCGACACCATTTGGGGTATAGGGTGTGATGCCACCTGTGTCGAAGCCATCAATCGACTCTTTGTCATCAAAGAGCGAGACCCTCAAAAGAGCATGCTTCTCCTCTGCAGTAATCCGGAGATGATAAAACGTTATGTGCCGTCTGTTACTGAAGAGATGATGCGTCTGGCCGTCGAATCTTCCCGTCCCACAACGGTGATTTTTCCCCAAGCTGAAGGCATACCCGATCAACTGTTAGCGGCCGATGGGTCTATTGGTATTCGAATCCCCAAGATGGATTTCTGTCAACATCTGTTGCGGCTGTTAGATCGTCCTATAGTAAGTACCAGTGCCAATTTGTCGGGCCGTCCTTCTCCCTCGGTATATCACGAGATTGATCAAGTGGTGAAAGACCGTGTTGATTATTGTGTCCCCAACCTATCCACCTTCAACCAAGTAGCCTCACGTGGCTCCCGTATTGTAAAAGTGACCTCAAGTGGTGAGATCATAACGCTGAGAGAATGACGATGTTATTAGGTCTCCCATATCATATCGTTGCAGAACCGTTGTTTGTGGTGGTAGGGAAAAAGAAAAAACATGATAGTTGCTTGCCGATTATTATTCGACGCGGGATTCTTTCGCAATTTGTCACCTAAAAAAATAAAGCGACCCTCATCTCGTGTGCCCTATGAATCGGGACATGAAAAAGCACAGACTCTTCAATCGCCACCAATAATGTCCGACTACCGATAAGCAATCGTATAGAACAACAACATCCCATCAAGTTTCCATGAACCTGTATCTATTACCTATCGCCGATAGCGATGCTTCTCTGTCCGTCCAAAGTGATGAATTCGGTATGCCCGATGCTTTATTACATCAGCTGAGCGACATCAAGAGCCCACATCGCAGACGGGAGAGTCTTTATTCCAAGTTACTTTTGGTCTATGCATTGGCTCAGATCCGCACCCAGAACGATGCACCCGAAGTTCATTGGGTTCGGGATTCCCATCTGCGAGTCGTGGCCGATCAGTTGCGAGAAGGAACACTTAGTTATCCAACCATCGAAGTCGGCCCTCAAGGGAAGCCCTCATTGAAATACCAGCCGACCGTTCATTACAACATCAGTCACTGCCGAACAGTGATAGCTTGTGGTGTACATCATAGCCCGATAGGCCTCGATGTGGAGAATCCCCGAAAAGTCGCCGATGCACTAATCGCCAAAGTCTGTTCTCCCGAAGAGCAGCAGATGATAGCCCTTAGTAGCGACCCCCAGCAAGCCTTTACCCGACTGTGGACGCGGAAAGAGGCCTATGTTAAATACCAGGGGGATGGAATACGAGGCTTCGATCAGCTCCTTCATGTCCCACCCATGCAAGCCCCCGTAGCCATCCATACGATAGAGCTGCCTCTGCAAGATGCCTACCTCAGTGTGGTGGTTGGGAAATGAGATTTCCCATAGGTTTCGGAATGTATATAGTCATCTGTTTGATTGCATATCACTTAATGCGAAGGCCGGATAGACGTGATATACTAACACTCCCATCATTTCTAGCACATGGTGTAAGTCTTCGTCCATTCATCGTGAGCTGTTGGACGATGGCATAATAACATAATGCCGATGGCAGATGCCCGAATTTCTTGAACATTAGTGTTGTGATGATGAGAAAAATAGCTCGGTTAGATTATGAGTTAACTCTACATTTGCTTTGCCTTTCTTGTTGGCTATTTTGAATCTGTTCCACAGACATATAGCCCGCTATACTTCTTTGTGTTAAATCCAAAATATATCACTTGGATGAAGCAAAATCGTGCCAACTTATTATTTCGATGTCACTAAATGAAATATTTTTTGTATTTTTGCATTTCCTTATGGTGTATAGTAAATGTTAATTAAGTTAAGTAAATATATTATTAATTAAAAAATTAAAGTTATGTTCAAAGGACATCCCAAAGGGCTAATTGCGGCAGCCCTCAGTAATATGGGTGAGCGTTTTGGCTACTATATTATGAATGCCGTGCTGGTGCTCTTCCTCTGCTCCAAGTTCGGATTGCCCGAGGAAAAAGCTACCGCTATCTATTCCGTGTTCTACATGGGTATCTACATTTTGAGCCTGGTAGGTGGTATCATTGCCGACCGTACTCAGAACTACAAAGGTACCATCCAGACTGGTTTGTTGGTGATGGCATCGGGCTACATCATTCTTTCTGTGCCCATTCTTGCCACTGCAGGCAATATTGGCTGGCTTCTCCCCCTCACCTGTGTAGCCTTGTTCCTCATTGCCTTCGGTAATGGTCTTTTCAAAGGCAACCTTCAGGCTATCGTAGGTCAGATGTACGACAACCTCGAAGTTGAGGCCGCCAAGATCAGTCCTGCTGCTTTGGCCGAAGCCAAAGGCAAACGCGACAGCGGATTCCAGATTTTCTACATGTTCATCAATGTAGGTGGTCTTGTTGCCCCCTTCGTAGCTCCTTTGCTCCGTAGCTGGTGGTTGGGCCAGAATGGTTTCGAATACAATGCCGACCTGCCCGCACTCTGTCACCAATTCGTCAACGAAGGTGCTGCTATGGGTGCTGATGCCCTTACCAAGATGACCGAACTCTTCGCCAAGATGCATGTAACTCTTCCTGCCGATGCTGCTGCTATCCAGGAGGTATGCCAGAACTACCTCAACGTATTCAACACTGGTGTTCACTATAGCTTCATCGCTTCTGTGGCTGCTATGCTTATCTCCCTCGTTATCTTCCTCTGCACCAAGAAAATATTCCCCACTCCAGGTGCCAAGACCGCTGTTGAGAGCGTTTCCTATACTGCCGAAGAAAAACAAGCTATGGCCAAAGAGCTCAAACAGCGTCTCTATGCTATGTTTGCAGTGCTTATCATCGCCGTATTCTTCTGGTTCTCGTTCCATCAGAATGGTACCTCTATGTCTCTCTTCGCACGCGACTTCGTTAATACCGAAAGTCTCGCTCCCGAGGTATGGCAGGCTGTTAACCCCTTCTTCGTAATCGTTCTCACCTTCCCCATCATGTGGTTCTTCGAGGGCCTCACCCGTCGCGGCAAAGGCATCTCTACACCCCGCAAGATCGCCATCGGTATGGGTGTGGCAGCTACTGCTTATCTCTTTATGACCATCTTCTGCCACATGCAGGGCTATCCTTCGGCTACCGAGTTCAAGGGTCTTGATGCAACTGCAGCTGCTGGTCTCAAGGCAGGTCCCTGGGTACTCATTGTTTATTACTTCTTCATGACTGTGGCTGAGCTCTTCATCAGCCCCCTCGGACTCTCCTTCATCTCCAAGGTGGCTCCCAAGAACCTTCTCGGTCTCTGTCAGGGCCTTTGGTTAGGTGCCACCGCAGTAGGCAACGGCCTTCTCTGGATCGGACCTATGCTCTACAACAAGTTCCCCATCTGGATTGCATGGGTAGTATTTGCTTCTGTATGTCTCCTCTCTATGGTAGTGATGCTCTGCATGGTTAATTGGCTTGAGCGCGTTACTGGCGAGAAAGTAGCAGCCGAAAACAAATAATCGACCCTACATCATACCCTAAGGGCTCAGGCTTGCTAATGCTTGAGCCCTTTCATTTTGGAAAAAGAAACAATAACACACATACATATCAACAATGAAAAAATTATCCATTGGCATTATGGCATTTGCAATGCTCACAGCAGTTGGTTGCAAAAACAACAATACTGCCGAGCCCGCTGCCGAAATCAGCGAGCTTCAAAAGAAATACGAGTCCTATGCTGAGTACACCCTCTCCAGCGATCTCGTAAACAATCTTTCCGACAAAGAGAAACAACTCATCCCCATCTTCATTCAGATAGCCGATATCATGGACGAGATTTATTGGGAAGAAAATTTCGGTGCCGAAAACCGTGCTGCTCTTGACACCCTCTCCGATCCTTGGATGAAAGCCTTCGCAGGTCTCCAGTACGGGGCATGGGATAAGCTCGATGAAGAGAAGTGCTTCCTTCCTGGCTTCGGTCCCAAACCCAAAGGAGCCAACTTCTATCCTGCCGATATGACCCAGGAAGAGTTCGACGCACTCCAGGATCCTCTCAAAAACAGCCAGTACTCCATCATCCGTCGCGATGAGAACGGTGCTCTCAAAGCCATCGCCTACCACGATGCTTTCGCTCCCCAGCTTGCCAAAGTTGATTCCCTTATGGCAGTAGCCATCGATCTCGCCGAGGATGCAGGTCTCAAACGCTACCTCACCGAGCGTCGCAAAGCCCTTCAGACCGACGAGTATCAAGCCTCCGACTTCGCTTGGATGGATATGAAAGATAGCAAGATCGACTTCGTTGTTGGTCCTATCGAAAACTACGACGACGCTCTTTATGGCCTCAAATGCTCCCACGAGAGCTTTATCCTCCTCAAAGACGTAGAGTGGAGCAACCGCTTGGCTAAGTTCACCGCCATGCTCCCCTCACTCCAGAAAGAGCTGCCCTGCGACCCCAAATACAAGAAAGAAGTGCCTGGCACCAAGAGCGATCTCAATGTTTACGACGTAGTTTATTATGCCGGCGACTGCAATGCAGCCTCCAAAACCATCGCCATCAATCTTCCCAACGATGAGACCGTACAGCTCAAATACGGTACCCGTCGCCTCCAACTCAAAAACGCGATGCGTGCTAAATACGAGAAGATCATGGTGCCCATCGCCAACCTGCTCATCTGCGACGATCAGCTCGACAACGTGAAGTTCGATGCTTTCTTCTCCAACGTATGTTATCATGAGGTTGCCCACGGCCTCGGCATCAAGAAAACCGTCACCACTGGCGAACCCTGCCGCAAAGCCCTCGGCGCACAGTATAGCGCTTGGGAAGAAGCCAAAGCCGATATCTGCGGTCTCTTCCTCACCGAGCAGCTCATCAATCGTGGCGAGATCACCGATATCACCGTCGAGGATGCCTACGTTACCTTCGTGGCCGGTATCTTCCGTAGTGTACGCTTCGGCGCAACCGAAGCTCACGGTATTGCCAATATGATGTGCTTCAATTATTTCCAGGATAATGGTGCCTTCACTCGCAACGCCGACGGCAAATATGTGGTTGACGTAGAGAAAGCTCATGCAGCCCTCGAAGGCTGGACTGCCCTCATCCTCCAGATGGAAGGCGAAGGCGACCTCCAGGGTGCTACCAAGTATGCCAAAGAGAACGGCAATGTTCGCGACCAACTTAAGAAAGACCTCCAGTCTATTGCTGCCGCCAACATTCCTCTCGATATCCGTTACAACCAGGGCCTCAAAGTCCTCGGCCTCTAATGGTTCATCGTGATGGTACCACCGGCACGTTGCCGACACCATCTCGATATCAATCGTAAACAAAGGTTTGTCTGTCGAACATCTTCAGATCAACAGATAACCGTTCCAACAAAAAAGAGCATCCCACTATCGGGGTGCTCTTTTTGTTGTACTGTTGTGGTGAATAGCTAAGTTCAATCGGTCGATTCATCTGGATGTTTGCGTTGTCCGACATGTGTTCTTGCTGTTTTTTTTCTTCCATTCCAGATATTTGTTGTAACTTTGCATTCTGTTTTGAATTAGTATAAATATTGTCAACAATGTTATTCTCCCAATGGATTGGTGTTATTTTTGTTTGAAGAGATTTTGGCTGATTAGTTTGGTTTGTATGTTATTGCTGCCCTATGAGGGATATAGTCAAACCTGGGTGTCAAGTCTGTCCCCAAAGGATACCACTGGCTTGTTCCCTGCGAAAATTGCGGGTAAATATGGATATAAAGATATGCCAGGACATCTTGAGTTATCATCTCGGTTTGATTTTGCAGGGACTACCGAAGAAGTATTTTCGAGTAGGGAGATTGAATCTCGATGGGGCTATATTGACCATAAGGGAACGATTGTGATAAAACCTCAGTATGCAGATGCCGACACCTTCTCGGAAGGGTTGGCAATGGTGATGATCGGCGATTTGTATAGCGGTAGGTATGGTTATATAGACGTGACGGGAACGATGGTGATCGAACCTCAGTTTGAACATGCAGGAGCCTTTGCGTATGGATTAGCCCCTGTGAAAGTTGGAAGTAGATGGGGGTATATAGACAGGACAGGAGCGATGGTGATTGCACCACAGTATAACTGGGCCTGTAAGTTCTCAGAAGGACTGGCCAATGTAAAGATCGGGAATAGTTATGGATATATAGACACGGCAGGAAGAATTGTGTTAAAACCACATTTTGCCGATGCTGCCCCTTTCTCGGAAGGGTTGGCACTTGTTGGTGTCGGAGACTCGTTTATTAGGAGATATGGTTATATAGACAATACGGGAACGATGGTGATCGAACCTCAGTTCGAGGATGCAGGGTCTTTCTCGGAAGGATTGGCCCCTGTGAAGGTTGGAAGTAAATGGGGGTATATAGACAAGACGGGAAGTGTTGTGTTGTATCCACAGTATGACAATGTTAAGCCATTCTCCGAAGGGTTGGCGCCGGCGATGTTTGGCAATGCGTGGGGCTATATAAACCGTACGGGAAAGATTGTGATATATCCTCGTTTTGATAAAGTAGGAGGTTTCGTAAAAGGGGTGGCACCTGTTGAAGTTGCAACCATATGGGGGGTATATATATACGAGACGGAGAGAATAGTTTTTTTTGAAGAGGAATAGTTATAATATCAATTGGCAAGCAGACCTTTCTGTTCTCCAGTAATACCCGAGTGGGTCTGTTAATGCCTTTTGTCATTAAGAAGTTGCACCCGACACGGACTAAGGGTCTTATAGTTATGAAGAGATTTTGGCTGTTTGGTTTGCTGCTGATGCTGCTGGTCCCCTTCGAGGGATGTAATCGCTATGACGTGTCTCGTATCTGCGACGAATGTTTCGTCGAAGGATTGTCGCATGTGAAGATCGGAGACAAATGGGGATTTGTTGACGAGAAGGGAAAGCAAGTGATAAAGCCCCAGTTCGATTATGCCTATGATTTCTCCGAAGGTTTAGCACTAGTGAATATTTCTGATGAGACCACTGATAAGTGGGGGTGGATAGACAAGACCGGCACATTTGTGATAGAACCCCTGTTTGATGAAGCCAGTCCCCTTTCCGAAGGTTTGGCATCCGTGAGGTATGGTGATAAATATGGGTTTATCGACGCAAGCGGGCGTTTTGTTATCGAGCCTCAGTTCGATAATGCTCGATCATTCTCCGAAGGTTTTGCTGCAGTGGAGATAGGCGAACGTTGGGGATACATTTTCAAGACAGGCAAACTGGTGATATCTCCTCAGTTTGATTATGCCCTTGAATTTTCCGAAGGTTTTGCTGCTGTAGAGATCGAAGAACGATGGGGATATATCGACAAGGCGGGAAAGCTTGTGATCAAACCACGGTTTGATATGGTTTGGCCTTTCTCGGAAGGTTTGGCGAGCGTGACTGTTGAGGATACCTCTGGTGTTATTGACATCACAGGTACGATTGTACGTTTGGAGGAAGAGTGGTAATATTGTAGAGTACTAGTGATGCGATAATTTATGTCAATTGTATGTTATGTTTCGGTATCTCGGTAAGATACATTAAGATTCCTTTTCTCTTATTTGATTTGAGCTTGTGTTTCGTATCCCCTTTAGGACTACGCTTCGCTAAACGTAAATGTCCGTGTGTTTCCTGTATATTGATTCAAAAATTTCACTTTGCTGTGAATTAACTGCATGCTGATGTGATTCACGAAATATTTCGCGGTTAATTTTCGGTGATTAGCTCCACGTTGGACAAGTGTAGCAGTTAGCTCCGCTTCGGTCGCTGACCTGGGTTTACATTCGATGAAGCAATGTGATACAAATACTTATTGAGGAGTGTGGTTTTGCGCCTCCTCTTTTTTTTGTTCAAACATTACTCAACGTCTTTGATCGTTGCAATCCTATGGCCAGCTATCGTTCAATGGATGCATTTTTTGTTGTTTTATGGTCATGTGTCGTTACTCCTGTCTTGTAAGCGATGACGAACGAACATCTTTGAGCTATAATTGAATGACGAATCGGCACGTTTTCCCCTCTATCCGTTTTGCATTCCCTACTGCACAAAAGTCAGCAGGAGTTCTTCCTGTTGCCCGCTATGTACTATCGTCACAAGTCCACATTTTTTTTATAATCTAATGCAAAATCGTACCAACCAAGGGTTAGCTACCCAAGTAGTGCTGACCTATTTTTCCCATCATCACTAAAAAAAGATTTCCGTATCAAAAAAAACACGTATCTTTGCAACTCGAAAGCACTAAGAGTGAAGGTGTATTTTTTTTATGCAATAGAAAGCATTTGTAGGGTCTGGAATCGAAAATCGCCAATTTATATTCGGAAGGGCCATCGACTAATGTCTTTTTGCTATTGTTGTATGTATCGCATCGAGCGTCTGCATACCGTATAGCATAGGATTTGGTTTCTTCCGTTTTATTTCCGATAAGGTGTTTGGCGATACCTCGATTTCATAGAACGATGCAACACGAGTTCTATGCTTTCTTCGTATGGTGAGCAACAACACATTCGTCGGTGGGAACTTGCGGCGTGGGAACGATACTATGGATTTGATATCCGAGGCACAGCGCCTAAACGAATACTATAATGAACTGGACCAGCTTGTACGTCAAGGTGTGCCACTATCTTTGGCAAAAGAGATAGAGGCCGACCTGTGCGATCCTGATGCCGATGATCAATACCGTCAGACTATGTCTCTCTGGCTGCATGTTTACGTCCCGTTCTATCAAGTCTTTTCTTTCATTGCCAACAATAGAATACTTCATGAGGAGATGCCGCTATATTTAGACGAGGTCTCCACCAATGGTATAGCCTATAATGCCGATACCATCTTCCGATATCTCAAGTCCTTAATTCCTTCTGCCGCCAACGAGCTCATACACACCATCAGCGGTAGCGACGCACTTCATACACAGTTGCACCAAGCACTATTGTCTGATCAACAGAGCATCTTTTGTCAGCTTGTCCACGACAATGGTTGCGACCTACACACCGTCAGTTACCTCTGCCGTCATCTTATGGACGACATTTCAACGGTACTCAATCTGGGTGATGACCAGCTCGACCTTGTGTTGGATCTCTCCCTCAAGGGTGCTATTGCTGTCCTCGACGATGAGTATGACGACCTATCCTTGGCAATGAGGGAGTTCGAAAAAGCCCTTCATCAGTTGCGAGAAAACGATACCGATCAGAACTTTATGCATTACATGAAAGCGTTCTACGACTATCTCTGTGTGCACCTGCGGTATATGATTCAGAGTTTTTGGCTGCACACCCATCGTTACCTCTCAAAAGAGAGGATTGTTCTAGAAGCACTCCTCGATCGAGAGGAGGCTCTGCCAGTGGTGCATCAAGCAAAAACAGTCATGCAGCAGTATCAAGAGGCTTTCTTGTGCGAAGAATCGTCAGGGCAGGCCTCCACAATTGCCAACCCGCTTACGGGCAATGGTATAGGGTTCAAGTCACGTAACAATCACTTCCGACTTGGCGACAACTATTTCACAAGGGATATGAACTCGGCCAATAGCAGTGAGTATTTCTATTGTCACGAAGAGGTGCTTCGTGGTGGTCCTGGCAAACTGACTGCGCTGATCAATTATCTGGCAGACCATGATTATATCTCCAAAGATATCTTCATAAAGAGTGTCTTCGCCTACAGGCTTACAGGCAAAGGCCCCTCCATCAACACTTGTGTTATTCAGTGGAATGGAAAAAACGGCAATCCATACGAGCTCATCTATTTAGTTAGGCACCTCACCTGCCGAGGCGACTATAAGAAGATGCGCCGTTTCTTCGTCGGCCCCCGATGGGTCAAAGACCGCGACAGCAGCTATGCCAAGAGTGCCAGCTACGATTTTCGAAAGTTCCTCCATGAGCTTTATCCCACCATATGTCCGCTGTAGTTGCCTATAATTGCCTATAATATGGAAATGTTCAGTTATTAGTGGTAATTTTGCAACGAAATAAAAACGGATTTCTTTCAAATATTTTATACTCAAAGTTATGATATACAGAATCACAGTAAAGCAATCTAGGCTCACCTCGGGTCAAAGGGTTGAGAAGGGCATGAGTGTGGATGTTGTCACCAACAGCACCAGCAATCCCGTTATTACCAACAAAGCCGAGGTAGCCGCCGCCTTCATGCGCATCTATGGCATAGACATCAACAAAGTCGGGGCACTGAGCACCGCCTATTTAGACGCTGTCAGAATTGGATAGAATATGGTATTTGGTACATCAAAGTTTAAGTGCTCGGAATGTGGCTGCCATTTTGAAGATATAGCAGCCGAGTATGATTGCTGTGACATAATTGCGCCGTGCCAATGTCCCGAATGTGGTAGTTGGCATACCTTCCCTTATGAGGAAAGTTTTCTTAGAAAGCTACTGAAAATTGAAAAAGAGCCCAAACCGGACATTCTCTATAAGTCTATTTGGA
>JAZUDW010000074.1:0-10696 GCA_045639845.1 Bacteroidales bacterium
TATTTGGTCACGTCAACGGGACGGCTCATGATGTCGGAGCTCATATCAGCGATGAGCTTGATGGGGCAGTCCATGTCGTATTTGATCTCGGTACCGTAGATGGTGTTGTTGGTAGTGATGTGGAAGTAGTCAGCATCGGTAGGGATGGTGTAACCCTTGGGGATGTAGCTGTAGGTCTTGTCTTCGGAAGAAGCCACGATGTCAACGGGACCGAAGAGCTTAGCCTCTTTGCCAGCTTTCTTAGCCCAAACGCCGGTCTGCAGATAAGCAGCCTTCTTGTTCAGGAAGTTGGCGGGGATGTCGAGGAAGAGGGTGCTAGCACCACCACCGAGGAAGAGTACTTCGTAACCTTCGGGGATGTTGAGGAGGTCACGCCAGAGCTGACGGGTTTCTTCCATGGTGCGCTCCCAACCGGGGGTACGGTGAGAAATTTCCATCAGACCGATACCGGTGTTGTCGAAATTGCGGATAGCGTTGATAGTGGATTCAACGGCCTCTTTGGGCAGGGGGCAAGGACCTGCGTTAAAATTATAAGCTTTCATTTACTATTATATTTAAGTTTAAAAATAATTATCAATGTCTTACGATAAAACATAGCGTTTTTATCCAATGCAAAGATACAAAAACCGCACGACATGGAGAAAAAAAAATGTTTTATCGGCAAACGAGGAGGCAGACATTTGTTAATCGAAAGGTAGCCGTAACGATCAAATCACCCAAAACTCAGCGACCAAACTGTGGTCGGCGACCGCAGTGAAGCCAAGTGGTGCTAACAACTACATCAAATAAACAAATCAACCGAAGGTCAGCGACCGAAGTGGAGCTACCCGAAGGTCAGCGACCGAACTGTGGTCGGCGACCGGAGTGGAGCCAAGTGGAGCTAACAAATAAACAAATCAACAAATAAACAAATAAACAAATAAACAAATAAACAAATACCACCTATCTCTTTAGGTTTAGTTTATAATCCACGTAATTCTTCAGTCCGAATACGCTGCCTGCGTACAGCAATGTCTGAGCGAAGTACCAGAGTACCGAGTCGTCGATCACATGATCCTTGCTGACGAAGAAGCTGATGAACGAGAGCACCACGCCCGAGGTGACAAGAGACACCGACATAATCAGAGAAACAGTTTCTTTCATATCCATAAGAGTAATATACATTCTAAAATATTAATATCAAATTCGATAAAAGAAAGGGGCGAGACCCTCGAGTCCCACCCCGATCTTTATAGCATGCACTGTGGGCACGTACACCATCGAGTCCCACCCCGATCGTTACAGCACGCACCCGATTTTTATGGCCGTGTGCGGGCACGCACTGCGGGCATGCACTGCGGGCACACACTAGTCGCCCATCATGCTGCCGCCGCCGGTGGGAGGCGTAGCCACCACGAAGGTAGCGGTGTAGGTGGTGCTAGCGGTAGCCGTGATCTGACGAGGGTTGGCGGTGTTGCCGTCCTGCCACTGAGAGAACTTGTAGCCGGCAGCAGGGGTAGCCTGGAGGGTCACGGTAGCGCCGTCCACGTAGGTGCCGCCGCTCACAGAGCCCTTGCTTTCGTCGGACGACACAGCGGTGATGGTGATACCCGAGGGAGTAGGAGTCACGTTGCCGCCCTGGTTGCTGCCCGAGCCCTGGTTGTTCTTGTCAGGCTTGGTCAGATCCACAGTCAGGTCGCCCTTCTTCACCGCCTTCTTAAGCAGCGTCTGATCTGCGCGTGTAGGCACGTAGTTGAACTCGGCCAGGCTGCGCATATCCTTGAAGAGCATACCCTTCGACCAGTTCACCGTCACATGCTTGATGTTGTCGGCCGTAAACTCGGCTATCGACTCGGCGGGAGTGCAGCGGAGGGTAGGCCAGAAAGCACCCAGACGTCCCAGCTCCACCTTGTTGCCGTCCAGCAGAAACTCGTGGATGCATTTCACCACCTCCACCAGCACAGCGTGGATGTCGCCCTCGTTGTATTTGCTGTTGTGCGAAGAGATATGCTCGGCAATCTCGTCGAAGCCCATCACCTTGCGCATCTGGGCGCGGCCGTAGGCCTTAGGACCGGGGTTCTTGCCCACAGTCTGGTTGTACATAGCGATGCTGTATTCGATCATCGTCGTTGTTCCTTTCTTGTTTTTGTGTCGCCTTGGCAGGGCCGGTCCTCCGAGCTGCATGCCGTTCTCTCTCCAGAGACTCGTCGGACCAGGGTCCAAGGTGACGGATTCTGTAATATGTTTATTCACTCGTGAGAGTCACAGTGCATTCGGTGCTTTGGGGCGGCAACTGCCGAGGCTTACCTTTTCGAGAGCTCAACAGAAGCTTTAATCCGAGCATTAAATCACCTTGACTTTCACTTTGCAAAGATACGAAAAAAATTTGATATATAGAATTTTTTTTTGCCCCAGCATCACTTAAATGCACTTATCCGCACTTATGCAGTAGCAAGCCTGCATCTAGCATGCATCTCCGTCGTCGATAGGCAGGCCGAGATATTCGAAAAACACCTCCACCTGAGCCGGAGTGATGCGCCGTTGGCCGTTTTTGAACCCTTTTCTCTCCAGCGCCTCCATCAGTCCGGGCACCCTCGTCATCTGCTGTTTCAGCCATTGCAGCGCCGACCGGCTGCCGATGTTGGGAGAATAAGCCCGAGCCAGATCGCTCAGATAACTGAAACGCGAAGAAGAAATAGTTAAAGTTGTTTGATTAATTTTTTTCATATGGAATAATTTTTTCAATATCACTTTGGCCGCTCGATCCGGACCATGCAGGGAGACCATGTATCATGGATAAGGAAATAGAAAAAACTCAGTCTCGTGAGTGACAGCATGTCCGGATGTAGAGTGGGGCCTGTTTGTTTTATGTTGACGGCATCGGGCAATTGCAGTAATGCGTCCATGCCGTACACACATCGATCAGTTATTGGCACACGATACCGTTGTTGCTGGCCGAGGCACGTACCAAGGTTCGAGGTAGGGCAGAGTGCCCATGTTTCTCACGTAGTGCTCCACAGCGGACTCTTTCGACTCATGCTCGATGAAGCGGCCGCATTTCTCCAACGTATAGAATACGCTGCCGGGTTTGTTTATATCTTGGTCGCGCACCTTGAGCATCGCCATCTCCGTGAAGACGGCCGAGTAGTTTGCACTGCCGTTTTCCTGCACGATATCGGTGCGACTCACCGTGAAGAGGAAGTCTGCGGCATTGGCCCACGAGGCACTGCCGGCCACATCGTAGAGGTCCAGACGGTCGTACTTTATGCCATTCGTTTTTTTGCCCTTAGGTGGATGTGCCACCACAACCACCCAGCAGTTGTGCATTTGGGCCCACTGGCGCATCATAACAAGGGTAGCCTTGATACGTTCCGTTTCCGGAATGTTGCCCATTTTTGTACTATCAACAAAATAGAAGGGGTCTATCACTAACATCTTCACATCTGGATAGACGTCGGCCATTTGGAGAATATTCTCGGGCGTAGGGTCTATCTGTCTGTAGTTCAACAGATGGTATCGTGGGTAGATGTAATTAATATAAGGCTGAATGTCTCTCGTCTGTGTGTATTGTGGCAGCACAGTCCCTACGTTGGTCTCGATCATGCGCTTCAACAATTTGCCGTACTTGGCCTCCTCAAAAGGCAGATAGGACACTTGATAACCGTTGTTGAAAATCATGCTGGTGATGATGTTCTGCACAAAGGTCGATTTGCCATGGCCGGCATAACCTGTTACCACGATAAGGCCACCTGTGTTGTCCAAGTGAAGCTTACCGTCGGTAAGGGCTCCCAGTCCTATGCTGAAGCCTTTGTCGTAGGTTCCGTTGATATACGCCAGAGCAGGTTCTATCAGTTCGCCGAGTGCTTGGAATCCACGAACTTCTACCTTCTCGGCATTGTTGATAGCTTCAACCACACCCTCTTTGCCATAGCATTTCAGCATGTCGGCTATATCCTTGCACCCGTCGAGTATCTTCGCCTCGTAGAGTCTAGAACCGAAGTAAAGTCTGCACGACTGTCTAAGAGTGTCACCAGCCGGGTCTGTGTCGAAACAACCCACCACCTTCTTCACGTTTCTCGGTGCTATCAGCTCGGTGATAGCCGAGAATACTTTGTTCGGATCTGCGCTGCAGCCGGTGGGTACACTGATTACATGTCTGAAGCCTGAAGCATGTACCGCCAGTGCGTCTTTCTCGCCTTCGGTAATCACCAGCATGTCTATCGGAGGGTCGTCCACGCTCTTGCGTCGCAGACAGTCCACGTTGTAGGGTAGTGTTGGCTTATCCTCGCCAGAGGCACAAGCAAACCCTTTGGCTTCCATTCCGCGGTATTTGGCACCTATAGTCCGGCCGTTCCAGTGCTTTACATACACGATACATTTCTGCATAGAGCGTTCTCGTGTCTTTCTGACCTCGATCAAATGGTTGGCTACGCCTACACGCAGCTCCATGGCAGCCGCCAAGGGTATGCCCTGTTCGGCCAGATAGTCGAGAGCGGCCCTTATCAGGGGGGAATCCTGCTTCACCGTCTCTTCGGTAAGGATAGTCACATCTTTGATTTGGTTGGGGTCGATAGCCTTGTATTCGTCCACGCTTTTGATTTTCTCTGTTGGCAGTTCGGTCATAGTTTTTTGTGGATTCTGTTTTTTGTAATTGGTGTTTCTGTAAGAGCCGCCGCTATGCCAGTTCTCTTCCGAAGGCAGTATGGTGCGTTCTCCACGGGGCATAAGCACGCCTTCTTTTATCTTGCCGCCCTTGCTACAGTTCCAACAATGGAAAAACTCGTCACCATTTTCTTTACGAGTCACTTGCAGTTCGTGGTCCCCGCACCAAGGGCAAAAATAACGGCCCTTTTTGTTACTTTTTTTTAATTCATTTAAAAATATTCTGGTCTCTAAACACATATAATTCTAACTTATTCAAATTTAAATTTATTTTAAATAGTTTTTCAAATAAAAAGATCTTCCCCGTTGTAGGGCATTCGCACAATCCATTGTTGAGAAAAAACATTCCACTCATGATCGTTGCTGGGTCTGGGCGGGGCCTCGCGGGGAATGCCTTGAACTTCCCCTTGACCATTGGTGTAATAACGTTGTTCTTGTTGTTCATCGTACCATTCGTAATCGCTAAAAGTATGGTTGTTGCGCCAATTCTGTTTTGTTTGTACATTGTTGATTATTATATTTTTTAATAAATTTTTATCATCAATAGCAGCCTTCTGCTGCTCGGCTTTCTTCATGGCACTTTTTATCATCTTGCCGGCACACTTAGGGATGAAACGTGATATCCATTGTATCTTTTCCTGACGTGACTTGCCATTGAACTGCTTGGCCCTGGTGGTATAATAGTCCTTTAGCTCCTCGTGCACAAGTATATCTACTGCCAAGTCCAAGAGCTGAGTGTCGATGTTGGGATACTCACTGCTTGTAGCGCTCCTTGCCGATTGGAACACAGGACTGTCGCACTCATTCGAAGGAGAGAGGGCATTGAAAAAGTCGTGCACCATCTCCGACAACCCCTTCTCCGAGGCATCTGCATTTGGAGCATGGTCATATTTTTTTTCATCCTCGTTATTCCCCATTGTATTAGAGGCGTAAAACCTAGTAGAATCATTATATACAGTGTTTGTATCGTTATATCCTGTATATCTACTATCCTGTTTATTACTTATCTCATGTTTATTATTTATATTTATCTCATGTTTATTATTATCATGTAAATAATTATATTTATTATTATTGTTTGGAGTCATGCTGCGTGACTGTTTTGAAGCGTATCGTGACCGATTAGTATTGCTGTATGACTGCAGTTGAGTCATGCTGGATGACTGATCGGTCACCGATGGGTACAGCTTTTCACCTTGCTTCTTTTTGCCGCTTTCCCTGCCACGGTTCTTCGCACTATCCAACTCTTCTTCCGTATCGTCCAAATAGCGGCTTCTGAAACCATCGTCGAAAACATCGAACATACCACTCTTTATTATAATTTCCTCCATATCAGTCCACTTGCTGCATTGCATATGTAAGCGTATCTTGTTGTAGTTGCTTTTTGGATAAAGGCCATCGCCATTCATCATATTTGTCACACCGTAGTACAGACGAACCAGCCACCATCGTGACTTTGCGCTTATGCCTTTGCTTCTCAATTGATCATCCATGTCTTCTAATTCTCTACCAAGTCTAAAATTCATCATTTTAATCATTATAATTATAATCGCTGCATATTGCTTTGGCCTTCGCAGTACTATAGTGATACCTCTCGCAGCATAGCTGCAAAAGCTTCATAATACTATAGTGATTGTCACATTTGCCCTTTACAAATGTTTTACCCCCAATCACCAAGAGGTGTACGTTATTATTTTTTTATCATTTCTCCCAACAGAGGTCTTCTGTTGGATGACTTAGGTTACTACCAGTTGTTTTTTTGTTGTTTTGTGTTGTGATTATTTGTATTTTAGTCTATATATTATGATATTCAACTACAGGTAGTTTCCTTAATCACGTTTGCAAAATTACGAATTTTTTTGGACATATAAAAAAAGAATTTTTGTTTTTTTTCAACAAAAAAAGAACAATTTATATTCTATCATGTATAAATCAATATGTTGCATAGCAAAAAAAAAAAAAACGTACCATAGAATCGCGTATTTTGCTGATATATGATAAATTTGTTATATTATTCTTCCTATACTAAGCCCTCCATTCCTACCCCCAAAAACCGATTTCGGCATCGTTATTTTCCACCTCGCATCGTTTCTCTTTTTACATATCCACGCACCCCTCCCATGGAAAATATTTCTCGATATTCCAGAATAATATCGTATCTTTGCATTATATTATATAAAATAAATTCGCACGTATGCGCGTGATACTTAGAATTATACAAGTCGAAAGGCTCAGATATACAGATAAATCCCATACAGAGAGGGGCACCGTTGGGTGCCCCTCTCTTGTTATACTATAACTATGAGTATAGAACAAGGTGGAAAAGATGGTAAAAGAAAAAGATATGAAGCTTGTTTTGTTGGGGCAGCGAATCCGTGACCTACGGGCACAGAAGGGATTGACCCAATCGGAGTTGGCCGAACGAAGTGATGTGGCAAGCAACTACATTGCTATGCTCGAACGTGGCGAACGCAACCCAACCTACCTCACCCTCCTGAAGATAGCCGTAGGTTGCGGCGTAAGCCTCAGCGAACTGGTTAAGGAATAAGAAAAACAAAAAACAAAAAAATACCGAATATGGCTGATCAATTTGAAGAATTTGACGATTTCAAGGTGGCAGAAGATACTCCAGAAATAGAGTGTGCTTTTGCAAATAGCATCGTCGCAAAAGAGTTGACAGAAGTTGAGCAATACAAAGAAGAAACGCTTGACGAGATACTTGGCATGGCAGAGAATCCGAAGGATGAACTCACACAGTTGGTGGTTGGTTACATCCAGGCGATGGGTGATGTTGACCAAGTAAACATCTGTAGTTACGACAATGGCAATGGCGTGGCTCTTGATGGTTGGGGCTTCAATGGCGATGAGGACTTGACCTCCATCGACCTCTTCCTAAGTGTTTATGTGGATCCCGATACATCCAATCGTATTAATGCCAATGAACTTGATCGTCACTTCAATTGGCTTTATCGTTTCTTTGAACAGTCTCAGAATGGTAAGGTATTGGGTAAGATTCATGATACGAAGAGCGAACTTTATCGGGTAGCCGACCTTATCCACAGTACCGAGAAGATTGACCGTATCCGTCTATTCCTCCTCACCAATGCCATTGCACCTGCTAACTACGAGAAGGAATCAATAGAACTCGGCGACGGCACATTGTGCGAATACATTATTTGGGATGCCAAACGGGTGATGCGCCAGCACAACATCATCTCTGGCAAAGATCCTATTGTGGTCGATTTCGACGCAGACTACAACAGTCCTCTGCCTTGCATCCAAATGCCTGACGTATCGGAAAATGTGGCTTGCTACCTTTGCGTTATCCCTGGAACCGTCCTCTCACAGATTTACCACAAATACCATCAGCAGATACTCGAACAGAATGTGCGTACTTTCCTTCAATTCAAGGGTGCCAGCAACAAGGGCATTCGTGACACTATGATTGGCCACAAGGCAACCTACAGAGAAAAACTGAAAGGTATAGAGGATTCTGATCCAGAACCAGACATGTTCTTTGCCTACAACAACGGTATCTCCACCACAGCAGCCGATATCACTATCCGGAAAACGGAAAACGGTATGGAGATTACACGCATTAAGGATTGGCAGATTGTGAATGGCGGTCAGACAACCGCCAGCATCAACGCTGTCTTTGGCATGAAGGGTGTAAACATCACCAAGCTCTCCAAGGTGTTTGTCAGCATGAAGGTCTCTGTCATCAAGAACAAGGACAAGCAGAGTGCAATAGTTCAGAAGATTTCCAAGTTTGCCAATACTCAGTCGGTAGTCAAGAAATCCGATTTCAACATCAACGAACCTTTCCTTGTTGACATTGAGAATCAATCACGTCAAGAATGGTGCAAAACACCTACTGGCAAACCCGTTAGCAAATGGTTCTTCGAGCGAACCCGTGGTCAATACCTCGATAAGGCAAAGCACAATAATACAGCGTCAGCCGAAAACGAATTCTATGCCGAATATCCCAAGAATCAAATGTTCGACAAAACGATGCTCTCCAAGTTTATGATGGCCTGGATGGAGAATCCTGCCAGTGTCTGCAAAGGTGGCGAGAACAACTATGTTGTATTCTTCAACCGAATCAAGGCTCTCGGTATCAAGTTCGATGCCAATGTCTATCGACGTACCATAGCCAAGGGCATTCTCTTCAAGGCGATAGATGCCTTCTACGGCAAGGATGGCATTGCACTCCCTGGTTATAAGTCAAACATGGTTGCCTATACACTCTCAGCTCTAGGAGTGCTCTCTGACAAAAAGCTTGACCTTGTGTCCATTTGGAACGAACAGTACGTCATGAACCTTTCCGTTCAGAATAACATGACCATCGACATCTATAGTATCTATGCCAAATTGGTCAATGGGCAACAGCATATTTCGTATAAGGTCAAGGAGCAATACACAACAACCGAGGGCAAGAAGCGTAACCGCTTTGTGAGTGTTGACATTCCTAAGGAAGACCTTGAAAAGTTGAAGGCAACCACTCTCTATCGTGTGCTTGAACACGTCAAGAAGATTGAGCCGCTCATCTGGGATCACATAGTTAATGTGGACGAAGGTACCAACATCAACGAATGGACCAAGGCAAACCGCTGTTGGGATGCACTCAAAGCAAAACTCAGCAACCAAAGGGCTTCATTTTCTCTACCAAAGAACACCCTTGCATCAGACAGCGATCAAGAATCAGAAATCAACGAGGCACAGCAGGCTGTTATTACCAAGGCAGGTGAAATAGATGCAATGGTTTGGTTCAGCATCAACAAGTGGGGCAAGGAGAATGACGGCCTTTCTCCTGCCGAAGTTTCGTTCATTGGCAACTTTGCCTACATGGTTAAACGCAACCGTCCATACACCTACAAACAAGCCAAGTGGGCACTTTCTATCTACGAGAAGGTTATGACTCTTGGTTGGCAAGAATAAGGCATGATGACAACGACAGAAGATTATCTCGATCAGGAAGTCGAACGTGTGGAAGCGTTTGCAGGTCCTCTGATTCAGTTCTCGCACATAGAGGCAGACAGCAGAGGCTTGCGTCCGTACCAACAGCAGATGAAGGAGGAGGTCTATTCCCTTTGGGACAAGATGGACAACCTTATGCTTCAGATGCCTACAGGTACCGGTAAGACAATCGTTTTCACTTCCGTGGTTCGTGATATTCGTCGTTGGTGTATGACACATAGCCCTGAGTCAAAGATCCTCATTGTGGCTCATCGCAAGGAACTCATCACTCAGGCAAGCAGCAAACTCAAGGATGTGCCTCATGGCATAATCATGAGTGGCACGAAGCAGCAGATGCAACACATGGTACAGGTGGCTAGCATACAGACGTTCATGTCCTGTCGCAACTACGAAACTATGCGTCACTACCGCTTCGACTTTATCATCATAGATGAAGCGCACCACAGCATTGCATCTGGCTATCAGAAGTTGTGGGATATGTACCCACACAGCAAGAAACTTGGTGTGACTGCAACTCCTTGGCGCATGAACCATTGTGGTTTCCGTAGTTTGTTCTCAGAGATTATCCTCTCAAAACCTATCGAGTGGTTTGTCAACGAGCACTACCTAAGCAACTACGACTACATCAGTATTCGTCGCAATTCTGAAACTCAAAAGGCAGTCAACTCCATCGACCGATACGGCGCTGATGGTGACTACTTGGAGTCAGAATTGAGTAATGTTTTCGACTGCGATCATATTCGTGCAGAGCTCTACAAGAGTTATAAGAAGTATGCCGTTGGAAAGAAGGGTATCATCTATGCCATCGATCGTCGTCATGCAGCCAATATCCTCGACCTCTATGCTTCTCATGGGGTCAGCATCCGCATGATTGACGGTACGACACCTGCCGATGAACGTCAGTCCATCATTGATGACTTCAAAGATGGTGTGGTACGTGTGATTGTCAATGTCAACATCTTCTCCGAGGGCTTTGACTGTCCTGATATTGAATTCATCCAGTTGGCTCGACCCACTCGTTCCCTTACCATGTATCTGCAACAGGTAGGTCGCGGATTGCGTATTTCCGACAGCAAAG
>JAZUDW010000075.1:0-30878 GCA_045639845.1 Bacteroidales bacterium
GCGCCGTGCCTACCAAAAGATTGCCGATGTTTTTGAGCAATGCAGCTTCGACTACGATAAGAAAAGCGAGACCACCAAGGCTTTCTACTCTTTTGTGCAAAACAAGCTTCACTATGCCGTTACGGGCCAGTCGGCAGCCGAACTTATCTACAGCCGTGCCGATGCCACCCAGCCCACCATGGGGCTGACCACATGGGGAGCCTCGCCAGATGGCAAGATCCTCAAGCGGGATGTCACGGTGGCAAAGAACTACTTGAACGAAAGGGAACTGTCCCGCCTCAACCGTTTGGTGACGATGTTTATCGACTATGCCGAACTTATGGCCGAGGACAATATTCTGATGAGTATGCAAGACTGGCTGAAACAGACCGATGTGTTTCTGAACAACAACCGCCGCGAAGTCCTTGCCGACAAAGGCACCGTCTCCCACGACCAAGCCGTAGCCAAAGCCACCCAGGAATACGAAATCTTCAGAGTAAGACAAGACCAAGAATATGTCTCCGAGTTCGACAAGGAAATGGAGAAATATTTGAAAGGAGATAACGATTAGTGATTATGAATGAGCATACAGAATACATTCAGTTCTTATCCGAAATTAAATCTCAGATAAGAACAGCGCAATACGATTCCGTAAAGGCTGTCAACACAGCCATGATTCACCTCTATTGGGAGGTGGGACGCTCCATCTCCGAAAAACAGGCCAACGGCTGGGGGAAGTCTGTGATAGAGACTCTCTCAAAAGACCTTCAGCAAGAGTTCCCTGGCATAAAAGGATTCGGAAGCCGTAATATATGGTATATGGTGCAATTTTATGTTGAATATCATGCGGATATAAATCTGCAACCATTGGTTGCAGAAATTAGCTGGGCCAAGCACCTTGCCATAATGACCAAATGCAAAGAGTCGTTGGAACGTAAGTTCTACATCCTTGCAACCAAGCGATATGGCTGGACGAAAGATGTTCTTATCAATAAGATAGAGCTGAAGAGTTATGAGAAATATCTTTTGGGGCAAAGCAATTTCGATACCACCCTACCCGAATCGGTCAAGAGTCAGGCCGTGCTGGCTTTGCAGAACGACTATTATTTAGGCTACACCCAACTCGACGAAGAGCACTCCGAATCCGAATTGGAAGCTGCCATTATCAAAAACATCCGTGCTTTCCTCCTCGACTTCGGCTCCGATTTCTCGTTTATAGGAAACCAATACCGCATCGAAATATCTGGAACAGAATACTTCATTGACCTACTGCTTTATCATCGACGCTTGCAAGCACTTGTGGCGATCGAGTTAAAGATTGGAGAATTCAAGCCGGAATACAAAGGCAAGATGGAGTTCTACCTTAACGTGCTGAACGATACTGTCCGTTTGCCGCACGAGAACCCGGCCATTGGTATCATCATCTGCAAGTCGAAGGACAGAACCACCGTGGACTATGCGTTGCGTTGTTCGACGATGCCTATTGGCGTAGCTACCTACAGTCTTACCCCCACGCTTCCAGCCGACTACCAAAAGTTGCTCCCCGATGCGGAAACTATGGTGGCCAAACTCAACTATTTCTTTGAACAAAACGGAGAAGATTTGTAGTTCATCACTTATTATTAAATAGCCTGTCCACTAAATATTTGCGGCATTAGGAAATATTTAGCGGACAATGATAAAAAAATACTCACTTATGGCAATAAAATATATACCTTATTTTCCGAATACTTTGGAGGGGCAGGCGATACTGGACAATTTTGTGCGGACTCGCAGGATGCTGTCTTATAGAGATAATAATATGGTGGTGGAGCATGTGTTGAGGGGGATGCCGCTGTATGAGGTGGAGGATGTGGAACGTGTGGGCGAGAATCCCGATGGCAATATCTTGATGCGGGGCGAATGTCTCTCGGCTTGTGCCTATTTGAAGGAGAAAGGCCTAACGGTGGATTTGGTGTATATTGATCCGCCTTTTGCTTCGGGAGCTGACTATGCTAAGAAGGTGTATGTGCGCCGCAACCCCAAGGTGGCCGTGGCCATCTCTCAAGCCGAGTCGGAGTTGGATGTGGAGGAGATGAAAGCCTTTGTGGAGAAGATGTATGGCGATGTGTGGGACAAGGAACGCTACCTCAACTGGATGTACGAAAACCTGATGGCTATCAAGAGCGTAATGAGCGACAATGCCAGCATCTATGTACATCTAGATGATCATATTGGTCATTATGTAAAAATACTATTGGATGAAATTTTTGGCGAAGAGAACTTTAAGAATGATATAGTATGGCGAAGCACAGCCTCTCATAATGATTCCAATAGAAGTTATAGCAGTGTTTCTGATCATATTTTCTTCTATTCAAAATCGGATAATTCAATATATAACATTCAATATAAGCCCTATTCAGAAGAATATATAGACAGTGAATGGAGGCAGCTTCCTTCTGGCAGGTACTATAAATCAGAGAACATGCTTGATCCTCAACTAAAAATGCAAGCCTATGATTTCCATGGTACAACGGCTAGATGGAGAACGACAATTGATAAGTTTGAAGAGTTATGGAATGCTCCACAGACAGAAGTCCCCAACAGTCATGGCAGAATAAAATTAGGGAAGAATGGGAAACCTATTAAGCGTTGCAGGATTGTTTTTATGGATGAATTACCAGGAGTCCCGATAAGCGATAACTGGAGTGATATTTCATATGTGGCTGGTAAAGCAGAAGAACGTGTTGACTACGCAACTCAAAAACCCGAAGCACTTCTCGAACGCATTATCAAAGCCAGCAGCAATGAGGGCATGGTGGTGGCTGACTTCTTTGGCGGTAGCGGCGTGACGGCTGCTGTGGCTCACAAGTTGGGTCGCCGCTTTATCCATAACGATATTGGCATCAATAGCATACAGACTACCCGCGACCGATTGTTGGCCGCTGGAGCCAGTTTCGACATCAAGGAGGTGAAGGACGGTGTGACGCCCTACCGCAAACCCATCCAGACGATGGAGAAACTGAAAAGCCTGATTCTCGGTCTGCGCAACGAAGACAAACTCGACAAGTTCTGGGAGGGCAGCATCCACGACAGCCGCCATGGCATGATGCCTGTGTATCTGCCCAACCTGATGGATGGCACCACACGACTGCTGGACCGTCCGCTGATGAATCGCATTCTGCATGAGGCCATGCCAGACTTGCCCACCGACGTGAAAAGAGTGGTGGTGTATTATATCGACATCACCGACAAGCAGGATATCGAGGCCTTTATCCGCGAGAACAACGATGCCTCTTTGGCTGAAGTGGAGCTGCGCGACTTGAAGCAGGTATTGGACCATGTGGTGGTGGAAGACGAAGTCGAAACCTCTCTCAGCCAAGCCCACGATGGACTTCTACTTTGCTGGGAACTCCGCATCGACAGCTTTCATAGCGACCGCGTGTGCCGCAAGATAGACGAATACAACCACAAGACTGAGGCGCAAGCCTTGGCCAAAGGCAAGGCCTCCAGCCTAATCCGCATCAGCGAAGAAGGCTTGGAAACCATAGAATGGATTTCGGTCGATTGCTCTACCGCCGATAAGACTGCCCCATGGCATAGCGACAAGGAAATCAAGATTGACCGCCTGGGCTATGTGATTGAGAATGGAAGGAAAACTACCCGTTTTTGGGATGGGTGTATTCGCACTGAAGACAAGCCTCTACGACTTAAGGTGCGTAATATCTGTGGTGACGAATCTGTTGTGTTGGTTGAATAGGTAGATAGAGGTGGTAATATGGATTCCCCTTGGCCTTGTTGGGTAATTGTTATGTGGGCTGTACTGTGTTATTCGATGGGGAAGTCGAAGTAGGTGTTTGGGTAGGGTTCGTTGATGAGGGTGAAGTGCCACCATTCGGTAGGGAGTGCTTTGAACCCGTGGCGTAGCATGGCTTGGTGGAGGATGAGGCGGTTGCGGTATTGCTCGGGTGTGATGGCTACGTGGTTGAAGGTATGGCTTTCGGAACCGAGGTAGTCGAAGGGTGTACCCATGTCGAGTTCCTTCCCGGTGGCCATATCGATGAGGGTGAGATCGATGGCGGAACCTCGGCTATGGGCGGAGTGATGACTGAGATAGCCTTGGAAGAAGAGGAGGTGCTTGGAGATGGTGGGATAGAAATATGGTTTGGTAGCAGTGTCGGATAGATCATGGCTCCAGCGGATAAAGTGATTGACAGCTTGCTGCGGTCGGTAGGCATCAAAGATCTTGATACGGTAGCCTTGCTGCTGTACGTCGAGAGACACTTCCTGAAGTGCAATAGCGGCCTGGATGGTGAGTAGTGCAAGGGGGCTGTGGTAGCCATCGATGCGGGATCCGACGAAGTTGTAGGTGCTGTAGTAGCGGATGTCGAGCATGGCATCGGGGACGATGTCGGTGACGTTGACGAAGGTGGCTGGGTAATGGTGTAGGCTATCGGTAGGGATGGTGGTAACGACGAGGGTGTCTGTGTGTTGCTGCGAAGAGGCGTCGTTATGGCTGCATGCTTGGAGCAGAAGGGAGAGGAGCAACGTGTAGAGAAGGGTGTGTCGGTGGATCATAGTTATTACCTTGTGGGGAATATGTATTTCAACTCTTTGATATTGCATGAGATGTGCTCTCCATCGCTGCGTTGGAGAAGAAGGTGCCCATAGGTATCGACATCGAGTATGGTGGCCTGTATGGGATTGCCTAAATGAAGATAGGGGCAGGGCTGTTGGCGTTGTAGTAGTCGGGCTAGGTAGATGTTGTGCAAAGTGGGGAATTGTCCGTTGTGCAGCTGTTGGTAGCGTAGGTGTATGCACTTAATGAGCTGGGTGAGGACGTCGGTAACGTTGTGTGTGTGATGGGTGTGCTGGCAGATGGATGTGGGATTGGGAATCCAGTCGCTGAAGTGGGTTTGATTGACGTTGAGTCCGATGCTGACGATGGCAGATGTGATCCGCTGGGTGGTGAGGCGTGCGTCGAGGAGTGTGCCACATACTTTCTGGTGACCTATATATATGTCGTTTGGCCACTTGACATAGATTGGGTGGCCTGGCAGTAGGTTGATGAGAAGGTCGCTGATGGCTATAGCTATGGTCTCGGTGAGTTGGAACTGGTGTGGGGGCGGTAGGAAGGTGGGGTGAAGGATAAGAGAACAGGTGATGTTGGCGTATGGTTGACTCTCCCAATGATTGCCTCGTTGTCCTACGCCGGCAGTCTGCTCGTTGGCCGTATAAACGGTAAACTCCTCGACCTGGTTGAGGTCGAGGAGTTGGCAATAATGATGCGTCGAGTCGATGATATCAAGGTTATGAATGGTCATCGAAGAGGACGATTAGACAGTCATGATCTCTTTCTGTTTTGCATCGTAGATCTTGTCGCACTCGGCAATGAACTTGTCGGTGATGTCTTGGATGTCTTTCTCTACCTGCTTAACTTCGTCTTCGGGAACCGACTTATCTTTGAGTTTCTTTACTTTGTCCATCACGTTGCGGCGTGCGTTGCGGATGTTGACTTTACCGTTTTCCACTTCGCTCTTTGCGGCTTTAGAGAGCTCTTTGCGGCGTTCTTCAGTGAGGGGAGGTACAACGATGCGAAGGATCTCGCCTTCGTTGCGAGGGGTGAAGCCGAGGTTGGCATCGAGGATGGCTTTGTTGATGGCACCAAGGATGCTTTTCTCCCAAGGTTGGATAACGATGCTGCGTGCATCGGGGGTGTTGATGTTGGCTACTTGGCTGATCTCGGTGGGGGTGCCGTAGTAGTCAACTTTTACACCGTCGAGCATGCCGGGATTGGCTTTGCCAGCACGAATCTTTGCTAATTCTTTCTCTAGGAAGTTGACGGAACTCTGCATGCTGCTTTTGGCTTCGTCGATACAGGCTTTCGATAGTTCGTTCATAATCGTGGGGTATTTATGTTTTATTATTGTCGTTAATAATTATTCGGAGATCTCGGTGCCGATGGCTTCGCCTTGTACTACTTTGAGGAGGTTGCCTGGCTGATTCATGTCGAATACATAGATGGGTAAATGGTTCTCTTGGCAGAGAGCAAAGGCGGTGAGATCCATGATCTTGAGCCGTTTGGTGAGTGCCTCTTGATAGCTGAGTGTGGTGAACTTGGTGGCTGTGGGATCTTTTTCGGGATCGGCGGTATAGACACCATCTACGCGGGTGCCTTTGAGGATGGCATCGGCTTGGATCTCAACAGCGCGTAGCGATGAAGCGGTGTCGGTGGTGAAGAAAGGATTGCCGCTGCCGCCACCAATGATGACTACGCGGCCTTCGCGCATGGCTTCGATGGCGCGACGACGGCTCATGGCTTTGCAGATGGGCTCGATAGCGAGTCCGGAGAGCAGTTCGGTGCGCATACCTTGGCGTTCGAGCTCGGACTGTAGGGCCATGCTGTTGATGAGGGTGGCCATCATGCCCATGTAGTCGCCTTGCACACGGTCCATACCTTGTGCGGCACCGCTGAGACCACGGAAGATATTGCCGCCACCGATGACGATGGCTACTTCAACACCTTGTTCGACGGTGGCTTTGATATCTTTGCCATATTGCTCGAGCATGGTGGGGTCGATGCCGTAACTTTGCTTTCCCATTAAGGATTCGCCGCTTAATTTCAATAGAACGCGGTTGTATTTCATAGTATCTTTCCTTTCAATAATTAATTTAACATATTGAGAACTATGCCTTTTGTTGGATGATAGTACTCTTTTTCAACCAACGAAGATAAGAAAAAAGTTTGGATTGGTGTAAAAAAACTTTGCTAGGGAGGCTAATAATGTCCGGCTATGCAGAGGGTGGCAACGCTGATGGTGATGTCTGGGATGGACGCCAACGGCTGGCAGGCGGCATCGAGGGTGGCCCCTGTGGTGATGACATCGTCGATGACAAGGATGTGTTTGCCTTGGAGTGATTCGGGATGCTTGACGCGAAATACGTGCTGCATGTTGCTGAGTCGCTCGCTGCGGTCTTTGTGGGTTTGGGTCTCTGTGTAGGTGGTGCGAATGAGGTTATGGGTGCTCACGGGAATGTGAAGCACCTGGGAGAGACCTCGGCTGAGTTCCTCGCTCTGGTTGTACCCTCGCTTCAGAAGTTTGCGCCAATGCAGAGGAACGGGAACGATAAGGTCGATGTTGTCAAACCGATGGGATTGAAGAAGGTCCTGTGCCATGTGGCGACCCATGGTGCGTGCTAGATGAATGTTGCCGTTGTATTTGATGGAGTGGACGATAGGACGACCTAGGGTCTCGTTGTTGAAGTAGAGATAGGAAGTGGCGGCGTGGAGTGGGAACCGGCCGGTGAGCCGCTGCTCGGTACTATTGAAGGGTGTGGTGCTGAACCGAGTGTAGGGTAGTGTGAGTTGGCAGTGGAGGCAGAGGTCGTGTTCTCCGGGCAGCAGGGACTCTCCGCAACCTGGACATAGGGCTGGGTAGATGAGGCGGAACAGGTTGCGGAGCAGTGTCATATATTATAATGTTTGCGTTAGGATTGCGGATTCCTTGGAAATCTTATGTTAAAGAATATGGTCTATTGGTACACTACTGTGCAATTCGTTGCAAGCCTTGACCGAGGTGTCTGTGCTTAGTGATGATGAAAAAAAATTGATATGATTTGGCTTAGATTGTCGAACTATTTTTACATTGTGAAGGTGGTGTATGAAGAGCTTAGGTGAAGCTCGATAGTGTTCTCGAAGAGATTGCGAGCAGAGTGAAGTTAAGCTGAGAACAAGCTACACGACTGATGAAGAAAAGGTTCGGTGAGCCTTTGAGTATTTTTCCTGCAAGTGGAGACTTGCGGGCAAAATGGTCTATATAGCCGACAAGATAGGCTTAATCATTTTTTTAATTAACATTGTCTCAAGTTATTTTTTTTCATCATCACTTACTCCATGGTGGGAAGGAAGAGGCAACTATCGCCGTAGCTGAGGAATCGGAAATCGTGATCGAGTGCGTATTGGTAGCAAGACTTCCATTGATCGCCGATGAGGGCTGATACCAACAAGAGTAGTGTGCTCTTGGGCTGATGAAAGTTGGTGACGATGCCACGAATCATATGGTAGTGGTAGCCTGGGGCTATCATGAGTTGGGTGTCACCATCGAGAAGATCAGTGTCGTGACGTTCCATCCATCGTAGTACATTGGAGAGTGCGGTGTGCTGGTCGATATGCAGATCTTCGAGTTGATAGGGGTCCCATTGCAGTACGTGCATATGTTCGAGATTGCTGTGTTGGGACAACTTGACACCGAACCAATAGACGGATTCAAGGGTGCGGACGGTGGTAGTGCCTACAGCAATGATGGGACCGCGATGGGATAGTATGTGCTCGAGGTTCTGTCGGGTGATCTGGACTTTCTCGACATGCATCTCGTGTTGGCCTATGGTGGGTGTGGTGACAGGTTTGAATGTGCCTGCACCTACGTGGAGCGTGATGAACTCGGTGCCAATACCTTGCTGCCGTAAGCTTTGAAACACGTAGTCGGTGAAATGGAGTCCTGCCGTGGGTGCGGCAACGGAACCTTCGTGTTGAGCATAGACGGTCTGATAACGGATGTTGTCGTCGGTCTCGGCTTCCCGATTAAGGTAGGGCGGCAGTGGGATGACGCCGGCTTGATCGATGATTTCGGAGAAGGGGCATCCTCCGGTCCATTGGAAAGTGATGAGCCAAGCGTTGCCTACGGCCTGTCCTCGATGAGCTGTGAGTGTGACTGTCTGCCCGTTGATGGTAAGCTGACGTGTCATGGGCCCTTCTTTCCATTTCTTATTGTTGCCTACGAAGCACATCCATTCGCATTGTTCTCGTTGGGCAAAGGTGTCGATGATGGATCGGCGATGAGGCTCAAGACAGAATATCTCGATGGTGGAGCCTGTGGCTTTCTGGAAGAGAAGACGTGCATGGATGACTTTAGTGTTGTTGAAGACTAAGAGTGCATCGGAGGGCAGGTGCTCGGCGATGTGTGCGAAGCGGGTCTCTTGCAGGTTGCCTTGTTTCCAGACGAGGAGTTTGGACTGGTCGCGTTGGCCTAGAGGGTATTTGGCTATCCTATGGTCGGGTAGGGGATAGTTGTATTCTTCGATGGAAATGTCGCGAGGGTTATTCATGTGTGTGTCTGGTGATGAATGATAGAAGGATGTACCAAAGGATAGTGAGGGCAACTCCCAGGATGCCAAAGAGGATGATGATCAAGATGGTTCCGATCAAGAAGATGTATTGTGTCTTATTGTCGTCCCAACGAAGGCTGTGAACCTTGAGTGAGAACAGCGGCACTTCGGAGATGAGCATGATGTTGAGTATGATCGACAGTATGATCCAAACGATTGCAGGTGTGGCTGTGACGGAAACTGTGGCAAGACCAAAGGTGGCCCATTGTGGCTGTTGGTATAGGATTCCGAGTGTGGCCCATACCAATGCGTTGGCGGGAGTAGGGAGTCCTAAGAAAGAGGTGGCCTGACGTTCGTCCAAGTTGAATTTGGCAAGTCGGTAGGCTGAGAAAAGAGGGATGAGCAGTGCTACCCATTTTAGGGGATGGGGGTTGAGGACCGCCATGAGGATGAATCCGGGTGCTACACCTGAGGTGACTAGGTCGGCAAGGGAGTCCAGCTCTTTGCCGATGGCGCTGGATACCTTAAGAGATCGAGCGGCTAGCCCGTCAAAAAAGTCAGCGAAGATTCCCAATGCGATGAATAGGGCCGCTATGTGGGTGCGACCCTGTATGGCCATCATAGTGGCGATGACTCCGCAGAGTAGGTTGGTGAGGGTGATGAGGTTGGGTATCTGTTTTCTCATGTCGGAAAAAAGAGAATGTAGCTGGTTGGAGACCCTCTACATTCTCTGTATAATGTGGTTGACGGAATGTGTAGTCAGATTATGGCGTCTTAGTACAGGCGTACTGTCGTCTTAAATTCTTCGTCGTCCCAATAGGCTTTGAATTCGGTGTCAACGGCTGCTTTCTCTTTGTAGTCGTAGCTTTCGTCGCAAGCTAGCTTGAGGTTGACAAGGCAGTTGGCTTTGTCGCCTAGGCGTGCATAGGCTATGGCACGGAGGTAGTTGACATCAGTGCTCTGGTCCAAGCAGCAGTCGAGGGTGCGGATAGCGTTGCTGGTCTCGTCGTTCATCAACTGGGCGAAAGCGAGGTTGTAGCTGCAGCTCTTGCCTTTAAGCTGTTTCTCGGCAGCTTTGTAGTCGCCTTTTTTCAAGTTCAAGATGGGAAGATTTGTCTCGGCATCGGTACTACCTTGGCGAATGGCTTCTTCGAAATAGTATTTGGCCAACGTGTAGTCGTTTTGTGCCAGACAGAGGAGGCCGGTGTTGTTGAGTACGTCGGGGTTGTGAGGGTTGATTTCGCGGGCTACGTTGAGGTAGCGTTCGGCCTCTGCGTAGTCGCCCAAATAGAAGCTAACGGCGCCGGCGTTGTTCCAGGCTGCCCATTCCGAGCTGTAGTTTTCGGTGGCCCATTTGTAGTATTTCAGCTTGGTTTCGTAGTTGTAATTGATATAAGCTGCATACATGAGTTCGTCGAAGGTGAGTTTGGCGGGGTTGAGGCTGGCTTGTTTGGCCAACTCGGGGTCGGTTTTGCGTGCCTCGGAGTAGTAGAGCGCTATCTGAGCACGACGGAGGTTGGGGAAGATCTCGTTGTTGATGAGTGAATAGGTCTGTGCCAGGTTGCGCAGCATCTGCTCGCGTTTGGTGAGGTTCTGCTGTGTCTCAACAATGTTGATGATGGCATGTTTGTCTTGAAGGTCGCTTTCTTCAACCATCAGCACGAAGTGTACCCAGTCTTCACCAGCTGCGCGCGATGAGAGAACTACTTGCTTCTCGAGGTTGTATTTGTAGTATTCAAGATCGCGTTTGGGGATGTCGGCACGTGCGGCCATGGTGTTGAGCACCTCGTCGAGCACTCGCTTGATCTGAGCGGTGGCGATGTCGGTACGGTTTTTAGACACACCAACGTTGTTGCTCTCTTCGCCTTCGGGAGAAGCCCAACCAGTGACGGTGATTTGGCGAGGAAGGCCTTCTTCTAGCATGATGCGTTTGAGGTCGGCAAGTTGTGCCTGAGCGTTATATTTGCGATTCTGGTAGAAGTTCCAATCGAGGTTGGACTGGCCGTTGGGGAAGTAGATGTCGGCCGTCTCAACTACGCCCTGTGTTTTGTTGTAGTTGATGGGGGAAATGGATATGTTGCCACGGATATCGAGCATGGCAGAAGTGTTGTTGACACCGTCGGAGATCAGCACGGTGGCGAAAGCCTTGCCTCCGTCGCGGTCAATGACGTCTTCGGCAAACTTGGCTTCGTCGTCGGTAGTGCCCGAGGTATATACGATGGGGGTGAGGGTGACACGACCAGTCTCCATACCTGCTTTGAAATCCAACTCATCGAGATAGGTGAAGCGTCCGCCGTTCTCATAACTGATGGCTACACCTTCGCCATTTACGTTGTCGCCTTTCAGGTTGATGGGATCCAAGGGAATGGAACCACCTTCCCAAGTGAATACGGGCTGAATGAACATGCAAGCATTTTTTGCAAAATACTTCTCGGGGATGGAACCTACAAACTTAACCACAACCTTGCTGTCTCGAGTCTCTACAGGGTTGGGGGTGGCTTGATAGCGGATTTTGTTGCTGTTCGATTTCATCTTTGAAATGCCGCTACAACCTGCCAGCAGAAGTGATACCAATACCAAGGTAAAAATCGATTTTTTCATGCAATGCAATCTTTTTTTCGTAATTGGATGGCCAACTACTTTTTATAGTACTACTTTAATTATTTTTATTCATTTACAAAATACTACAACTCACCACAGGCCCTTCTGGACCATAAAATGAGTTACAATATGAGTCTGCAAATATACGACTTTTTTTGAGAATGCAACCATTTATTGTTTTTTTTCGTTGGAGAATAAATGCTTGTTGTGTCATGGTAAATGGGTTACCATTGGGACTCTTTGGCCAGTAGGCAAAAGGCTTTTGCTACGCAGAGGTTACATCCTTTGTTTTCGGGTTTGGCTGTAAAAGGTTGGGCAGGATCGAGCAACTCTGTGCAGATGGTTGTTAGAATGGACTCAACCTGATCTATGTCGTTGTTGTTGACGGGCCGAGTTTTTCTGTTTTCCGACATTTGTGCTGTCATGAGTCCGTTTTGCATGTTCTGCAGAGCAAAGATGCCTGTTTGAATGTTGTTGGCTTCTGGATAGTTGTGACGAAACATCCATGCGTAGGTCATTACTTGCATCCATTTGGACTCAATCTTTTCGAAGGTGCCATCGGTGATATTTGAAGTGTTGGTCTTCAAGTTGTTGTTGGTAACGGATCCTGTTTTATAATCGATGATTCTAGTGGTGTCACCAACGCGATCTACTCTATCTACTTGTCCTTTGATGTTTACTCTGTGGCTTTTTTCGTTGATGATTACGTCTAGGGGCCGGCTGAGGGCTTTCTCGGCAAGAAGTATCTTCAAGCCGGGATGATTCGGGGTGGAGAGGGTCGCTATCTCTCGTTCGATAAACTTCTTGGTGATAGTTTGGGCGATGGTAAGTAGAAATTGATTTCGTCCTTCAAGCAGACGTCCTTTGATGATCTTGGTTTGAAACACCTCTGTTACCATGCTGTCTATTTGGGGCAATGTTTGTTGAAGGTAATCGACGGTGATATAGTGTTCTTTTTGATTGTTTTTATCGTCTATATATTCATCGCTCATATAGATTCTGCGTAGTGTTTCGTGAATGAGTGTTCCCAACTCAGAGGTGTCGAGCTCATCGTTGATGACGTCGTTGTTGTTCAATCCTACAACATATTTATAGTAATACTTTTGTGGGCATGAGATGTATTCATTGATGGCTGTGGGCGAGAGACCGGATTCGGTAAGAGAATGTAGTTTGTCCATAATGGCTGAATCTTTGACTACATCATGGCTTTCGTATTGGTGGCTTGCGATGGAGCCTATTAAGGTTTGTCGGGTGAGGCTGATGTTGTTAAAGATAGGCGCCATCTCCTTTTCCAGCTGAAGGATAAATCGGCTGGCTTCACCTTTGCCTATGCCGTCTTCGTCGGAGCTGTATAGCAGGTGTATGTTTGTGGCTCTTTGGAGCATACAATAGAAGTGGTATGCATAGATGGCGTCTTTTTCTTTATACGTAGGGAGCCCGAATGCTGTCTTTAAATTGTATGGAATCAATGTGTTTTCGTTCCGTCCTGTGGGCAATGTCCCCTCGTTGACCGAAAGAAGGATGATGTTGTCGAAGTCTATGTTTCGTGTTTCGAGCATACCCAATACCTGAAGACCGTTCAGCGGGTCGCCTTGGAAAGTGACTTTGTGGCGTCGAGATAAACGAGTGTAAATCTTTTCGATGGTGGATAGATTGTCAAAGAGATGGGCTTCTTTTTGTAGTGAGTGCAAGTAGTCGATAATCTCATTGAAAGCTATAAGCTCTTCTTGTTCCATCACCTGCTGGTTGCTCGGGTTTTTAATAAGTGCGTAGTGCTCTGCAGCTATGATGATTAACTTGGAACAAACATCAAGAAATTCTTGGGGGGTATTGTCTGCTGTATCGAATATTTTGCCAAAAACATGAACGAAAGTTTGGCTGATGGTTCCGTCATCGTCAGATGCCAATCTATTGATGTCATCGAAAGTGAGATAAACTAGTTTTTCCTTCAATTGATGTCTCTGATAGCAGTCGTGGAATTCTCTTTGTCCTACGATTGATTCGAGAAAAGAGTCAGATAGTATGGCTTTTACGTCTTGATGATAGAATCGATTTTCTCGTTGTTGTTTAAATAACGATATTATTTTGAGGGCTAGCGTGTGGATGGCTGTGCTGTCGAAGGGGAAGCCCATTGTGACGTTGATGTTCGCTGCGTTGGCGGGCAGTGCGTTGAGCACGTTGAGTAACATGCCTTCGTCGGCAAGAATGATAGCACTATGCGTGAAATCCTTTTGCACTGAGTCATTATTCATGGAATCAATATCTTGCTCTGCTTTTCCGTCTGTAGAGTTGGCGGAAAAGTACTGTTGTACCAGTTGTCCTGCATATTTAGCCTGTGTGATGTCGGAGGGGCATTCAACAATGTTGATCTTTCTTTTCAACTCGGCATAGTTGCTGTCGAAGTCGCCTATCATCTTTCCTATGATACTGTCTCGCTTATTCTGACGTAGGAATTCGCCTGCTTCCTGTTCCTTGTCAAGATAGTAGTAGTTGTCGCCATCCAATATCAGTTTGCCGATGCCGTCTTTCACACATGTTCTAATCAGTGCGCGTTCAGCTTTTGACATTACGTTGAATCCAATAAAATAGATTTTTTTATACTTTATATTATCTATCATGGAATCAATATTTTCTGCTGCTATTCTATAAGCCATCCCGCTATAGGCTTTACCTTGTTCGATGAGGGCGCATCTCAGCCGGTTGTAGTAGGAGTAGAGCGATCTGTAAAAGGACAGGTAGTCTTTTTGGAACTCGGTGAGGTCTGACCCGTCGATGTGCCACTCGCCGATCTTCTTGAGTTCGTGTAGGTTGTCGAATAGTTTTTCTGCATCGGCCATGTAAAGGTCTATCTCTGAAAAGTCGCCCAGCATTAGTTCTCCTGTTGAAATGAAGTTTTCAAATGATTCAGGTTCATGCTTCAGGGAGGCTCCTTTTTTGCTGTTGTCTTCTTCAATTATCTTGCAATGAATGCGATATAGTTCGTAAAGAAGGAACTCGTGGGGTGTTATCTCCAAGTTGCATATGCTCGAAACGATGTCGTCTATTCGCAGTATGGTAGGAAGGAAGAATGTCTCTTTTTTAATCTTTAGCAACTCATCCTTCAAGAATTGGCTGGGGCGCCAGTTGTTGAATACTACGGCTACATCGAGAAACCCGTTAGGATTCTCATTGATTATTTGTTCGGCTACTTTGTGGAGAAATGAGTCCATGTTTCTTAATGATATATTTTTGATTCTATGGTTGTTGATTCTGTTCTCTCAGCTTGGATTCGTGCTGCTTTGGGATTGTCCGGTTGTGGTGTTCGCATAAGTATCATAGGACAATTGGAGCTATTGGCCGTTTCTTATCATCTGAGAGGCTAGGTCCAACGTTTCGGGTTTCCCTACATCAAGCCACAGACTTGCAAGATGTTCGTAGCAACCAATGGTATGTGATGACAGTAGGCGTAAGTATTCAGGTATAATAGGGTAGGGGTTTGTGGCTGGAGGTAGCAGATCAAATAGCCGAGGGTCGATTATAGAAATTCCACTAAAAGCTCTTGGAATCAAATTGTTCATGTCGATTCCTTCCGGTAGCGATTCTCCTGTTTTTGTGTTTGTCCACCCCTTTAGTTCATGTTGGCTATTCATCAGTAGGTATCTGCTGGTGTTGCGATGACTTACGGCCAAGGTGACCAGGTGGTTATTATTCGAATGTACGTCTAGAAGGTCTGTGTAGTTGATATTGGATATCACATCTACATTGTGGACCATTATGGGTTTGTTGCCAGAGAATAGTGATCCTGCTTTCTTGAGCCCGCCACCAGTGTCGAGCAATAGGTCGTATTCGTCGGATACCAACACTTCTGTTTCCCATCGTTTTTTCTGAATAAAGTCAATTACGAGGTCGGCAAAGTGGTGCACATTCACAACCACTCGTGTCGCACCCAATTCAGTCACTTTACGGATAGCAATCTCGAGTAGCGTTTCCCCTCCCACTTCTACCAATGCTTTGGGTTTGTGATCGGTGAGGGGACGTAGTCGTGTTCCTAATCCTGCAGCAGGGATAAATGCTTCCATGATCTTTGGCTTTTTCAATCAAACGCATTTGATTCGTTTTTATTATCCAATGCCGTAAAAACTCTTTCAAGTGTAATCGTGAGTTGTGTTTTTGCCTTAGGTATCGATATGCCATAATCGAAATTCCTTTTCCTTGTTGAAATATTGTCGGGTTCTTTTGATGGTCTGTTGTAAAAACGGAGATGTTCAATGTTTTGGCAATTTAGTATATTTGTACCCTTTATATTGTTAGTCTTTGGTGGGGAATTTGGTGTGTGCATGATGTAGTGGTTGTTGGTTGTGCCTTCGTCATGCCTCCGTCATGCCTTCGTCATGCTCTCGTCGGCAAAGGCTTTACCCGATCCAGTGTGTTCGCTTGTGCCCCGATGAATAGATATGGGCATTCTGGTATATTTCCTTTGTTATTGGTGCCCTCAAGTATCCGATGATGACGTTTTTTTTTGTTTGTTTGATCATAACGTGTCGGTATAACGTAATTGAATAGTTTTAGTCATTTGGTGTTTTGTATTTGCTTGAAGATCAATATGATTAAGTGCGCTTAATATATGAGTATGATCCAATCGATGTGTTTTATTCTTGGTGGTTTGCTTTTTTTTCGTATTTTTGCAGAACCAACAAAGTCTGAAAAGTAAGCAATTGTCGTTTGATAATTGTTGAATTTTAGTATGTTGGATTAATTGGTTCGAAATAATATAAAAATAATACTATGATTAAAAGACGTCTATTGCTTCCCTTGATGTCGGTGCTGCTTCTTGCTTCGTGTGGCACAATGGAAGAGATTGCCTATATTCACGATGCTAGTCGTGATTCGGCAATGGCTATTACTGGTGAGTTCTCAAAAGGCATTCAGCCCAACGACTTGTTGAATATTTATGTTGAGAGCGAAGAGCCTTCGGCCACCGTTCAGTTCAACCAAGAGACCAACAAGATTGCCCTCTCTGCTTCGGGCGCAGTGCTCAACCCGGGTACCACCAACGATAAGGTTTCGGGTTATCTTGTGAATCGCGATGGCGATATTATTTTCCCTGTGTTGGGTAAGATCCATGTGGTGGGTCTGACGCACAATCAACTTCAAGACCTAATCGAACAACGATTGACTAGCGAAGGTCATTTGAAAGATCCTAGAGTTACGGTGAAACTGATGAACTTCAAAGTTTGTGTGCTTGGCGATGTGGCTAAACCTGGTGAGTTACTTATTGAAGGCGAGCGCCTCACTATCTTTGAGGCCATCAGTATGGTGGGTGATTTGACTATTTATGGACAGCGTTATAATGTCACTGTGGTTCGCGAGGAGAATGGCCAGCGTATAATTGGCGAACTGGATCTTACGTCCAAAGAGGTGTTCAACTCTCCTTTCTACTATCTGCATCAAAATGATGTGGTGTATGTTGAACCCAACATGCGTCGTAAAAAACTAGCTAGTCGCGATCCCAACCTGGTTTCCTATATTTCTACTGCAGTGTCAACAGTTAGTGTGATATTTACATCAATTTACTATGTGACGCTGGCTCGTAAAAATAGTAGCAAGTAGGAATAAGTCTGTTTGGTTTAGAAGAGATAATAATTGAATCATGGAAAATAATCAAAATATATCTACGCAAGTAAATAAGTCGCAAGAGACCGAGAGCTCTCTGAATATTCGCGACATCATATTTTTGGTAATCAATAATTGGTATTGGTTCGTTCTTTCTACCTTTGTTTGTTTGGTTATTGCTGCTGTAGCATATAAAGCACAGTCTAAAACCTTCGAACAGTCGGCCCAGGTGCTTATCCGCGATGATAGTAAGGGCAAGAGTGGTGGCGGTCAAAATCTCGACGTTGTATTCCAGCAGATGGGTATGGAATCGGGTAACCTCACTCTCGAGAATGAAATCTACATCCTCAAGTCGTCGCCACTGATGGTGAATGTAGTGAATCGTTTGGGGTTGAACACCCAGTGTCAACGCAACTCGCTATTCAGCAAGGTGGCCTATTATAAAGATAACCCTATTCAGCTGAGTGTCTATGACCGTAATGCTGTCGATGACCAGTTCAGCATCAATATGGAGGTTACTCCCAAGAATGGCAATCAGTATGTATATCGCATTGTCTCTGTGAATGGAAAGAAGTATAAAGGCGACAAGAAAGAGGCTGTATTCAACCAGATCGTTACTTTCAACGATGCAGTATCCTTCTCTATCGACAAGACGGAATATTTCTCTGACAATGATGTCGATGTTACATTCGACATGTCGCGAGTGCCTGCTTATAATACCGCCCGTAGTATCATGGGGCGTCTGTCTGTGAGTCGTGCAGAAAAGATTGCCTCTATCATCAACATTGCCTTCACCGATCGCAACCAGCGTCGCTGCCAAGAGGTTATTGATACCTTGATTGCCGTATATAACGAAGATGTTATCAATGATAAGAACAAGGTGGCTCAGAAAACCGAGAACTTCATCGTAGATCGTATTGCCCTCATTAGCGGTGAACTGGGACATGTAGATGCTCAGGTGGCTCAGATTCAGCGTGACTCTCGTCTGCCCGACTTCGCGTCGGCTAGCGGTACATTGCTTCAGACCAGTACTCGTTATGCAGAAGAAGTCGTGAATCTTGAGACGGAGCTGCAGTTGGGTAAAAATGTGCGTGACTATGTTTCCAATCCCAGCAATGAGAATGAACTTATCCCTGCCAATGTGGGTGTGAGTGATCCTGGTATTCAGAGCATGATTGGAACCTACAACCAGCAAATGCTTGCATGCCAAAAACTTCTTAACACTGCCGGTTCTAGCAATCCCACTTTGAAAACCACTCAGCAGCAGTTGGCCGCTACCCGTGCTGCAATCATCTCTTCTATCAACAACTTTATCAACTCTACTAATGCCAAGCTGCGTAGTGCTCGTGGTCAAGAACAGCGTGCTCAAGCTCAGATTACCAATATGCCTACTCAGACTAAGGCTGTGACCGAGGTAGAACGTCAGCAGAAAATTAAAGAGGAGCTGTATCTCTATCTGCTCAACAAGCGTGAAGAGAACGCATTGAATCTGGCTATCACGGTGGCCAACGCCAAGGTGATCGAGAGTGCTACTTATTACGGAAAGGTGAATCCCCGTCTGTCTATGTACGCTCTCATCGGTTTGATCCTTGGTCTGGGTCTTCCTTTCGCCATACTGTTCGGTTTGCAGTTCTTTGATACCAAGCTTCGTGGCAAAGCTGATGTGGAAAAAGCTCTCACGATGCCTGTGCTGGGTGAGATTCCCTCTAAACCTGAAGGTAAAGAGAAAGACGAGATTCTCGTTAGTGCCAATGGTACTGATATTGTGACCGAGGCCTTCCGTATCTTGCATTCCAATATTCCATTCTTCATGAATGGTGCCGATCAAAAGATCATCCAGATGGTATCTACCACCCCAGGTGAAGGTAAATCCTATACCTCTATCAACTTGGCTCTCTCGCTGGCTTATCTTGGCAAGAAAACTTGTTTGATAGATCTCGACCTGCGCAAGCGTAGTATGTCGAAGACCATTGACCGTCATAATAGAATGGGTATTATCCACTATCTGTTGGGCCAAGAAGAGAATATCGATAATATCATCACCCATAGTGATTCTAGTCCTTGTCTTGATTATATTGTATGTGAGAAGACTCCTCCCAACGCTACACAGTTGCTTATGGGTGACAGATTCGACAAGTTGGGCGCTTATCTCCGCGAACATTACGATTATGTGATCTTCGACTCTACTCCTGCTCAGATTGTGGCCGATGCTGCTATCATCAACCGTTTGGCCGATATGACTTGCTACGTGATGCGTGTGGGTGTGCTCAACAAGCATGCATTCCCCTTCATTCAAGAGCTTATCGACAAACAGAAGTTTAAGAATATGGCAGCAATCCTCACTGATACCCCTGTTGCCAAGAAAGGTTATGGTGGCTATGGTTACGGCTACGGTTATGGCTATGGTTATGGCTATGGTTATGGCTACGGCTACGGTTATGGCTATGGTCAAGATGGTGATGCCAAAAAGCATTCAGATAACGAATAGAAAAATGGTGTGGGGGCATCAAGGTGCCCCCTCTATATAACAATTGTACATTATAAATAATGAAAGGTATTGTTCTAGCAGGAGGCTCGGGTACACGTTTGTATCCTATCACGAAAGGCGTAAGTAAGCAACTGTTGCCTATATATGATAAACCTATGGTCTATTATCCCATTTCGGCTTTAATGCTGGCTGGCATTCGTGATATACTTATCATCTCTACACCTCACGATCTTCCGGGTTTCCAGCGTTTGCTGGGTGACGGAAGCGATTTTGGTGTTCGGTTTTCTTATGCAGAACAGCCTTCCCCTGATGGATTAGCACAGGCTTTTATCATTGGCGAAGAGTTTATCGGCGACGATGATGTATGTCTAGTGCTCGGTGACAATATATTCCAAGGCAATGGCTTCAGCAAACTGCTTCGTGAAGCTGTGAAGACTGTAGAAACCGAACGCAAAGCGACGGTATTTGGCTATTGGGTCGCTGATCCTGAACGTTATGGCGTGGCTGATTTCGACAAAGATGGCAATGTACTTTCAATAGAAGAGAAACCATTGAAACCTAAGTCCAACTATGCAGTAGTAGGTCTCTATTTCTATCCTAACAAGGTGGTCCAAGTAGCCAAGACAATCAAACCTTCGGCTCGTGGCGAACTTGAAATCACTACGGTCAACCAACGTTTTCTGGACGATGGCGAACTGAAGATGCAGCTGTTGGGTCGTGGTTTTGCTTGGTTAGATACGGGAACCCACGATTCGTTGGCAGAGGCTTCGACCTATATTGAAGTTCTAGAAAAACGTCAAGGACTTAAGGTTGCCTGCCTTGAAAGTATTGCATATGAAAAAGGCTGGATCTCGGACGATGAATTACGCAGATTGGCCAAGCCGATGGAAAAAAATCAGTACGGTCAGTACCTTTTGTCTTTAATAAAATAAGAATATTATTCGATAGAGATACATGGAAGTAAAGAAAACAGATATAGAAGGTGTCTATGTGATCCAACCACGTGTGTTTGGTGACGATCGCGGTTATTTCTTTGAAAGTTTCAATGCCAAAGAATTTGCTGCACAAACGGGGTTGGATATTACTTTTGTGCAGGATAATGAGTCTAAGTCCCGTTATGGTGTGCTTCGCGGCTTGCATCTACAGCGTCCGCCATATGCCCAAAGTAAGTTGGTTCGCGTGGTGAAAGGTTCGGTGCTTGATGTGGCTGTTGATTTGCGAAAGGCCTCCCCTACGTATGGTCATTATGTCGCTCAGGAACTTTCAGAAGACAATCATCTCCAGTTCTTTATTCCTAAAGGTTTCGCCCATGGCTTTTCAGTGTTGAGCGAGGAGGTAGTATTCCAGTATAAATGTGATGAATTCTACAATCCTCAGTCGGAGGATGCTATCGCATGGGATGACCCTGATTTGAATATCGATTGGCGTTTACCTGCTGACCGGGTAATCCTCTCCGAAAAGGATAAGCACCATAAACGGTTTAATGAATTTGTAAGTCCATTCTGATGAATATATTAGTGACGGGTGCCAACGGTCAGTTGGGAAATCATGTGCGGATGCTTGCTCCATTGTCGCAACACCACTATATCTTTACCGATGTGGATGAGTTGGATATTACAGCAGAAGAACAAGTGGCTCAATTCGTAGCCACCCACGATATCCAGTGTGTAGTAAATTGTGCAGCCTATACCAATGTCGATAAAGCAGAAGACGATGAGGCTTGTGCTGAACTTATTAACAGTAATGCTGTTGAGTATTTGGCCCGTGCCATGAAACGAGTAGAGGGCTGGTTGATTCATGTTTCCACAGACTATGTGTTCGGGGGCAACCAGAATAATGTTCCTTGTAGGGAAACGGAATCGGTAAACCCTACGGGAGCGTATGGACGCACTAAGCTACATGGAGAGGAAGCAATAGCCAGAGTAGGGTGCCGTCATGTGATAATTCGGACTGCATGGTTGTATAGTGAGTTTGGAAAGAATTTTCTTCTCACTATGTTGCGCATACAAAATGAAAAAGAACGCTGTCGTGTAGTCTTCGACCAAGTGGGAACTCCCACCTATGCAGGTGATCTGGCTCGTGCTATTTTTGATATCATAGAGGAAGGGAAGATGGAAGGTCACGAAGGTCTCTATCATTTCAGTAATGAAGGTGTGTGCAGTTGGTTTGATTTCGCCACGGCTATTGGCAAGATGGCGGCTATAGACTGCATTGTGGAACCTTGTCATAGTGATGAATTCCCGAGCCGTGTGGTGCGTCCCAGTTTCTCTGTGCTCGATAAAACGAAAATCAAAGACACTTTTGGAGTGAAGGTACCGTACTGGACTGATTCGCTTCAAAAATGTATTAATAATATTAATCTCAAAAAATGAAACGCAATATTATCATCACTGGTGGTGCTGGCTTTATAGGAAGCCACGTGGTTCGTTTGTTCGTCAATAAATATCCCGAATATCATATAATCAATGTAGATAAGCTTACCTATGCAGGTAATCTGGCAAACTTGACGGATATCGAGGACAAAACGAACTATACCTTTGTGAAGGCTGATATCTGTGATTTTGATTCTATTTATGCGTTAATGCAAAATGAACATGTGGATGGTGTAATCCATCTGGCTGCAGAGAGTCATGTGGATCGCAGTATCAAAGACCCTTTCACTTTTGCCCGTACCAATGTGATGGGGACCTTGAGCATGCTGCAGGCTGCCAAGTTGTATTGGGAGTCGTTGCCCGAGGGGTATGAGGGTAAGCGTTTCTATCATATCAGTACCGATGAGGTATATGGTGCTTTAGAAATGACCAATCCGGAGGGTGATGCTAACGGCCGAGGTCCGTATGGTGATCTTTTCTTTGAAGAGACTACCAAATACAACCCTCATTCTCCCTATAGTGCAAGCAAGGCTAGTAGCGATCATTTTGTTCGTGCTTATCACGATACGTACGGTATGCCTACCATAGTGACCAATTGTAGCAACAACTATGGCCCTTATCAGTTTCCCGAGAAGTTGATACCTCTTTTTATTAATAATATTCGTCATCGTAAACCATTGCCAGTTTATGGGAAAGGCGAGAATGTGCGAGACTGGCTATATGTGGTAGATCATGCACGTGCCATCGATGTAATCTTCCACAATGGTGCCGTGGCCGAGACCTATAATATTGGCGGTTTCAATGAATGGAAAAATATTGATATTATCAAGGTGGTGATTAATACCGTTGACAGATTATTGGGCCGTCCCGAAGGTGCCGATATGGACCTCATTACCTATGTCACTGATCGCGCTGGTCACGATATGCGTTATGCCATAGACTCTACTAAATTGAAAAACGAGCTGGGGTGGGAACCTAGTTTGCAATTTGAGGAGGGTATTGAAAAAACGGTGAGATGGTATCTGGACAACCAAGAGTGGATGGATAATATCACTAGTGGTGAGTACGAGAAGTACTACGAAAGTATGTATAATAACAGATAATAGTTAGATTGTATATGTCGGAGTCCTTGTTGATATTGCTTGTGGCCCTTTTCTCGGCTGTGGGAGTACCTATGGTGTTGCCGGGCTTTGTGCTTATGGCACAGCGTAAAGGATTTACCGACAATCCCAATGCCCGAAAACTTCAGAAACGTCCAGTGTCGGTATTGGGTGGTATTGTAATAGCGAGTGTGATATGTGCTACGTTGGCTTGTGCCCACGTGGCTGTAGATCTCAATACTCTTTTCCCTGCCATGACGGTGCTGGTGGTGTTGCTTATGCTAGGTATGGTGGACGATGCAATCGATGTCCACTTCATGGTGAAGTTCTGTTTCCAGGTGGTGGTAGTATCGTTACTTTTTTTCTCGGGAAACTATCGCATACTTTCTTTGGGAGGGCTATTTGGTATCAATGAGTTGTCGCCGCTATTTTCTGGCATTATATCTATCTTCATAGGTGTCTTTATCATCAATGCCATCAATATGATAGATGGTATTGATGGATTGGCTTCTTCCTATGGTGCCTTTATAGCTTTTGTGGTAGGCATTTGGTGTTTGCAGCATGGATCATTAGGTCATGCCGTACTCTCGTTTTCCTATGTGGGTGCCCTGCTGAGTTTCTTTGTATTCAATGCCTTTTCTGAAAAGTTTAAGATGTATATGGGTGACAGTGGTTCCTTGATTTTAGGGCTGTTTGTTTATCTTTCGGTATGCGTGGTATTGTCGCCTTCCGATTCGGCAGAGGGACTCACCACTTTCTATCGCATCAGTTTTGTGATGAGTTGGTTGGCGGTGCCTGCTTTCGATATGGTACGCGTCTGCGTAGAACGTATTTCACAGAAGCATTCTCCATTCTATCCGGATAGAAACCATTTGCATCACCGTCTTGTTGACTGGGGTATTCCTGATGTCATGGTATGCTTATTGCTTTTGTTGGCTGATGGACTTGTTTTGCTGGCATGGTTCGTTACTGCCCGTATGGGAATGGGGGCGGTATGGCAGTTCTTTGCAGTGTTTGTCTCTGCTGTGTTGTTTATTTGGTGCCCTGCCTTTATTGTCGATTACCTCCAATATAGACGCAATGAGGTATATCAGAATATTCTCGAGAGAAACGTGAAGAACAAAGTGAAATTTATGAGGTTTCATACATCCGTACGTAGTAGGGTGGATGCCATGCCGATTATATTACGAGGCAATCGCGAAAAAAGATAGATGATTATGAAGAAATTTGCTATTGTTGGTGTAGGTGGCTTTGTGGCACCACGACATTTGAAAGCTATAAAGGAAACTGGCAATACCTTGGTGTCGGCCTATGATAAGTGCGACAGTGTTGGTGTTTTGGATAGCTTTTTTCCACAAGCGTCTTTCTTTACAGAGCAGGAACTATTTGACCGCCACAACAGTCTGCTCAAAGCCAATGGTACTGCTATTGATTTTCTCTCGGTATGTACCCCTAACTATCTGCACGATGCTCATACTCGGTATGGTTTGAGACTAGGAGCTGATGTAATCTGTGAAAAACCTGTAGTGCTCAATCCTTGGAATATTGATGCATTAGAACGTGTGGAGCAAGAAACGGGACGTAAAGCTTATACTATCCTTCAACTTCGTCTGCATCCATCGGTGCAGGCTCTAAAAAAGAAGGTGATAGATGGTCCAAAAGAAAAGATATATGATGTGGATCTTACCTATATCACGTCTCGCGGTCATTGGTATTATTCTTCATGGAAAGGTGATGTGCATAAGAGTGGTGGTGTGGCAACCAATATAGGGGTGCATTTCTACGATATGCTCAGTTGGATCTTTGGTGCGGTAAAGAAAAATGTGGTGCATGTTTCGAGTCACGACAGGGTGGCTGGTTATCTGGAGTTGGATCAGGCAAGAGTACGCTATTTTTTAAGCATCAATGCTGATCATTTGCCAGAAGAAGCTTTGCAGCAGGGTATGCGTACCTTCCGTACCATCCATGTAGATGGCGATGCGTTTGAATTTAGTACGGGTTTTACTGAATTGCATACGTTGAGTTATGAAAAAATATTAGCAGGATCGGGATTTCGCATCGGCGAAGCTCGTACTTGCATCGAGATAGTTCATGATATTCGCAATGCTCAGCCTATTGGTTTGGTGGGTGACTATCATCCTTTTGCAAAATATCCACAAACAAAACACCCCTTCGGATGGTAGCAGATGTATTCATACATAGTAGTAGTTTCGTTGATGATAATGTGACGATCGGAGCCGGCACAAAAGTTTGGCACTTTTGTCATATTCAGTCGGGTGCACGTATCGGCCAAGGATGTTCATTTGGCCAAAACGTCAACGTGGGGAATAATGTTGTGATTGGTAATGGTGTGAGGGTGCAGAATAATGTGTCGATTTATGAAGGCGTAGAACTTCGTGACAATGTCTTTTGTGGTCCTAGCTGTGTATTTACCAATGTTCTCACCCCTCGGGCTCATTTTCCTGTGCATGGTGTCTATCTGCATACCATCGTTGAAGAAGGAGCTTCGTTAGGGGCTAATTGCACGGTGGTGTGCGGAACGCATATTGGCCATTCGGCACTGATAGCAGCAGGTGCTGTAGTGACGAAGGATGTGGCAGATTATGCGTTGATGGCTGGTGTTCCTGCTCGACAGATTGGTTGGGTGTGTGAATGTGGTCGGCGGTTAGGTGTTAGTTTGCATTGTTCTTGCGGCCGCTCGTACCGACTATTGGATGAAAAAAAATTAATTAAAGAATAATATGATACAGTTCCGAGATCTACAGCGACAATATGAGCGACTCAAGTTGCCTATCGACCAAGCTTTGGCCGATGTGGTGACTTCGGGACGTTTCATTATGGGCGTTGAGGTTGAGGAATTGGAGAAAGAGTTGGCTTCATACGTAGGAACAAAACATTGTATCTGTTGTGGCAATGGTACCGATGCACTTTATTTAGCCTTACGTGCGTGGGGTATTGGTGAGGGAGATGCAGTGTTTGTTCCTGATTTCACATTCTTTGCTACTGCCGAGGTGGTGGCCATGGTTGGGGCAACACCCATCTTTGTCGATGTCGATGAAGCGACCTTTAATATTTCTGCTTCAGATCTTGAGGCTAAGTTGGACAAAGTGAAGAGTGGGAGTAGTCTTAGACCGAAGGCGATAATAGCTGTTGACCTGTTTGGCTTACCTGCCGACTTTCATACATTGAGAGATATTGCTCAAAAAGAAGGACTGTTTCTGTTGGAAGACGGCGCTCAGGGATTTGGCGGAAGTATGGCAATGGGGAAGGCTTGCTCTTTGGGCGATATCTCCGCCACATCGTTCTTCCCAGCCAAGCCGTTGGGGTGTTATGGTGATGGTGGTGCCTTGTTTACCAACAATGATGAGTGGGCTTCTATAGTTTCTTCGTTGAGGGTTCATGGCAAAGGCAGTAATAAATATAGTAATGTACGTATAGGTGTCAACTCTCGTTTGGATGCTATGCAGGCAGCCATATTGAGGGTGAAGCTACAAGCTTTCAACGATAGTGAGCTACGATTGGTCAACGATGTGGCAGAGATGTATTCACAATGTTTAGGAAGTATCGGTGGACTTTCTTTGCCTATGGCGCCGCAGGGTTATACTTCATCGTGGGCACAATATACAATAAGATTGGAGAGTAGAGAGTGTCGTGAAAAGCTGAAATCAGCTTTGGCCGAGGATGGTGTGCCTTCGATGGTGTATTATCCTATACCTTTGCATCGACTTGAGGCATTTGACTATCTGTGTGTGGATAACGATTCTTGTCCTGTGGCTTGTACGTTGTCGGATACGGTATTGTCTCTACCTATTCATCCTTATATGTTAGAAAGCGAAGTTAAACAGGTTGTCAACGTGATAAAGAAGTGTTTTGATGAGTGATAGATTGAAAGATAGTAAGATTGCAGTAGTCGGTCTTGGCTACGTAGGATTGCCCTTGGCACGTCTCTTTGCTTCGCGTTACAACACTGTCGGTTTCGATAAGAACAAACAGCGGGTGGATGACTTGAACAATGGGCATGATGTGACACTCGAACTTGATGATAATGCACTGCAGCAGTCGATAGAACAAGGTCTTCGTTTTTCGTGTGAGATTGATTCTGTTGCGGATTGTACCATATATATAGTTGCTGTGCCTACTCCGGTGGATGTAAACAATCGTCCCGATTTGTCTCCTTTGCTGGAAGCCAGTCGTATGATAGGTAGTGTGCTAAAACAAGACGATATTGTTATTTACGAATCTACCGTTTATCCTGGTGTGACCGAAGAAGAATGTGTACCAATGTTAGAGCAGTCCTCTGGCTTAAAATTCAATCATGATTTCTTTGTGGGGTACTCTCCCGAACGAATCAACCCGGGCGACAAACAGCACACTGTTGAGCGGATTGTTAAAGTCACCTCGGGTTCTACCCCAGAGGTGGCGCAGCTGGTGGATTCCTTGTACCGTTCCGTGCTTCAGTGTGGTACTCATTTAGCACCATCCATAAAGGTGGCCGAGGCTTCAAAGATTATTGAGAATGCTCAGCGTGATGTCAATATAGCTTTCTTCAATGAGTTGGCTAAGATCTTCAACGCTATGGGCATTGATACCAACGACGTTGTGGAGGCTGCATCTTCTAAGTGGAACTTTATTAGGCTTAAACCTGGTCTGGTTGGAGGTCATTGTATAGGTGTTGACCCATACTATCTTATTCAAAAAGCTCAGGTGTATGGTGTTATGCCAAGGGTAATGTCCAATGCTCGTCGCCTTAATGACGGCATGGGCGACTATGTGGCCCACCAACTAATACATTGTATGAATATCAAAGGACGATTGGTGAAAGATGCCAAGTTCCTTATTATGGGATTTGCTTTCAAAGAAAATTGTCCCGATGTTCGCAACTCAAAGGTGATTGATATTTACCATATTCTGCATCACTATTCGGATAATATCACCGTTTGGGATCCGTGGGTGGATGCCAAACATGTAGAGGCGGAATATGGTATTCGTGTGGTGTGTGATTTGCCGGCTAATGAAACCTATGATGCTGCAATACTGTCTGTTGCACATAGTTGTTTTGGGGATGTCCCAGTTAGAGATATTGTACCCTATCCGGGAGTGGTCTATGATGTGAAAGGCGTTCTGCCGAGAGCGTTGGTGGATGCAAGGTTGTAATAATAATTCATAAATAAAGAGATAGATAACAATAATAATAACTTAAAGCATCCTTGTGGTGCTGATAATCGAGAAAAATTATGATGAAAAAACTTTATTATCGATTGGTGAGACGGTATCGTCACTCTACTATACCTCGTTGGATAGTATTTTCGATGGATATAGTATTGTTGATTGTGGCCTTCATAGTCTCGGAACTATTTTGTGCAGAGCAGTTCTTTGATGTCTATTTTGTCGTTAAGTTTGCTCTAGCTTTCATTCTTGGTGTTTTGGCCTTTATGTCCTTTAAGACTTATCGTGGTATTATTCGTCATGCAGGGTTACATGATATGACGAGTATAGTATTTTCTAATGCTCTCCCGCTGCTGATAATGATTGGACTGAACTTCTTCAACAATAATTTCAAGATAGTTTCGAATGGGTATTTGTTCTCGTATCATGAGATGGTGTTGTTCTACACTATTCTCTGTGTAGCAATGATTCTTTCTCGTCTGTTCTGTCAGCGTATCTATAATGATTATTTTAGGAAGCGTCGTCAAACTTACAATGTGGTAATCTATGGAGCTGGTGCGGCTGGTATAATTACACAGAATGCTCTTGCTCAGGATCTGCATTATGAGTATAATGTCGTTGCTTTCGTTGATGATGATAAGACGAAAGTGGGAAATATCATGAGTGGTGTTCCCGTGATGAAGAATCATGATGTGCTCAATGCTAACTTTATTAAGGCAAAGCGTGTTCAACAGATTATCATTGCATTGCCCAAGGTACGAAACAACCACAAGCAAGCTATTGTTAATAAGTGTCTCGATTTAGGTCTCGTGGTTAAGGTGGTTCCTCATATCAACAATTGGATCAACGATTCCTTCACCTCCAACCAGATTCAAGATATCAAGATCGAAGATCTCCTTGAACGCGAGAGTATCAAGCTGGATAATATCAATATTATCCGTGAGGTTGTTGACAAGGTGGTGATGGTAACAGGTGCTGCTGGATCCATTGGTAGCGAGATTTGTCGTCAGCTTATTCAGTACAAGCCACGTAAGATTATCATGCTTGACCAGGCTGAGTCGCCTATGTACGATTTGCAGTTTGAGTTGAAAAACAATGAACCCTATCGCTACTCTGTTGACCGTATGGAATTTGTTATTGCAAATGTCAAGGATCAAGCTCGTATGGAAGAGGTGTTTGCACAGTTTAAACCAGAGTTAGTTTACCATGCTGCTGCATACAAGCATGTACCCTTTATGGAAGAAAATCCCTATGAGGCAGTATTTGTCAATGTGTTTGGTTCGAAAAACCTTGCCGACCTAGCCGTTAAATACCATGCCCGTAAGTTCGTGATGATTTCTACCGACAAGGCTGTTAATCCTACCAATGTGATGGGGGCCACCAAACGTATGGCCGAGATTTATATCCAGAGTCGTCAAACTCAGACTCAGTTCGTTACCACACGATTCGGTAATGTGTTAGGCTCCAATGGTAGTGTCATTCCTCTGTTTAAAAAACAGTTGGCTACTGGCGGTCCTCTTACTGTTACCCACAAAGACATTATTCGTTATTTTATGACAATCCCTGAAGCTTGTAATCTTGTTCTTGAAGCAGGTGCTATGGGACAGGGTGGCGATATCTTCGTCTTCGATATGGGCAAGCCCGTCAAAATCTATGATATGGCCAAGAAGATGATCCAACTTTCTGGTATGAAGAATGTTGAGATTAAAGAGATCGGCCTTCGTCCTGGCGAAAAATTATATGAGGAGTTACTTGCTACTAAGGAGAATACCATGCCTACCTATCATCCAAAGATTATGCATGCAGAGGTTCGTCGCTATGATGCTAATTTGGTTGATGCCAAGTATGAGGAACTTCATGGTATTCTCGAAACACTGGATGACATGAAGATTGTAGCCAAGATGAAAGAGATTGTTCCGGAATTTGTAAGTAATAATAGTGTCTATTGCGAATTGGATCATAAAGAAACCAAATAATGGTTGTTCTTGTCTGAATGAAAGCTCTTTACTGATAAGCAAGAATCTTTATAAGTAGGATGAGCCTTTCTGTAGTGCAGTTTGCTGTCTTGGCTTTCATTCGTTGAATTTTTTAGCAAAGGGTGGCATAAGCCGCCCTTTGCTTTTATGTAGTCGTTCTTTAAAATGTATTTAAATATTTATTATTCAATACAATAAATAGTTCAATTCTGCGTTATTTCTACAAAGTTTTATTGATAACCATTCAAAACCTGCGGAAATACCATGTACAACAAGCCTGCCGACAGCCACCAAGCGACCCTGTTCGGAGATCTCGAATCGATGCTGAACCAGAAACATTCGCTCTACATCCTCGCAAATCTGATAGACTGGGATGTGATCGAGTCCGGATTCAAGAAGCACTACAGCTCCGACAACGGAAGGCCATCGAAGCCGATCCGCCTCATGACAGGCCTGCTCATGCTGCCAGCACACCGCACAGCTCGTGAGCACCCTCCAACAGCGCCACGGGCTCGACACA
>JAZUDW010000076.1:0-5844 GCA_045639845.1 Bacteroidales bacterium
CTCAACGAGCAAAAGGTGGATGCCAGCAAGGAAATTGGGGCTGAGGAGGAACAGAGTCGATAGGAAGGTTTAGCGACTGCTTCTCGGGCAACACCCGGCACACACCCACATAGCGCTGCTGGTAGTAGGGGGCTCCGGAACGATCTACGCGGATGCCACCCGAGGTAGCACTATGAATGAAATAAAATTGATTGGTAAGGGTGTCGATATCGATAATGAGCCCCACGTGGCCTATATCGTGCGAACCATGACGTCCTGCCCAAAAAGCCAGATCGCCACGACGCATATCTCTCAAGTTCTTAATCTTACGTCCCTGAGGATACTGACCACTGGCTGAAGGAGCCAGCTCGATATTGAAAACGGTGAGGTAAAGGTAGCGGGTGAATCCGGCACAGTCGAACCCCTTGGGTGTCTTACCACCCCAACGGTAGGGCGTGCCCAGATACTTTTGAGCTTCAATATAGAGGAGATCGCCCATGGTGATAGAATCGCCGCTACGACTAGCAAGATAGTATGGTATGCGTCCCGTAGTATCTTTGTAGGCCAAATAGTCGGGGAACTGAGCCTTAGATGGTGTAGCCAAAGCCATGAAGGCTACAGCTACCACAGCCGTGCGAGAAGCAAAACGGTGAGGTTTGGACGGATTACCAACCTCGACACGTTTGGCAGAGTAAAGGTCGAGAGCCACTACGGCAGCTGTGAATCCCCAGAATGGCACCGAGAGCTTGTCGGTATCAAGGAAATTGTTGAACACACCATGCACATAGTAGGTAAGCAGGCTGAGGGTGAAAGCCAATGCCATACGAGCCACCCTAGGATCGGAAGCAGTACGATACACCTTCACTCCGGTGGCGAAGGTGGCCATAAACACACATACCACAAGGAACGCACCAGGCACGCCCTGCTCGGTAAGGGGACCGATGTATTCGCTATGGGCATTACCCCTGTTGCCGAAGTCGGTGCTGATAACCGAACGCTGATAGCTTCGCTGATAACTGGCATAGAGGAACTGATATGTGCCGGGGCCGCATCCCATCAATGGGCGTTCTTTGAACATACGGATAGCCGAGGCCCAACGGTTGAGTCGTTCGAGGTTGGATGCATCGGTAGAGATATTGGAAATCGATTTCACCTGACCGGCTATATCGTAGGAGGAGTCTTGCTTGTTTTTGCCCAGCTTGTAGAGCACGTCGCTCTGATGATAGAAGAAGAGGCCCACGCCTAGTCCAAAGAGCATGATCATCCATCTCACCTTGATACCCATTCGCACAGCCACATATACACCGATGGCAGCCATCACACTGATCCAAGCTGCACGGCTATAGGAGAACAGCAGACCTACCACCAGCACCACAAAGGCCGAAGCCACTACCACCCAATCCCATCTGCGAGCCCGCACCCTCTCGGACACAAAGCTGAAGGCAGCAGGGACGAAGAGCGCAATGACACAGCCATAGGCCGTATGGTCGTTATAGAAAGGACGCATCACGCGGTGGAGTGTCTGTAGGTCGGAAAAATTGCCTACGGTTTTGATAGTAGAGATGATGATTACCACTATAAGGCCCAGTGCATAGCAGCAAGCAAACTGCCAGATACGTTTCTTTTGCCGGAAGATGTAGGTTGCAGCAAAGAAGAATGGAAGCACAAACCACAAACGCGCCAAGAGGTATTTGAACGACACCAAAGGCAGCTGCGAGGTGCATCCGGTGACAAACATCCAAGCCAACGACAGCAGTATTGCCGCCGTGACAGGATGACGGAGTATCTTCCTATCGTAGGTGCCGGCCACCATCACACGGAACAGGAAGATGACCGAGATGAGAATCATCAGAGGTTCGACAGGCATAGAAAGCTCCATACCTGGCACTATGGCCCAATCGACAGCAAAGGGAGTGAGTAGTGCTACAGCCATGATAGCTGTTTCGATGCGAGCCACCACAAAAAACACAGCCAATGCCACCAAAGGAAGAAGCGCCAAGAAGGGTATGTCGCGCACCAAGAGACACGAATTGACAATCACGAAGGCCACCGTTGCCAAGAGAGCAACCAGCAGCGTTCGATTGCGAGAAAACCAATTCTGAGTATTCATAGATGCAGACAGAGGACAGAAGAGAGTAACAATAGAATGAAACTATTCGTCTTCTTTGCGACGTTTGGACATTTCACATAAGAGCAGCACAAGGGTGCATACTGCCACAGCTCCCAAAGTGCCAAGAAGCACTACGATGCTACGTTTGGGATATGCTTTCTTGTCGGCAGGAGCCGCCTGATCGATCCAGAACTTGTAGCTCACATGTTGGTCCATATCCACACGGCGTTCGGCACGACGGGTCTGCATCTCGGCCAGCTCGGCACGTTTCAGCTGCAGAAACTCGGCATTAGCACCAGCCTGTTGGAGGGAGTCGATTTCTCGTTCCATCTCGCAGCACACGCCATCCATAATATAATAAGCATTGGCAGCACGGTCGGCATGGATCTGGTGGCAGAGAGTATCGTAGTACGAAGCAATGAAGTTGGCAATATCCGAAGCCCACTGAGCATCCACATCCATCACCGATACCTCAACACCAAGAAACTCGGTGCGACGTACCGAAATATTACCCATGTAGTTCTCGTGGAGTTTGAACTGACGATGAGCATCGCTCTCGGCAATGCCATAATGCTCCATAAGGTTGAACTTCTGGCACACAGCATTCTCCATAGCCTGAGATGAGAGTATCTGAATGGTGTATTCGCAGTCGCGCTCGCTACCATAGTCCATAAAGTCGAGGCTGTAACGATCGGCGGTGATAGCCTTGGTGAGACGGTTGGAATTGGTGGGGAAAAGTACCACTGAGGATTTGAAACGAGGTGTTATCATCAAAGATACAACAAGACTAATGGCAGCCGAGGCCACAGCCACCAACAAGAGAGTCTTCCACCAGCGACGGAAAAAGCGTCGGGTGATACCACGGTCATAATCATTGCCAAACGAGGGGCGTACAGTTTCTTCGGTCATAATTATTGCTACCTTTTATACTATTCAAAAAATGATTTCATACGCTGCATTTCCGCAGATAGGAACTACAGCTTAGATAATAAGTAACGGCACTATGAAAAAAAAAGTATGCAGTATCTGTTGATTTCTTGATTTGAGGATTCTACAAACTGCCAATATTGGGATTTGTCGATATATGCATCGGACGATCGAATGTGAATTATGTGATTATTTGGTGATCAGTGAACAGTCAATACTGAATTATTGTTGATCTGATCATCTGTTGATTTGATGATTGCAGACTCCCTCAAATAAACAATTAAACAGCAATAGCCTCACTGATTACTGATCAAAAAAGAGAACCACTATCGAAGACCACTGGACTTCTTTATATCAACTCCCAAATATCTCGACAATCTAAAGTAAAATCGTAACAATTTATTTTTTATCATCACTATATGAAAAATCAAGACAATTCAACATCAAAAATAATAAACAACAATGGTGAGTGACCATGTTACAGATCACTCACCACTGCAAATATCAATGATCCCTGTAAAGAATCACACTTCACAGATCAACAAGAGGAACGTTAAGTATTATTTTACATTCTTCTTTACTTCGTCCATAAAGGGCTTGGCTGGCTTGAAAGCGGGAATGTTGTGTGCAGGTACAACAACAGAGACATTTTTGGAAATGTTGCGACCAATCTTCTCAGCTCTTCTCTTGATGATAAAACTGCCGAAGCCACGGAGATAAACATTTTCACCAGCGGCCATGTGATCTTTTACTACGTTCATAAACTCTTCGATGATAGCCTGGATAGCAGCTCTCTCGATACCGGTCTTGGCAGCGATTTCGGATACAATTTCTGCTTTTGTCATTTCTATATAATTTTATTGATTATAAACTATTATATCTACTAGCCAACTCAATGCTGACTAACGAAATGCAAAAATACAAAAAAAATATATAATACAAACATTTACAATATTTTTTTACATTTTTTGCTTACCCCATGCATAGCGGAAAACAACCCAACCACCTCATTATCAACAATCAGGAAAACTCATAACAAGAAACAACTTTTTTTGACCGACAGCCATCTTAACACATGAAAACAGAATCACTTGGAATAGTCATTCACCGTTTTTCAACAACTGCATCGGCTCTGATGTTCGCTGTTTATTTGTTTAGTGATGATGAGAAAATAACTTGGGACACTATGATTTGACAACTTGACACGCTTTTACTTCATCTTGTTTGCTATTTTGAACTTGTCCCTCAGTCACATAGCCCGCTATGCTCCCTCGTCTCAACTCCAAAAGATCTCAACAATCTAAAGCAAAATCGTAACAATTTATTTTTTTATCATCACTTAACTGCTTATTTGAAGGAGTCAGCAAATCATGAAATAAACAAATAAACCGAAAGGTCAGCGACCAAAGGGAGCCAAAACAGGCAAAGCTAGATAGACTGCAAAGCCACACAGAACCAAGCCAATGAGGATATTGAGCAGTTTGAGCATCTTGGCCGTAAGGAAAGGTTGCAGCAGCGATGCCAACTGGCATTTGAGAATATCGAGAGTGAGTGTAGCCGCGAGTACACCCACAAATAGAAGCCACAACTTGCCATCGGGAATGGTGAAATTAAAACGATTGCCCATCAGCGAAGGCGCAGTAACGAAGCCTGCCCAAAAAATCCATATCATAGGATTGATCATGTTGATGGTAAGGCCTTTGAAATATATGGTAATAGGCCGCACTTCGTTGAGTGCAGTACCCTGAGCAGAGGCATCCTGACGCTTGCCAAATATGGTGTAAAGGCCAAAGGCCAGCAACGCTAACGAGCCAACGGCGGCTGCAATGGGGCGATGCATAACCTCCTGCATATCCACACTACTGAACACACTCAGGAGTAGCGTTACCACAATGACATCGTTTGCGTTGATGCCGAAAGCAATAGGATAAGCTTTCTTGAAACCATACTTCACACTGGTTTGCAGCAGGGTGAAAAAGGCAGGCCCAAAGCTGAAACAAAGGGAAATGATACAACCATACAACAAACCATAAATTACTACCATACTGATATTCGTTATATTATATTACTATCCTTGCTATTTTATACATTGAAAACGAACCGCAAAAGTACACTTTTTCTCTTGAAGTGGAGCGAGCATTAGAAAAAAAGATGTATTTTTGCAATCTGCATATTTGGGTTCGTTTGTTTTTAACACAAAGACAACCAATGTATAACATTGTATCCAACGCCCAAATTTGCAACTCAAAAAAATATAACATTTAAAACGGACAGAATACAATGAAACACCTTCGTCTTTTGATCCTTGCTTTGGCAGCAGTTTTTGCCATGACCGCATGCTCCGACACCAACACGCCTATCAACGTGACCGAGACATTCCTAGCAGCTCTCCATGACGGCGACTACAACACGGCATTCTCGTGCACCACCAGCGACGAGAACCTTCGTGAATCGACTGTAGAGAACTACGAAATGCTCAAACTCTGTGTGACCGACTACAAGATCACCGCCTCCGAAATCGACGAGAGCGGAACATCGGCCATCGTGAAAGCCACTACCACCATGACGTCGGCATTCAACACCACTGCAGCCACCAGCGACGAGGAATACCATCTGGTGAAAGTGGATGGCAAATGGAAACTTGATTTCTAATTTTTTTGTGATCAGTAAGGCTATCGCTGTTAGCTCCAATACAGTAAGTGTAGCTGTTAGCTCCTCTGCGTTATGTGTAGCTGTTAGCTCCTCTGCGTTATGTGTAGCTGTTAGCTCCTCTGCGTTATGTGTAGCTGTTAGCTCCTCTGCGTTATGTGTAGCTGTTAGCTCCTCTG
>JAZUDW010000077.1:0-7981 GCA_045639845.1 Bacteroidales bacterium
TCCGCCAGCGCGTTAACATCGAATACTCCGGCCAGCAGCCCATCTCCGCCGCCTACCTCACCGACATCATGGGCCGCACCGAGCAGGTTGAGCTGTCCGCCACCGGCAACGGCCGCTACACCCTCGACCTCACCTCCCGCCCCCAAGCCGCCTACCTCCTCACCCTCGTGACCCAAGACGGCCACCGCCACACCGGAAGGCTCCTCAAGCAAAGCGACATCTTCGGGAAGTGAGACGCTAATATCCATTTACAATGGAAATAAATATCCATTCGTAATGGAAATAAGTTTAAATTCGAAAAAATAGTCGTATCTTTGCACCTGAGAAAAACATTCTAGCTATGATCACAAAGACTGACATACAGAGCGTTATAGCGCAACAGATGCGTATTATGGCTTCTTCAGTTTCTTATCCAAGGGAGCAACTTTCGGAGATATCAGTTCTAGGGATTTCTTTAACGTCAGCTGAAGTCGGCGACCATAGTGGAGCCAACGGAAATTTTTAAAAATATATCATCATGAAAAAGACACTTTTTGGCCTGATTATGGCCCTCGCAGCCACAATGCTGCTGACGGCGTGTTGCAACAATGATTCCTCATGTCCTGTGATAACGGCTGATTTCACCACGGATTCTTTTATTGATACAGACTATAGTATCGAAACTCCTGTATTATCAAAAGAATACAGAGCATCTGTCATCGAATTATCTAAAAAATGCAAACCGGGTTTCGTTTACGATGCGGAAATGTCATGCCGTCTTATCTCTGATACTACATATTTTCTAGGTTTTATAAGGAACATAGAATCACGAAATTGCTGCGAAATAACTAATATACGTCCACTTGGAAGAATTGACGATGGTAGTTTGACTATGGACATAAAGGGAATAGGGGGATTTACAGAGGATAATGGGTATTTCGTCCTTTTTCCAGATGGAGTCGGATGCTCCTATCCTTGGGCTGCTTATGTTGCAGACAAGGCTGACGAGCATGAACTGGACTGTTTTCTATCAAAATACAAGGCCGAAGAATATCATGTATTCCTATTCAATTCCAACTGGGACTACTGCCACAAGATAAATTGACCCGACGTACACCTTTCCTCCCGCTATGAAAAAAGACGACTACCGCCACACAGTAAGGATCCTCAAGAAAAGAAAATGTCACCATTGTAAAACGAGAGATAACATACAGATAAACATACTTCAAAAGTTTTCAGACTCAACACATTCTTTATTGACTGAGTCAACAATATAGGCTTTGCACCCGAATTTCTCTACGAACAAAGCATAGCCTATTAGACCACGACCTGCACGGTTTTATTTTAAGCCTACCGCTACACCAATGGGGGCTGCACCCTATGGACTTGCCGAACCTTATAAATATGGGTACGACTTCATAATGAGGCCGCACCCATTCTATTTATATACTGCTGATTAGGAACTATTTCTTACGCGACTTGCCACCGCCGAAATAGAGGTTGAAGATATTGAAGTGCGAATAGGGGCTCTCCTTGAGGGCCGCATCTTCGCAGGTGGCATCGTAGAAGGTGACACGCTGAGCCAAAGCTGTCTCAACAAAAGCGTTGAACTCCTGTATGGTATTGGGCAGATACACGCTGACTTCGTGACCTCGATCTTGAAAGCGCATAATCCAATAGGGATAGCGGTTCTTTTGGAACACCTTGGCCAACTGATTGGAGCCATAAAGTATGTTGCGCCCTGTAGAACGGAAACGATTATAGTTCACAATCTTATCGTAGGTGCCATGGAAGAAACAAGTGGGTGCCGGTGTTTGGCGATAGTGCATATCGCCTTTATGACATAGTACAGCACCGCTGTAAGGTATCACGGCCAGAGGCTTCCATCCCTGTGGCAAAGCCGAAGCCTGCGGAAGGTCGTTGCAACGGCAATAATCGGTTTGCAGTACTGTGATGGCCCCTGCACTACTGCCCGTAAGTACCATTTTTTCGGGTTTTAAGCCAAGATCTCGGCTGTGACGTACCAAATACTGCACGGCCTGAGAACAGTCCTCTACGGCCATGTTTATGGAGTAGTAGAACACATTGGTGATACGAGACACTTTCACAGTGTCGAAATTGACCATTCGCAGACCCAATCGGTAATCTACACTGACGGCCACATAGCCTTGTTTCAACAGGGCATCGACGGCATAGAGGGCGGAACTGCTGTCGCGAGCTCCCGAGAAGAAACCGCCTCCGAAGAAATAGACTACTACGGTACTGTCGGGACGGCGATGCTCGGGATAGTAGATGTCCATAAGCAACGGCGTGGTGTCGTTGACTTGCGAAAAAGTCACGGTAGTAGGGGAGGGGAGGCCCTGTGGGCGATGGTGTTTGGTGGTGAGGTTATCTACCACCGTCTGGGCATTGAGAGAGGCGAATGCCAGGAAAGCAAACAGGAATAAAATAGTTTTTTTGATCATAATACTTGGTTTTTAAAGGTTTATATAAAATACGAAGTTCATTTTATGGGTTTGGTTGTGGATTCATGAGAGAATCCAACGACCTTCATAGTATCTCTGCTATGGAGAGTTATCAGCAGATGGGGTTTCTCTCCACAGCAGAGGTAGCCTAAAGGGATGGTTATATCTTTTTGCCAAAGATGGCACGAGTCATCAAAGGCTTGGTATCGTAGGTGGTGTTCCAGATCTTTTCGGCTTCATTGCCGATAATCTGGGGATTGGTATAGGCAGTCTTCACTTGATGCTTGATAGCATTTTGGTTCATCTCGGCATAGTAGATAGAGTGAACGCCGCGGCGCTGCCAATCGGGGTGTACACCGTTGAGCAAGAGGTCGATGGTATCGAAATGGTGGAGACTGTGGAGAATGTGGTACCAACCAAAGGGGAACATGCGACCATTGGCTTTCTTGTAGCCTTCGTTGAGCGAAGGAAGGCTGAGGCCGAAAGCCACGAGATTGTCGTTTTCATCGACAACGAAATTGGCAAAGTCGAGATTCAGGAAGGGGAAATACTGCTTGATATAGCAGTTGATCTCTTTGTCGGTGAGGGGCACAAAGTCGTAAAGGTCTTTGAACGACTGATTGTAGGTTTGGAAGAACTTGATGGCATAGGGCATCACCTCGCTGCGCTTCTTGAAACGGACGAGCTTAAGGTGGTATTTCTCAAGAATAAGATTGTTGAGACGGGCCACTTTGTCGGGGATAGGTTGACTGGCGGGCATGGAATGCTGACCCCAACGGCATTTTTCTTCGTAGCCCAACTGCTTGATAAAGGTGATGTAATATTCTGGGTTGTAGATAGTGGTGATATTCTGGCGCTGGTCAAAGCCCTCGGTGACCCAACACTCTTTGTCCATATCGTTGAAACCGAAAGGACCTTCGATTTCATTGAGTCCGTGCTGATGACCATATTCTATCACTTTGTCGAGCAGCGCTTTGCAGACTTCTATATCTTCAACAAAGTCAAACCAACCAAAACGTACGGCTTTCTTGTTCCAATGCTCATTGATCTTATTGTTGATAATGGCGGCTACACGGCCCACGATCTCTCCGTTGCGATAGGCGAGCCACATTTTGTGGGTGCAATGCTCAAGGGAGGGGTTCTTAGAGGTAAGCAGGGCCATTTCGTCCATCATCAGAGGAGGAATGTAGGTGGGTACGTTTTTGAACAAACGCCACTGGAATTTCACAAACTTGCGTATGTCGCGTTTGGTGGTAACTTCTTTGATTATAAGTGTATTGTTGGTTGACATGACTGTGCTGTAATGTAAAACAAGTTGCGTTCATCGATTACGACAAAACACAACTTGTTGGTTTATATTAATGATTGAGAGGAATATCGAGCTTTTTGAAGCATTTCACTATCTTTTCGATACCGAAATCGATCTGATCGATAGTGTGTGTGGCCATAAGGGCTATGCGAATAAGGGTATCTTCGGTAGATACGGCAGGTGAGACCACAGGGCTCACAAAAACACCCTCTTCGAGAAGCATATGTGTGAGCATGAATGTCTTATCATTGTCGCGAACATAGAGGGGTATGATAGGAGTTTCGGTGTTGCCTATCTCAAAGCCAAGATCGGTGAAGGCTTTCATGGCATGGTTTGTCACCTTCCAAAGATTTTCACGACGTTCAGGCTCGGAACGCATAATCTTCAAAGCTGCCATCACCGAGGCTGTAGCCGAAGGAGGTATGCTGGCAGTGAAGATATAGGGACGAACGCTGTGTTTCATAAAGTTGATACTGTCTTTATCGGCAGCTATGAAACCACCTACGGAAGCCAATGACTTACTGAAGGTTCCCATGATGATATCTACATCGTCGAGTAAGCCGAAGTGATCGCAGGTGCCTCGTCCTTCGCTACCTAAAACACCCAGGCCGTGAGCCTCGTCGATCATAAGCGTGGCATCGTACTTATCACAGATTTTCTTCATCTCGGGAACAAGGGCTATGTCGCCTTCCATACTGAACACACCATCGGCTACCACAAGCTTGGCGGCATCGATAGGACAGCGTTGAAGAACACGCTCCAAATCGGCCATATCGTTGTGTTTATATTTCAAGGTATTGGCATAGGTGATACGAGTGCCTTCTATGATACTGGCGTGATCGCGTGCATCGTAGATCAAGTAATCGTTGCGGCCTGTCATAGCACTGATGGTACCGGCATTGGCTTGGAAACCAGCCGAGAAGAGCATCACGCCATCTTTATGAAGAAATTCAGCTAACTCATTTTCAAGTTCGAGGTGAATATCGAGTGTTCCATTCAAGAAAGGAGAACCAGCGCAACCGCTACCGTATTTATTAATAGCAGCAATGGCAGCTTCTTTGATCTTAGGATGGTTGGTGAGACCAAGATAGGAGTTGGATCCTAACATAAGTACCTTCTGCCCGTTGATGATAACTTCAGTATTCTGAGCACTAGAGATAGGAGTAAAATAGGGATACACACCTTTGGCTTTTACTTCTTGAGGGATAGTGAACTGGGCAAGCTTCTTGCGAAGAGGTTTCATATATTAATAAATATTTTTACTTTTTTTAAGTTAAATTTAATTCAAAAAAGTAAATGTAATACAAATAATACCAGCTATATACACAATACTTTTTAGAACATAAAACTATTGCAAAGAAACAAAAAAGTAATGAAAGTTGGTACTTTTATTGTGTTAAAAGTGAAAAGAGACGATTGGTGAGTCGGCTAGCACCTATTCTAAAATACTGATTGTTTGCATATTCAGCGCCAAGGATATTAAATGTTAAATCGTAATATTCCAAGGCCTGCTCGGGAGTGGAGATACCGCCAGCTGCTTTGAATCCTACTTGATGTCCCGTTTTGGCTTTGAAGTCAGCTATGGCTGTGAGCATCACACGGGCAGCTTCGGGAGTAGCCGAAACGGAGATTTTCCCTGTAGATGTCTTGATGAAGTTGGCACCAGCTTCCATAGCGAGCATACTGGCTTTGTATATATTATCGGGAGTGACAAGCTCTCCTGTTTCGAGAATCACTTTGAGATGACGATCACAACAAAGGGCTTTCAAGGTAGCTATCTCATCGAAGACTTTTTGATACTCGCCCTCCAGGAAACTACCACGAGACAGCACCATGTCTATCTCGTCGGCTCCCTCGTCGAGAGCATAGCGTACCTCCATGACTTTGACTTCGATAGGCGACTGGCCTGCAGGAAAAGAACCAGCCACAGAAGCCACATGTATTCCACTACCTTCCAACAGTTGTTTCGTCTGCCGCACAAAGGTAGGATAAACACAAATAGCAGCTACATGTTGCACCCCCCGATCGCTATCAACCATACTGAGGGTGTTGTTGCAGAGCGTTTGCACTTTCATGCGAGTGTCGGCACCTTCAAGAGTAGTATTGTCGATACATGAAAAAACTGTTTTAAGTTTTTCTATATCATTTATATTGAATATTTTATTTTCTTCCATAGCAATGTACATTTAGGTTGCGGAGAATGAAAAAACCATTTTTCGATAAGCAGGAAACAACCTTTCTTCACCGAAAAATGGATATCGGATTATCTTTGTTATCACTCAAACTTCTCAGATCATCGGAAAGAGGAACTATTTTTTTTTCTTTGAAGAGAGCACCACCTCATTGAAAGTAGGCGATACCATTTTAGGCAACTCTCTGTTTTCGGTAATCGTAGAAGAAAGGTAAGAGTTCCACTTTCGTTGTCGCAACCAGGCAGAACGATTCATTTTCTTCCTATCGGAAAGGTGCTTCCTATAGTTTGCAATGTATGTTGATATCTGATTATCTGCACATTTGTTTGCATCAATATCGCGCTTAGCCACTACCATCATCTGGCGCAAGGGCAGATGCATCGGACATACCTCTTCGCATTTACCGCACATGGTGCATACGAAAGGTATGTGGTTGTAGCCTTGCATGGTCTCAAGATAAGGCAGCAATACTTTGGCCCGAGGACCGGTAATCACGTTATCGTATGGCTCGAAACCAATAAGCTGATCAATAGGGCATGCTTGTTTGCAATGATCGCAATCTATGCAAGCATAAATTTCGCGAAGCTGTTGATTCCGAAGTACAGATGAACGTTGATTGTCAACGATAATAAGATAAGTGGTACAATGAGAAGAACCTCTGAAAAGCATGTTGCTGCCACTATTGTTTTTGGCTAGGGTAGGGGACACTCTTTGCAACGTATCTGTAAACATGGTAGCAACCTGCAACGTAGCCAGTATGTGGTCGATAGTTACAAATCCCACATTGACAGACTGGTTGTTGAGGCTTTTGGCAAAGCCCATATTTCTGTTGATAAGCAACAAAGAACCAGTCTCGGCCACCATACGATCTGCTTCGAAAAGAGTCATCTGACCATTGCTAGCGGCATTGAGCTTATGATCTTTAACAAAATAACCTATACCCAGCTCTTTCATCAACCTGTCATCAAATGAATCGAGAGCCGTATAACTTTTTATTTGTTGATCTTTAATGATGTTTTTCAAATGGTTGAACACATCGTCGTAGTCACAAGCCCAAAGAACTTTATTGTTCTTATCCTGAAAATTCTTCTCAAAACGGCACAGCTCTTCATCCAGCGTTTCTATAGTGCGACGCATCTGATAGGCAAGATGAGAAGCCACAGAAGAAAGAGGCGACGGATAATTTATATCCTTCACCACACGGTTCTCTTTTATAGCACGATTCATAGACCGTGCTGTGAGATCCATAAAGTGGTTATATCCCTCTTTCTCCATAGTTTGATGTATTAAAAATTAAAGCAGATTACTAATTTTCTCAACACGGCGCTGATGGCGACCACCCTCGAAAGGCGTATCAAGGAAGGCATTCAATATTTCCATAGCCACACTCTCTTCAACAAAACGTGCAGGGATAGATACTACGTTGCAGTCGTTGTGTTGGCGGCCAAGACGTGCTATCTCAGGAGTCCAAGAAAGGGCACAACGCACATGGCGGTATTTATTCACCGTCATCTGCACACCGTTGCCGCTACCGCAAATCACTATACCACGCTTGAATTCACCTTTTTCGATAGCACTGCCCAACTGATGAGCATAATCAGGGTAATCGCAACTATCTGTGCTATAGGTACCAAAGTCTTTAACATCAAAACCTTTGTTTTCAAGCACTTTCTTTACTTTTTCTTTCAGTTCGAAGCCTGCATGATCGCAAGCTATAGGTATTATTTCCTTCATTTTTACAACCTGTTCATAACTTTTTTCGGTTTGCAAAAGTACACAAAAGGCATAATCGTTTCATTTAAAAGTTATTTCTTTTATAAACAATTTTTTAAACAAAACATATTTGTCTTGAGCAACTTAACGTATAATATTGTCTAAAAGCGGGGACGTCAAAAAATCCCGGCGATTTTCGTTAAAACCAAACGTCGTTATTAGATCTATTGGGAGATTGAAATGAACAAAAATTTCAAATATAACGGGGGAGGGGATAATAACGGCTTTACCCTTGTCGAGCTTCTCGTCGTTATTGCCATTAT
>JAZUDW010000078.1:0-15888 GCA_045639845.1 Bacteroidales bacterium
TAAGGTGACAACTCCTTGGCTCACAGAACGACATGGCTACGATCCGACTTCTATTATCCCATCAACGACGAAGCAAACAGCCTTCGCTACATGCAATACAAAGCACTAGCCGACAAAGAGTCCCATGTTCTTTTTGGCGGACGTCTTGCAGAATACCGTTATTACGACATGGACGATGTGATAGAAGCAGCCATCAACCAATATCTAGCACTTTCCAAAGACTAGTTCACATTATGTATTCATTTGATTTTCACAACTCATTTACGCTAATAATATATAAACATATCAAAAACGAGCAATATCTGACGTAGATCTAGGTCAACACATAAAAAATCGAAAATCAAATAAGTGATTATGGAGAAAGAAGTTAGCTTCATTTCAGTTACCGACCATAGTTCGGGTGATATGATTTGGACTAGATTGTCGAGCTATTTTCACATTGCGAAGATGGAGTATGAAGAGCTTCAGTGAAGCTCGATAGCGTTCTCGAAGAGATTTCGAGCTGAGCGAAGCAAAGCGGAGAACAAGCTACACGATTGATGACGAAAAGGTCCGGAGAACCTTTGAGCATTTTACCAGCTACTCCCCTCTTGCAAAATCGCAAATGTCTATATAGCCGACAAGATGGGATAAAGCATACTTAACATTATCTCAAGTTATTTTTTAATCATCACTAATACAATCCAAGAAGAAACAATTCAACTAATAATCATAAAACAGAAATGAAAGAAATATATTTTGCCGGTGGATGCTTTTGGGGCACCGAACATTATCTTAAGCAAATACGCGGAGTTGTATCTACAGAAGTAGGATTTGCCAACGGAAACAAAGCCAACCCTTCTTACGAACAAGTTTATACCGACACCACAGGCCATGCCGAAACAGTACACGTCACCTATAACCCCGACGAGATATCACTAACATTCCTTACACAGCTCTTTTTTAAGGCTATCGACCCAACCAGCGTCAACCAACAAGGACATGACCAAGGGACTCGATATCGTACTGGCGTATATTATATTGACGAGAGCGATCGTGATATCATCGACGACGTATTCAAAGAAGTACAGTTACATCAACCAGTTCCCTTAGCCGTCGAGCTTCTTCCTTTAGAGAACTTTTACACAGCCGAAGAATATCATCAAAACTACCTCGACAAAAATCCCAAAGGCTATTGCCATCTACCAACCGAATTATTTACCTTTGCTAAGCAGGCAAACGCACTAAAGAAATAATTTAATTCAACGTATCAATATTCATAATTATCATATTTTTAATTATCAAAATATTTTAGAATAAATTAGAAAAACGACACAATATCAATTATACTATGCCAGTTATTGAGATACAGTCGATCGACCATCCGGGATTAGAAGTTTTTTCCACCCTAACAGAAACACAATTGAGGAACCGGTTAGAGCCAGAAAAAGGCATTTTCATAGCCGAGAGTCCTAAAGTGATAGCTATCGCATTACAAAAAGGATACACCCCCATCTCACTTTTGTGCGAAAACAGACATATCGAAGGCGATGCAGCGACTATTATCAAACAATGTGGAGACATACCCATCTATACTGGGCCCAGGGACCTATTAGCACAACTTACAGGTTTTACCCTTACGAGAGGTGTGCTGTGCGCAATGCGACGTCCTATGCCACGCTCTGTAGAGGAGATATGCCAACATGCCACACGCATTGCAATAATTGATAATGTGGTCAACGCGACTAATACGGGTGCCATATTCCGTGCAGCAGCAGCTCTAGGTATCGATGCTATCCTCTGTACTCCTACAGCCAGCGATCCTCTCAACCGTCGTTCGGTACGTGTCTCCATGGGCACTGTATTCATCGTACCTTGGACGTGGATCAACGCACCTATATCGTCACTTCATAAATTAGGATTCAAGACCGCTGCATTAGCCCTCAGCGATAACGCAATCTCTATCGACGATCCATCATTAATAACCGAAGAGAAGCTGGCCATCATCATGGGCACAGAAGGCGACGGGCTCCCTCAGCACATCATCAAGCAGGCCGACTATATTGTAAAGATTCCCATGCAGAACAACGTTGATTCACTTAATGTAGCAGCAGCAGCCTCTATTGCATTCTGGCAGCTACGCTGCAATAAATAAGAAACACTGACAACAATATGGAAAACAAAATATTTCGAACCATATTTCATATAGGTATGACAGGCTTAGGATGGTCAGTTGGAGGCCCAATAGGAGCCTTGCTTGGTTATTGGATTGGGAAGAGAATTGTTCCAAATCCGTCTATCGACATGGGTGATGTCAACAACCAATCCACAAGGCGCTCTAATGGGCCTTATAAGAATACCGGCACCGTAAACGACCTCTTTATAGCTCTGCTTGTACTGATCGCTGCAGTAATGAAAGCCGACGGGGAAATAAAACAAAGCGAGCTCGTTCATGTGAAGAAATTTCTTCGTAAAAACTATTCTGATGACGATTCAAAGCAGCTTTTGTTGGCCTTGCGAGACATTCTCAAGCAAGAAATAGATCTGCCCCCTCTCTGTTATCAAATCAAGCAAAACACAGACTATTCTACCCGCTACCACCTCTACGACTTTCTTTTCAGTCTGGCAGTAGCTGACGGACGACTCTCATCTAATGAAACTAACGTACTCAACACCATTCGTCGTCATTTGGGCATCACCTATAGCGATACCATATCTATCAACGAACGTTACCGAAGCTTCTATACGAACAACAATAGTGGTTGGGGGCAAGACACCAACAATCAAGGCAAATACAGAAGACAGAGCGGAAACAGCTACACTCAGCAGGGTACCGACCCCTATAAAGTGCTTGGTATCGACATTGCAGCTTCCGACGAAGAGGTGAAACGAGCATACCGCCGACTGGCCATGAAATACCATCCAGACAAGATGGAAAGCATGGGCGAATCTATCAAAGCACAAGCAGAAGAGCAATTCCGAAGAATCAATGAAGCCTACGAGTACATCAAAAAAGCTCGCGGCATCAAATAGCACCATCTTTATTTATCAGTAACTAATTTCACAGCAATATGTTAAGAAAAATACGTACCGTACTTGCCTGCATATTTTTTGTAGGTATCACATTGTTATTCTTGGATTTTACAGGAGTAATACACCACTATCTAGGTTGGATGGCAAAAATCCAGCTATTACCCGCACTTCTGGCCATAAACATCATTGTAGTTTTGCTACTGATAGCACTCACACTAGTATTCGGTCGAATATACTGTAGTGTTATCTGCCCCATGGGTGTCATGCAAGACTGCTTCACATGGTTAGGCAACCGTTTTAAACGCAATAGATTCCAATATCGTCGGCCCATGCAGTGGTTAAGATGGGTTGTATTGGCGTTGTTTGTGGTACTGATGGTTTTAGGGATCAACGCCCTTGCAGTTCTCATAGCCCCCTACAGTGCCTATGGTCGAATAGCAGCCAGCATCTTCCAGCCCATTTATCTATGGATCAATAACCAACTAGCAGACTGGGCAGAGCATGCAGAAAGCTACAACTTCTATACCGTTGATACCTGGATAAAAAGCGGAATAACCTTTCTGGTTGCCACCATCACCCTCATAGTCATAGGTGTGTTATCTTTCACCAGCGGACGTACCTGGTGTAACACTATTTGTCCAGTAGGTACCATTCTTGGCACGCTATCACGCTTTTCTATTCTCAAACCTGTAATCAACACCAATAAATGTGCAGGCTGTAAAAAATGCGAACGAAACTGCAAAGCCCATTGTATAAATATCGAAAACAAACACATCGACTATTCTCGCTGTGTTGCCTGCTTCGACTGCATAGACAACTGCGCCAAAGGTGCTGTTGAATACCGCCGACTCCACAAAGCCAATGCCACGGTGACAGACAATAATCCTAAGGACGAAGACCGTCGCAAATTCCTTGCTACTACCGCAATTGTAGGCGCTGCCAGTCTGCTGCAAGCCGAGGAAGCCAAAGTAGATGGAGGTCTTGCTATAATAGAAGACAAGCAGATACCCATACGCACCACTGCCATCAAGCCTGCCGGAGCCGTAAGCCTCAAACATTTCGAACAGCATTGTACCTCATGCCAACTCTGTGTAGCCGAATGTCCCAATGGGGTTCTGCGTCCATCAAAAGAACTTGCGCATTTCATGCAGCCCGAGATGAGTTTCGAACGCGGATATTGCCGTCCCGAATGCGTTCGCTGCTCTGAAGTGTGTCCGGCAGGTGCCATCAAGAAGATTGACGTTGCCGAGAAGAGTGCCATCCACTTTGGTATAGCCGTGGTTTACCACAAAGGGTGCCTTCCTGTTGCCGAAGGCGTAAGTTGCGGCAATTGTGCACGCCATTGCCCCACCGAAGCTATCACCATGGTACCTATCAATCCCGACGACGACCCAGAACTAGTAATGACCTTAAAGAGACCTGTGGTCAACTCCGACAAATGTATCGGCTGCGGAGCTTGCGAAAACCTATGTCCCGCTCGTCCATTCAGTGCCATCCATGTAGAAGGTCGCCAGGTCCATATCCACGATTAATTATATCCTAATAAATAACAAACACAATGAGCGAAATCATCAACGATATAAAACAATTAGCGACCAAAGACTTCTGGTTAATGATAGGCCATGCCCTGATATCAGCCAAATTTTGGAAAGACCTATTTGTGATGACTATAGGTATGGTTGTGGTAGCCGCTTCCGTCAACTACTTCCTCGTACCCTCTAGCCTCATCATTGGCTCCATCTCGGGTCTCTCCATCGTGCTCACACAAATCACAGGTGGCATCATCCCAGTAGAGCGCATGATACTACTCATCAACGCCATCCTACTGGTACTGGCTTGGGTGCTCATTGGCAAAGAGTTCGGTGCCAAGACAGTCTATACAGCCCTCATCCTCGGTCCTATGGTCAAATGGGAAGAACAGTTGCTTCCTTGGGAGAATCTGGCTATTCCCGTTCCTGGTATGGATGGCACTGTAAGCATCATGGGAAATCTATGGTTTGACCTACTATGTTTCATACTCTTGCTCAGCATCTCTCAAGCCATACTCTTTTCCATCAACGCATCTACTGGCGGACTGGATATCTTAGCCAAGATAGTCAACAAGTATTTGCATTTCGACATTGGAAAATCTGTCACCATAGCCGGCGGTATCATCTGTTGCTCAGCGTTCCTCATCAACGATCCGCGCATGGTGATCATCGGTCTAATAGGCACATGGCTCAACGGCGTAATCGTAGATTATTTCACTGCATTGCTCAACAACAGAAAGAGAGTCTGCATTGTATCGCAGCAAATAGAGCAAATTAGATTCTTCATTATCAACGACCTCGAGAGAGGATGCACTCTCTACGACGTCATCGGAGGATACACACAACAGCATTCCACCGAACTCGAAGCTCTGCTCAGCAAAGAAGACTTTGCTGCTCTCATGAAGTATATAAACGACAACGAGATTAGCGCATTTGTTACCGCAAGCAATGTTAGCGAAGTTTACGGCTTGTGGAACAAGAAAAAACATCACTCGGCCAAACAGCATGCCGAACAGCGCTAATCCGACTAAACCAAACAATTCCCCTAACGTAAAAAAATCAACTATCTATGTCAAAAGATATTTCCCGACGTCAGTTTCTCAAGTCATTGGGTGCTGGCACCATAGCAACGGCAGCCCTCATGGCTGGCTGCGATAATCCCAATGAAATAAAATCCGAAGGCGGTCAAGTGGGCGAAGTACCAACCGACAAGATGACCTATCGTACAGACCAAAGCGGTGACAAGATTTCCCTTCTCGGATATGGTATGATGCGACTCCCCACCCTACCTACAGAGAATGGCAACGAACAGGATGCAGAGTTGGACCAAGAACAAATTAACAACCTTGTCGATTACGCCTTAGCCCATGGTGTCAACCTCTTCGACACCGCACCGCCTTACTGCAAAGGCCGTTCAGAGAAAGCCACTGGTATTGCTCTGGCACGCCACCCCCGCAGCGAATGGCGCATCAGCACCAAGCTTTCCAACTACTCACCCACCACTTGGTCGTTCGAGAAGAGCAAAGAGATATTTGAAAACTCATTGAAGTACCTCCAGGTCGATTATGTCGATTTCCTCAAGCTCCATGGCATCGGCATGGGTGCAAGAGAAGGCGAACGGGAGATTTCTCCCATGGAGGCCTTCGAACGCCGTTTCATTAGCAATGGTCTTCTCGACTGGCTTATCGAGCAACGAGAAAAAGGTCGTATCCGCAACCTTGGATTCTCCTACCACGGTGACATCGCCGTCTTTGATCGTTGTATGGCCATGCACGACAAGGTACACTGGAACCACGTCCTCATACAGCACTCTTTTGTCGATTACCGACACGCAAAGCAGATGAACGAACGCAACACCAACTCCGAATACCTTTACGCCGAGGCAGACAAGCGCGGTATCCCCTGTTTCGTTATGGAGCCACTGCTCGGTGGTCGCCTGGCAGAACTGCCAGAACACGCCACCCAACAACTCAAAACCATCGAGCCTGAGGCCAGCATCGCCTCGTGGGCATTCCGCTTTGCAGGCTCCATGCCACGCATACTTTCCGTGCTCTCGGGCATGACCTACATGGAGCATCTACAAGATAATATCCGCACCTTTTCCCCTCTCAAACCGCTCAATGAGAAGGAGTTCGATATATTGGAAGACATCGCCGCCGTCTATGCCAACTACCCTATGGTACCCTGCACTGGCTGCAAATACTGCATGCCTTGCCCCTATGGCATAGACATACCCTCCGTGTTCCAGCATTTTAACCGATGCCTCAATGAAGGCAATATCATTGACGATACCGATCTCGACCAAGCCTCTTCTGCCGATAAACGAGAATACAGAAAAGCCCGTCGTGCCTTCCTCGTAGGCTACGACCGCTCGGTACCCAAGCTCCGTCAAGCCGACCACTGCATCGGTTGCAACAAGTGTATAGCACACTGCCCCCAAGGTATCGACATACCCAGAGAGATGCTGCGCATCAATGACTATGCAGAACATCTCAAAACACAAGCGTGAGCAAAGACTAGGAATCTGCTTCAAAGAGAAAAGCCGATTCTTCACTAAGTGAATTATTGTTTAACATCTCCATCGACTACCGAAACAACACATAAAAAATATTACCATCATGACACTACTCAATCTTGGCACTACAGAAATAATCCTCATCGTCATTGTAGTATTGCTACTCTTTGGCGGCAAAAAAATACCCGAGCTTATGCACGGCGTTGGTAAAGGCGTTAAGAGTTTCCGCGACGGTATGAACGGCCTCGACGAGAAGAAAGCCGACAAAGTCAAGGACAATAAAAACAGCACCGACAGCGAATTCAACGACTCTAACCAATAAATCGCGCCGCTGTGACATTCTGGGAACATCTCGACGAGCTTCGATCCACGCTCATCCGAATCATTGCTGCCACCCTGATAGGCATGGTGGCAGCCTTCTTTCTAAAAACACCGCTATTCGACATGGTGCTAGCCCCCAGCCATAGCACCTTTGTTACATACCGGCTACTTGATCGAATAGTCAGAGACAGCACCTTCTCCATGGAACTCATCAACGTAGAACTGGCTCAGCAATTCATGATACATCTCAAGATATCATTCTGGGTAGGAATCTTCCTCGTGTCACCCTACATACTATACAGCCTCATGCAATATCTGGCGCCCGCCCTTTATGCCCACGAAGCCTCGCGGTTGCGACAAGCATTGTTATTTGGGTTCCTCATGTTCATTATAGGCGTAGCAACCAACTACCTCGTCATCTTCCCATTCACACTTCGCTTCCTTGTCACCTATCAGGTTAGTGTCGACGTAGCCAACCATATCACCCTCACCTCCTATATTTCTACACTCCTCATGCTTAGCTTATGCATGGGCGTAGTGTTTGAGATGCCTGTGGTATGCTGGTTGCTTGCAAAAATGGGACTTCTCCACAGCCCGATGATGAAAAGCTATCGCAGGCATGCCATAGTCGTCATCCTATGCATAGCTGCCGTGATCACCCCCAGTGGCGACGCTTTCACCCTATGTGTGGTGTCGCTCCCCATCTACCTGCTCTACGAACTCAGCATAATCATCGTATCACATGCCGACAACGCCAATCAACAAGTCGCCCAGCAAAACTAAAGTTCTACCTATTTGCTTTGGTAATACCCTCAGTCCGCAATTCCATCAAATGTATTGTGGACTTTTTTCATACAACGCCCAATTATAATAATCTTTTGCCGTTATATTGTATATCACTTCACTGAACTCTGCAACACCTCAATGCAAACAGAGGAGTATTGGAAATAGGAAACCGAAGCGAATACGATTTATTCATCCGGCATAGTTTCGTCGTGGATTCTTCTAGGTTCCATTCACAAATGGAGTTCGAACGACGCAAAACGAAATACAAACAGAACCACCTATAAGTTACGAAGAAAGCCGTCCCCAATAAGTCTTTCTTCACAACAACCGTTGGCTGCGAAAAAATAAAATTGCCCATTCAAATATTATTTGTATCTTTGCATTTCACTATCAACGTAATGTTGACGAATAAACATTTGAACATTAGTATTGTAAACTAATAATTTTTAGATAAAATGGAAAAGAAAGATCTTTTGAAAGAAACCGTTCAACACATAGACATTAAGAGCTACGATTCTACTCAGCTTATTGATGCTATGCGCCACATGTCGTTCACCAGTCGTGACACCGCTCGCGCTACAGACATCCTCATGATGATGTGTGCAGAGAAGGAGTGCACCAACATCCTCACCATTGCCGGCTCAACCTCTGCTGCTGGTTGTATGCAGGTTTATGTTGACATGGTAAGAAACAAAATGGTGGACGTGGTAGTTAGCACTGGCGCTTCTATCATCGACATGGACCTCTTTGAGGCACTTGGTTTCAAACATTATATTGGCACTAAAGAGAACGTTGTTCCCGACACCGTGTTACGCGACCTCTACATCGACCGTATCTACGACACATTCATCGACGAGGAAGAGCTCCAGGCTTGCGACAACGCAACCTTCGAACTTGCCAACATGCTGGAGGCTCGCCCCTACTCTTCGCGTGAGTTCATCTACGAACTCGGCAAATGGCTCCATGAAGGCCGTGCAGTAAAAAAAGACAGCCTCATCCAGACCTGCTATGAATGCGGTGTACCTATCTTCTGTCCCGCCTTCAGCGATAGTAGCGCCGGCTTCGGTATCGGCAAACACCAGTGGGTTCGTGCACAGGAAGGCAAACCCTACCTCAGCATCGACTCTGTATGTGACTTTGTGGAACTCACCAAGATCAAAATGGCTGCGCCCGAAACTGGTCTCTTCATGGTAGGTGGCGGCACTCCTAAGAACTTTGCTCAGGACACCGTAGTTTGCGCCGAAATCCTCGGACACGAGGTACCCATGCACAAATATGCTATCCAGATCACCGTGGCAGACGTACGCGACGGTGCATGCTCCAGTTCTACCCTTCTCGAAGCTGGTTCCTGGGGCAAGGTAAGCGAACAGCTCCAGCAGATGGTATACGCCGAAGGCACCACTGTAATCCCCTTAATGGCAAGCTACGTTTACCACAACGGTCCTTGGCGCGAACGCGAATATAAAAACTGGCAGAAAATCTATCAAAAATAACAACATGACACGCTGTGAGTGACCGCACGCTAAGCGGCGGCCACTCCCGCGTCATACTTTTTCAGCATTGTCATAACAAACACCAACCTTGATGAACGAGCAAGAAAGGAAACAACTTATAGACCTAATTGGTCGAGAGGTAGTGCCTGCAACAGGATGCACAGAACCTGTAGCCGTATCGTTGGCTGTAGCCAAAGCATGCGAGACATTGGGTGCCGAGCCGCAGAAGATAAAGCTCTTCCTGAGCAAAAATGTTTTCAAAAACGCCATGGGCGTAGGTATTCCCGGCACTGGCATGATAGGATTGCCTATTGCAGTAGCACTCGCTGTGACTGCCGGACGCAGCGAACGCGGCCTTGAAATACTCACCTTGCCAGCAGATGACGTGGTAAGAGCCAAACAATGGCTTGCCAACCATGGCAGCATTATCGACATCAAGGTGAAGGACAACTGCGACAAACTCTACATTGAGTGCCACTGCACCACTCCCGAGCACCAAGCCGTGGCCACCATAGCTCATCGCCACACCCAGTTTGTTTTAGTCAAGAAAGACGACGCTATACTTGTAGAAGACTGCGATAATAGCGAGACTGAAAACTCCAACAGCCAAGATATACAGGAGATACCGCTATCTGTGAGCAAAGTATTTGACTTTGCCACCACTGCACCACTTGCAGAACTGGAATTTATCAACCAGACCGTGCAACTCAACAAAGCCGCTGCCGACCAAGGAATCAACGGCATGGGCCTTCACTCAGGCCGCATACTCATGTTGCACGCCGGCGACGACATTGTTCACCAAGTGGTGGCACGCACAGTGGCAGCTTCCGATGCACGCATGGACGGATGCACGCTTCCTGTATATAGCAACAGCGGTAGCGGCAACCAAGGCATCTGCTGCACACTGCCCGTCTATGAGTTTGGATGTCGTACCGGTGCATCACACGAACAAATAACCCGAGCACTCATCATGAGCCACCTCATGTCTATCTATATCAAGCGCGGAATCGGACGGCTCAGCGCCCTCTGTGGACTGGTCAACGCCTCTATGGGTGTTTGCTCTGCACTCGTGTATCTGCAAGGTGGCAGCATTGAACAAATTGGTTTCGCACTCAAAAATATGATCAACACCCTTGCCGGCATGATCTGCGACGGTGCCAAACCTAGTTGCGCACTTAAGATGTCAACAGGCATCTACAGCGCTTTCGTAAGCAGCCGACTAGCCATGGAGAACAAAGTTGTAGATGAAACAGATGGTCTTTCCGAGTACGACATTGACCGCTCCGTGGACAACCTCGGTCGTCTCGGTCGTCTCGGCATGGATCAAACCGATGGGATGATCCTCGATATCATGACACACAAGCAGGCTCCTGCCTGCGAATAGCAACAGACTTCGGCGGCATACAAGGCAATTAACGCATCCTTGTTAATAAAAAAGCCCTGCCGACATGCATACAAACCTAAGAATAATTATACCTTTGCAAAACGAATTTTTAGTGTAAAAGATCATGTATCAGAAAAAGAAAGAACAAAACGAAGAGTTGTATTCTCAATCTATTAGTGCTGGTAAGCGCAAATATTTCTTTGACGTGAAGCAGACCAAAGGCGGCGAAAAATTTATTACCATCGCTGAAAGCCGCAAAGTATTCGACAACGAGACTGGTCAATTCTATTTCGAGAAAAACAAAATGTTCCTCTATCCCGAAGACTTCGAGAAATTCCAAAATGGTCTAGCCAACGCTTTCCACTATATTGAGACAGGTGAAAAGCCAGCCGATGTTATGGACGAACAACACTACCATCGTAGCAGCAATGATGATATCACATCCGATATCGACAATATTGATTTCACTATATAAGAGTTCACTTCGAGATTCAAACATCTTCGACAAGACCTTTGGATACATTTTGTAATAATAATATATCATTGTCTATTTGTTGAATCATATATTCGATAATTTAGAAGTTTTATACCTTCCCAAAACAAAAATTCAACAAATACGCAAACAAACATAGAGTTCATAAGAATATGGGAAAAATCATTTCCGTGGCCAATCAAAAAGGCGGTGTTGGCAAAACCACCACATCGTGCAATCTTAGTGCCTCGTTGGCTGTATTGGAATATAAAGTGCTGTTGATTGATGCCGATCCACAAGCCAATGCCTCGTCGGGCCTTGGTATCGACACCGAGAATCTGGAGAAGAGCGCCTATGAATGTTTCATGGGGCAGGCCAATGTGAAAGATTGTATCGTCGAAACCGACACCCCCAATCTTTATGTGCTACCCACCCGCATCGACCTCGTAGGTGCCGAGATAGAGCTCGTGAACGCCAAGAAACGCGAATTCTATATCCAAAACGCAATCCAGTCTATTAAAGACGACTTCGACTTTATCATTATCGACTGTTCGCCTTCACTGGGTCTTATCACCGTCAATGCCCTCACAGCCTCCGACTCTGTTATCATACCTATCCAAAGCGAATATTTCGCTCTCGAAGGTCTTGGAAAACTACTCAATACCGTGCGTATCGTTCAAACACGTCTCAACACCAACCTCGGCATCGAAGGCTTGCTCATCACCATGTACGACTCTCGTCTCCGCTTGGCCCGCCAAGTAGTTGAAGACGTACGTTCGCACTTCAAAAGCATGGTGTTCGACACGATGATTTATCGCAATACCAAGCTCGCCGAGGCCCCAAGTTTTGGCAAACCCATTATCATGCACGACGCTTCAAGCATGGGTGCTATCAACTATCTGAACCTCGCCAACGAGATACTGAAACGCAACGGTATGGCTCAATAAGCACTAACACGAAAATCAACAACCAGATTATCAAAAATATGGCAACAAAGAAAACCAGTGGATTAGGCCGTGGATTGGGTTCCATTCTCCCCGATGTGGATCTCACTACAGGCACCAACGTCACCACCTCTATCACTATGTTGCAGCTCGACAAGATCGAAGCCAACCCCTACCAACCTCGCAAAGAGTTTTCGGACGAAGCACTCGACGAGCTGGCTCAATCAATCAAACAGCAAGGAGTCATCACTCCTATTACCGTTCGCCACATGCCTAACGGCAACTACCAGCTTATTGCAGGCGAACGCCGTTTTCGCGCTTCGCAACGTGCCGGCCTCACCGAAATACCAGCCTACATTCGCGTAGCCACCGACACGCAGATGATGGAGATGGCACTGGTGGAAAACATACAACGCGAGAATCTCAACGCCATGGAGATCGCTTTCTCCTATGCAGCCCTCCTCGAAGAATGCCAGCTAACCCATGAACAGCTTAGTGAACGTGTAGGCAAAAATAGAGCAACCATCACCAACTACCTACGACTCCTCAACCTCCCCTCAGAGACACAGTTGGCTCTCAGTTCAGGACAGATCAGCATGGCTCATGCTCGTTGCCTCGTCAATGTAGAAGACCCGGAGACACACCTTTCCATGCTCCACACCATAATAGAGCGAAACCTATCCGTACATCAGACAGAGCAATTGGTCAAGACCCTAAACAAACCCCAGCCACCTATCGTGCCTCGATCAAAAGATTCGCTGCCCACAACCCATGCCGCCCGCCAGAGTGCTCTTCGTCAGCATTTACAAAGCGTAGTCGATATTACTCGAAACCGTCGTGGTAAAGGCACCGTTACCATTCATTTCAACAATGACGCCGACTTTGAACGCATTATGAAACTCATCAATATGCAATAGAAGTCTCCTTTGAGACTCTATTCATCGCAATGAAACGTACTTTGGAAACATCGACATACAGAATACTAAGAGTAAGAGCTTTGGCCCTTGCTCTTTTTTCGCTTGTTTCCACATATAGCATCTTTGCCCAAGCAGACAGCATCCACCGTATCATTGTACCCCTACCTCAAAAACCGGTAGTATCAACATCGACACCGCTCCATATCGATACCAACCGAACCTCGGCACATAAAAACAGCACACCGACAATAACCTTACCCGAAACAGCACACCATACCAGCCATGTACGGCCACATAGTCCTCGTACAGCTATCATCCTCTCCGCTATGCTCCCCGGAGCTGGCCAAGTCTATAATCATCAAGCATGGAAGATACCAATCGTCTATGCAGGTCTTGGAGCCGTTTCGTATGTCATGTATGACAACTATCGACAGATGAAGATGTTCAAAGACGAGTATCTCTACCGCGTAAAACACGACGATACCCCACTCCTCGACAAATACCGTAACTACCCCACAACCAACATTCTCAACCTATATCAAGCCAAAAACAAGGATTTCCAACTCTACCTCTTTGTCGATTTAGCCGTTTATGCACTCAATATCGTCGATGCTTTCGTATCAGCACACCTGTATGATTTCGAGATCAACGACAATCTGTCTTTACGCATCCATCCACTAGTAACCCCATACAACTTGGCATATTACAATGCACCAAGAGCCGCCATCTCTATGAGTTGGCAATTCTAATCAGCAATTATCGTTATCTAAATTCCATAGCCACATCGCCCATAGCCACATTCATTAAAAACAATTCATTAACAATAAAAAAGTTGCGCCCGACACGAATACGAGGGCCTATCAACAATGAAAAAGTTCCGTTTAGTATTCAGCCTGATGGCACTGACAATCTTGATGGCAGCATGCCACAAAAACACCACTCTCGACAAATCGATCTTCGACGAGCTTTCCTCTGAAGAAGTGGAAGCAGCTATAGCAGCAGATACATCATTCGCAGCCACCTATGATATCATCTGTCATTTCAACAACGATATCTTCCACAACCCCGAGGGTATGCCAGGCCCTCTCACTGACGAAGAGATAGAGAAATACCGTTCTATTACCTACGCACGCTTCCACGCTTTCCATCAATATCTCAGCGACACCTCCATCTGGGAACCCTTGCACCGCACATGGGCTGATGAGTGGCAATCCACAACCCCAAACTACGATTCAGCCTTAGTAGCAATCGAGAACCAATACCAAGACCGATTCAACAAACTGAATCACAGTGATGAAGTACATAAAACCACACAACTCGATACCATTCCCTCCGACATTGCCGACTATTTCTATCACAGAGATACCGACTCCGATCCTTCGTCCATCGAATACTATAAGTCTATCATCATAAAGCATTATGTTGACTCTACATTTATTGACAAACACAGCTACATCGACACCAAGCAAATAGAGAAGATGGCAGAAAAAGACGCCCTCGTAAACGAATTCATCAACAATATGCGCATCAAAGAACACCACAACAACTGTCAATCCAACCATCCCTGTCCTCAACAGAATCTCTAAATACCAATAGAATAAAGGCTTATAAGGCGACCTTCCCAAAAGAAGGCCGCCTTTTTAATACCCAACATCGCATAAACAATTTACATAAGAAAAAACATTTATTTAAAGAGTTACCTACATGCCACTAATTGGAAACTAAACCTATAGATCAACGCTCGGTCTTAAGAGCTGAAAATATATACTTTTCAATTGGTACCCGCCAAACAGTCATACCAATAATTTGATGTGTTGACCTGCTGGACAGCAGACTATATTCATGTATAAATACACGTTTTAATGGAGAATCTGCTATTGAAGCATATCTGCGACTTTACTAACCGTATAACACAACTAATAGCAACAGAATATATCAAACAGCCGTTATAATTACCCGATCATAGGGCTAGTAGATGTCAAATAATAGCAGATTCAGTATTATAGGTCCATATAGAGTACACCAATAATTCATTTCTAAGTATTTATGGAATAAAACAAAAGGGTTTAAAAGGAGACTTCTTCATTATCACAAATATTCGAGAATCCTCTTCTTAGCAAGAATCACAAATGGAAAACTATACTACGAACAAGTACTAAAGACAGAATACAAATAATCCTCATATCAATCTGACCAATCAAGTAATAATGATATATAGCCCAAAAAACAGGTACTATCACAATATTAGATCGAACAACAATAATTATTATACGCATTTACATTCATTAGATTTGCATCGTTAGTACAAATATCTGACACGATAACAAAGAACGCATGGAAAATGAGGAATAATACTTAAAAACAACTAATTTCAAAACTACTGACCAGCAATGAGAATTGATGAGGATTGTTGATTTGGGGACAAGTGATCAGTTAAAGGTGATCGGAGATCTGACAATACAGGGAATTTTTGGAGGCTGCAGACTCGTAGCTTAGTTGATCCGTTCGGGTATGT
>JAZUDW010000079.1:0-5319 GCA_045639845.1 Bacteroidales bacterium
TTAGCTCCACTTCGGTCGCTGGCCATAGCACTATGCCATCTTTAGGTCAAAAAATGAATTTATAGAACCCACCTTGAAAATGATGCCATAAAAAATCTTGGATTATGAAACAAAAAAAAATTTGTCCTATTTGTGGTTACCCACATTTAAAAGAAGGCCCCTATGACGAATTTGGTTGTAGTACATTCGAAATATGCCCATGCTGTGGGTTCGAGTTTGGCTTTGACGATGATTCTGAGGGTTATTCTTATGACTCTTATCGAGAAAAATGGATAAAACAAGGCACTCCATGGTTCTCTGATAATATAGAAAACAAACCCTATCCTTGGGACGAAGCTGCATTACGTCAACAATTAAGTAATATTATGCAATTGGAAGATTCATTTTAATCATTTAGTGAATTTTGCATCGCTAATCGAGGAGAGAAATAGTCATAAAACCAACATAATATCGAATTTGTTCCGCAACATCAAATTTTTCTTCAAAATAAAAAACAGCAATTATGTACAAAAACATTAAAACAATTGAAAAGTCAATTGCCTGACGCTTCCAGAAAAGAGAGACAAAAAATAGAGCAGAAAATCAAAAATATAACACAAAATGCAAAGAAAAAAGAATCCGGGGAAGAACATGGTCGAGTCAATAAAAGATAATACCCTCATACCGAATGTTTCTTTAGGTCAATTCGTTTTAGGAAACAACATTAGTGATTATTTAAAAAATGATACCTATATCTACGAAGAAAACCCAAACAAACAGGATGGCTACGGATTTGATTCCTTCTACTTTGTTAATCAAGGATTGGATGTCTGGACGGACAATAAGGGGACCATAAAATGCATTAAAAGTACTCGTGTATGTTACTGGAAAAATGTAAACATAGTTGGATTGCCTTATAAAAAATTTTTATCCAAATTTGACCTAAAACCAGATTCAGAAGATATATGTTACTTTTCTGAAGGGAAAATGAAAACACAACATGTATATGATTTTGATTCGATAGGAATGCAACTATGGGTGTGGTATGGAATAGTAAGAACCGTCATCGTGAATCAACTAGGAATTCTCAGAGATTAGGATTATTCTATCGAATTATTATTGTGTGTCACATTAAATATTAATTAAAATACTAAGACATGTACAAACAAATCAAAAAAAATCACCATGCTGCTTTTCGTGGCAGCCACAATGTTCTCCTTCGCGTCCTGCAACAAGGACGATGACAACAACGGCGGCAGCGGCTCCGGCTCCTCGTCATCCATTGATGAGTCCAAACTCATTGGCACCTGGCACTTCGAAAATGCAGCTACCAATACTGCGGCAGTAAGATTGCATAAAGATTGGATTACTGCTAACTAACTGATAATCACCTCCGCAAATAATAGTTATTTTTTGATTAATTGTTGTCGTAAATAAAGAAAAATGTGTAACTTTGCAACCGAAATCAGTCCTCGAAACCTATTTGATAAATGAGGCTGTAAAAGAAGTTAAATTACCTAAAAGGAGGAATAAAGGGTTAGCTCCTCTTCGGTCGCTGGCCATAGCACTATGCCATCTTTAGGTCAAAAAATGAATTTATAGAACCCGCCTGTATTCACTAAGCAATAAAAAACAAACCACAACGTTATAGAAAAGAAATAACCTTTAGGGAAAAACAACAGGGCACATCCCAAAGCTTCACATACCCCTCCATTGAAAATACCACACAGATAATGAAAAGCCGTCCCCACCTCAAGATCGTCAAGATTCTAAGGAATATGCGACACACACTCGCCACACATCCCGTGGAGAGCCTCATGCTTCTATATTTCTTTGTCACCCGAAGCTATATCTCCACCATCAACCCAGAACCAGCCACAGCCCTATGGGCCAAGGCCAACTGGTACGTACACATACTCGTTCTCATAGCCTTAAGCATATCAAGATATCGCAGCAAGAACCTCTGGATAAAAGTTGCCTACTGGAGTGTACCCATGCTATGGGCAGCACTTTCCCTGCTCACCCATCCCGATATCGACAACATCACCTTCGCCTCAGCCTATATCACACTTGCAGCCCTTACCCCTCTCGCCTATCTTCTAAGTGCGTGGCCCACCAACGATCGCGCCTTCTCACGGCAAGCCGCCCACATGGGCATATCCACAGCCATAGCCCTTTTCATATCCATAGTGCTCTTCGCCGTACTGATGGCCATAATCTTCACCATCGACACACTCTTCCTCCTCCACCACCACACCTTCTACTACATCACCATCTTCATCTTCATCTTCGCCACCCTCTTCCCCCTCCTCTTCATAGGGCTAGAAGACAGTGAAATCACCATCAAGGACCGAACACTGCCCCACATCGTAGTCAGCTACATCATGGTGCCAGCCTTGATACTCTACACCTTGGTCATATATGTCTATGGAGCCACCATACTCATACGGTGGGAACTCCCCGAAGGCAACGTAGCTGTAATGATAGGCAGCTTCATGATCGTGTCGCTCATCGTGACCATGCTCCGCAACCTGCTACCACATCCCAACTGCAAATGGTATTTCCGACATTTCGGTTATATAGTATTACCCATGCTGCTCCTCTTTTGGATCGGTTCACTCTACCGCATCAACCAATACGGACTCACCATAGGCCGATGCTACCTCCTTGCCACCGGTACCCTCTCCACCATCTACGCACTGCTACATATCATAGGCACACAACACAAATACATCATACTCTCATTCGTGGCAGCAAGCATCTTTATCACCATGGGCATCAACAGCCCACTCTCGGCACATCGTTTATCAGTGAAATCACAATACCGACAATACATAGCCCACGCCACACAACTTCATCTGCTCGATCCCGAAGGCAACTTCCAGATACCAGATAATACTGCAGTCAACGACACCTTGACGCATCAATTAGAGAGCATCTACAGCAACCTTCAATACATACACCAGCACGACACCATCTTCTACAACCAACATCACCTCCTCGATATAGACATCGTTGATGAAGCCACCTACCATTTATACAACACCGATCAAGACACTTACAAAGTTTTCCTAGAAACCACCAACGAACAGATACCCCTGCAAGGCCACACCACTCTCATCAAAGACATCTATGCCTACGACCGCTCCCGCATCACGCTCTTCGAACGCCAGTACAAGATCAAAAACATCATAGACCACCAACTGCAAACATTAGGTTACGGTCCTGACAACCCGCCCACCGCACAACAACTGAAGGCACATAGCAAAGAGATGTTACACTACGAAGACAGCTATCTTACAATCTATTTCCGCGAACTGAACATATCGTTCAACCCCGACGGCACCTATCATTGCAACCAATACTACATCGATGCAGCCCTGCTGAAAGAACAAAAAAAATAAAGCCCACCAACCCCACGGTCGCTGTTGTTTTGTTGAATCGTTGAATAGTGATTATTTGTGATCAGTGAGGCTATTGCTGTTTAGTTGTTTATTTGTTGAACTGTTGATTTGAGAACGTCTGCAACTTTAAAATCAACCGAAGGTCATCGACCGAAGGGAGCATTCAAATCAACAAACAAACGATTCAACCAATAAACAACTATAGCAGCAGTTTTAGCCTCACTGATCACTTAAAAAAAGATAACCTTTGCCATAACAGAAAAACTTTGTATCTTTGCACACCGAAACCAAGTCCCACAACCCAAGCACAGCAAAGGCTAAAGACTTAAAATCAGTTAATTGAAATGTTGACCTACAAAGCAAATTTGGATGAACTTATCCAGATGGCGCTTCGCGAAGACATCGGCGACGGCGATCACAGCACCCTCGCCTGCATTCCTTCCGACGCCCAAGGCAAAGCCAAAATGGTGGCTAAAAAACCAGGCATCCTCTGCGGCGCAGAGGTAGGCCAGCGAGTGTTCCAACTCGTTGACCCCACGCTACATGTCCAACTCCTTAAACACGATGGCGACACCCTCACGGAGGGCGACATCGTGATGCTTGTCGAAGGTCCTTCAGCATCTATTCTCACTGCCGAGCGCACCGCGCTCAATTTCATGCAGCGTCTCTCTGGCATCGCCACCGAGACCCATCGTCTTGTTGCCATGCTGCAAGGACTCCCCACACAGCTCTTAGACACCCGTAAGACCACGCCTAACATGCGACTGCTCGAAAAATATGCAGTCCACTGCGGCGGAGGCACCAACCACCGCATAGGCCTCTACGATATGGTGATGCTCAAAGACAACCATATCGACTTTGCAGGCGGCATAGCCCAAGCCATCGACCGCACCCATGCCTACCTCCTATCCAAAGGCAAAGACCTCCGCATAGAGATCGAAGTGCGCAACCTCGACGAGCTCCAGCAAGTGCTTGACCACGGCGGCGTGCACCGTATTATGCTCGACAACTTCGACACCGAAACCCTACGAGAGGCCGTACGCCGCATCGACCACCGCTACGAAACAGAAGCCGGCGGCGGCATCACCGACGCCACCCTTCGCAGCTATGCCGAGACAGGAGTCGATTTCATCTCAGTCGGAGCCCTCACCCACCATATCAAGAGCCTCGACCTCAGCTTGGTATCGAACTGATTTGTTGAAAAGAAAAATAGTGATCAGTTATCAGTGAGGCTATCGCTGTTTAACTGTTTATTTGAAGGAGTCTGCAAATCATCAAATCAACGATTCAGCAAATTATGACATCCAGGCGCACCAACACCCGTAGCCCATGGAAAGCAGCAGCCCCCTGGCTGCGCCACCAGCTCTACAAGCGACCCATACGCACCCTCATACACCAGGTGCGCAACCTCGTGTTGCCCGGGTGCCAGCGAGTGCCGCTCCACGAGATACTGCGCTACTTCTCTGCAGGAATCAGCAACGGGCTTCTGTGGCAACGAGCCAAAGGCATGTCCTATTCCTTTCTCATGGCCCTGCCCCCCCTGCTCATCTTCTTCTTCACGCTGGTGGCCTATTTCCCTATCGGAAACATTCAGGACGAGCTGCTGACATCGCTCCACGAAATCATCCCCTGCTCCATCTACCATACCATAGAGCCCACCATCATCGACGTAATGAGCCACCGCCACAGCAACCTGATGTCTATCGGATTCATAGCCTCCATCATCATTGCTGCCAACGGTATGCACGGCATGCTGATGTCCTTCAACTATGCCAACAAAGGGGTCGACACACGTCCCTTCGTGCAGCGCTACCTGGTGTGTCTCATGCTAGTATTTCTGCTCTATCTGCTAGTAATACTTATCGTACTGCTCCAGGTAGGCTACAAATACATCATCTCCCTGCTCATCTCCCATAACATCATTGCCTTCTCGCCC
>JAZUDW010000080.1:0-9623 GCA_045639845.1 Bacteroidales bacterium
GCCCTATACCGGCGCCGACCTCGCCTGGACAAACAAGCAAAGCCGATCGTCGATAGAGATGAACAACAAGCAATGACGTCCTGCAATAGCCAACAATGTTGAAAACATTGGCGCCTAAGAGGTGATCTATGTAGGATTCCCCATATGGTGGGGCATCGCGCCCACCATCGTAAACACCTTCTTGGAGAGTTATAATCTGGAGGGCAAAACGATAGTACCTTTTTTCACTTCGGGTGGCAGTGGTGCAGGCAGCACCCTCGACTATCTAAAGCCTTCGGCCCCCAAGGCCAAATTCAAAGAGCCTCATCTGCTGAGCTATGTTGACGAACAAGCCGTACGTGAATGGTTGGAACGTATCCTGTAAAAGAGAAATCTCAGACCTTTACCTCGTCTATCGCCATTAGCCCAATGGCTACACGAACAATAACAGTATTGTAGGAGCAAATATAAATGGACTGATTAGGGAGATCCTTCGTCATGATACCGTCTAGAAGAGGATAAACAAACAGCCATACCACCTCGTCATTACGAACCCACAGACATCGTAATGGCTCAGCAAAAAAAAGATGAGTAGATTCGCTTCGGCAAGTGGACCCACAATGAAACGAATCTCATACACTGTGTGGTTGCCAGAAAGAATTGGCAGCCACACAATATTTTATCGAAGAAGTCGTTCATTAGATTATTTTAATAATATTAATGAATTGTTGAATCGTTTATTTGCCAGCACCTCTTCAATCGCCGACCTTCGGTTGATTTGAGGATGTTCAATAAACAAAAAATATACTTACTCTATGGAAATAATGTCGCCTGTAGGAAGTTACGAGAGTCTGATGGCAGCCATCCAAGGTGGTGCCGATTCTGTATATTTCGGTGTAGGCAATCTCAATATGCGTTCTCGTTCGGCCAACAACTTCGGACTTGATGACCTTAGAAAAATCTCACAGATAGCCCACGAGCATGGTCTTCGTACCTATCTTACGGTCAACACCATTATCTACAACGAGGAGTTGGAAGAGATGCGAACCATCGTGCAAGCCGCCAAAGAAGCTGGCATCAGTGCCATAATAGCCAGTGATATGGCAGTGATAAGCTACGCCAACAGTATAGGCATGGAGATACACATCTCTACCCAATGCAACATCTCCAACGTTGAAGCCGTGCGCTACTATGCTCAATTTGCCGACGTGATGGTGACAGCCCGAGAACTACCTTTGCGCCAGATAGCCGAGATCACCCAGTTTATTCGCGACAACGACATACGCGGTCCCAAGGGCAACCTTGTCGAGATCGAGGTGTTCGGACACGGAGCCCTCTGCATGTCGGTATCCGGCAAATGCTATCTGAGTCTCGACAACTACAACTACTCTGCCAACAGAGGTTCCTGCCTTCAACTCTGCCGACGCCAATATTTGGTGAAAGATCTTGAGAGCGATATGGAGCTGGTGGTTGACAACAAGTATATCATGTCGCCCAAAGATCTTAAGACTATCGATTTTCTTGACAAGATCATCCACGCCGGAGTGAAGGTGTTGAAGATAGAAGGTCGCGGACGCAGTGCCGACTATGTGAAGGTGGTGACCCAATGCTACAAAGAGGCCGCTCAAGCCATAGAAGACGGGACCTATACCCAAGAGAAGATCGCCGAGTGGAACGAACGACTGGCCACTGTATTCAACAGAGGATTTTGGGACGGATATTATATGGGCCGCAAACTGGGCGAATGGAGCGAACGCTATGGCAGCCAAGCCACAGAGACCAAAGTCTATATCGGCAAAGTGTCTAACTACTTCTACCGTATCAACGTAGCCGAAGTGCGCCTGGAAACTGCCAACAGCATCAGCATAGGCGACCGATATATGGTGATGGGTCAGACTACTGGTGTTTACGACGACACCATGAAGGAGATTCGAGTCAATATGGACTCTGTAGATACAGCCAAACAAGGCGACGCTTTCTCCTTCCCCACTTCGGTGCCACTACATAGAGGCGACAAGGTGTATAAGGTGATAGAGACTATCGACGAATACTGACATTATTGTTGATTTGTTGAATCGTTGATTTGTTGATTTGATAGACTATTGTTGATTTGTTGAATCGTTGATTTGTTGATTTGATAGACTATTGTTGATTTGTTGAATCGTTGATTTGTTGATTTGATAGACTATTGTTGATTTGTTGAATCGTTGATTTGAAGGAATAACCTCTGCCCGGATCAACCAAAGAGGAAACAGACAGTCACACGAGCTAAAATAATAAATATGGCCAAAGCAAAAACATACTACTTTTGTCAAGACTGTGGTTATCGCAGTGCCACTTGGCTTGGTCGCTGTCCAGAATGCGGCAAGTGGAACACCATGGTAGAAGAAGTTGTTCAGAATCCAAACAAGCCCACCAAAGCATCGCAACGCAGTATCAGCGCAGGAACCAAACCCAAACTGATAAAGGACGTCACCTACAGCGAGACCACCCGCATACCCACCCACAACGATGAGTTCGACCGCGTGCTAGGAGGTGGCATCGTCCCCGGATCGCTGGTGCTGATAGGCGGTGAACCTGGTATAGGCAAATCGACACTGCTATTACAGACAGCTCTATGCATAGAGAACCAAAAGGTACTCTATGTGAGCGGAGAAGAGAGCGAACAGCAGATCAAGATGCGTGCCGACCGAGTGTCGCACCAGAACGGCAGCTGCTATGTGGTGAGTGAGACTGTGACCCAGCGCATATTTGAACATATCGAAGAAGTGCAACCCGACCTAGTGGTGGTCGATTCCATTCAAACCATCTGCACAGAGAACGTCGATTCGTCGGCCGGTAGTGTGTCGCAGATAAGAGAGTGTACCACCGAGTTCCAGCGTTATGCCAAAGATTCGGGAGTACCAGTGCTGCTGATAGGCCATATCACCAAAGACGGCACCTTGGCCGGTCCCAAGGTGATGGAACATATAGTAGATTGCGTATTGCAATTTGAAGGCGACCGAAACTATGGTTTCCGCATGCTGCGTTCGTTGAAAAACCGGTTTGGTTCCACTGCAGAGCTAGGCATCTTCGAGATGCAGGGCGATGGTCTGCGCGAGGTAGCCAACCCTTCCGAGTTTCTCCTCTCCCAGCGCGACGAGAACCTAAGCGGAGCCGCTATTGGAGCCACACTCGAAGGAGCAAGACCAATGTTTATCGAAGTACAGTCGCTGGTATCGAGTGCCGTATATGGAGCCCCTCAACGCAATGCCAACGGATTCGACCACCGACGGTTGTCGATGCTTTTGGCTGTTTTGGAGAAACGATGCGGCTTCAAGTTAGCTGCCAAAGACGTCTTCCTAAACATAGCCGGTGGCATCAAGGTATCCGACCCTGCTATAGACCTAGCTGTAGTATGCGCCATACTCTCTTCAAATGTAGATATTCCCATCTCTCCCAAGATCTGTTTTGCTGCCGAAATGGGACTGTCGGGCGAGATTCGCCCTGTGGCCCGAGTAGAGCAGCGTGTAGCCGAAGCCAACAGATTGGGTTTTGAAAAGATATTCATTTCCAAATATAACGGCAAATCGATCAAAGCCTCGCAATACAATATCGAGATAGTACAAGTGGGGGTAATCGAAGAAGCCTTCCGAAAACTATTTGCATAGCCATGAAAAGAAAACTAACAGCCACAGAGACAGCCAGACTCGAAACCCAAGGCAATCGTGCCGAAGACTGGAGTCTTGTAGAAATAGAACAGCAGACCGACCTAGGCCAGATTGTCAACTGCCGATTCTACGGAAACGTACAGATAGGCATCATTAATGCCGGTACCACCACCAGAGAAGGATTCCCCGTCGAAGAAGGTCTCTTCGACAGTGCCTTTAGCAACTGCTCCATTGGCAACCATCCATGCATACATAAGGTGGGCATGATAGCCCGCTACCATGTAGGAAACCATTGCCATCTCTATTGTATTGACGAGATGATTGGAGACAACGCCGACGACCCAACGTTTGTATGGATAGATGTCATAAACGAAAATGGACGCAGAGCCATACTACCCTTTGCCGGTATGACGGTGAGCGACGCATACCTATGGGCTCGGTATCGTGGTAAAAGCCGATTGATGGAACAGTTAGAGTCAATCACCAAAGACTACCGGCGCCACCAAGGAGCCCTCAACAGTGTGGGAGACCATGTCGTGCTGAAAAGCATACGTTCCATTCAAAGAGTGGCAATACTTTCGTCCGAACAAGCACCGACGAGAATAGAGCAATGCGTATCGCTGTGCGACGGCGTAGTAGGTTACGGATGCCACATCTCATCAGGTGCAATGGCCGAACGCTTCGTGCTTGGAGAGCATGTGCATCTAGAGATGGGTGCCCGTATCAACGACAGCGTGGTGGGCGACAACAGCACCATAGCACGCTGCGAGGTGGGTTGCAGTATGATCTTTCCTGCCCACGAACAGCACCACAACAATTCTTTCCTCATCGCCTCGTTAGTAATGGGTCAGAGCAATGTGGCGGCGGGTGCCACTATAGGTTCCAACCACAACAGCCGCACCGCTGACGGAGAGATAGTGGCACATCGTGGATTCTGGCCAGGTCTGTGCACTAGTTTGAAACACAACAGTCGTTTTGCATCCTACTGCCTCTTGGCCAAGGGGCAATACCCTGCCGAGCTCAATATTCCATTCCCCTTTGCATTGGTCAACAACAACGCCTCAACCGACCAGATAGAAGTGATGCCAGCCTATTGGTGGATGTACAACATGTATGCTCTTGATCGCAACGCTCGCAAATTTGCCGCACGCGATAAGAGGACCTACCGACACCAACATGTGGAGTTTTCATTGTGGGCACCCGACGTGATCGAGGAAATAATAGAAGCATCCCATTTGCTGAAACTGCCCAAAAACCAGCTCGATGCCACACTTGACGCATTGGAGCATGGCAAACGAAAAGCCGTGCTCATCAAAAGCAAAGAAGCCTATACTGCCTATCAGGAAATGATAGAGTACTATGCTATCCACACACTGATGATGCAGTACCAGGGAGAACTGCCTCCTCAGCTGACCTTCGACCAACCCCGCCACACTACATGGACCAACCTCGGAGGACAGATCGTGCAGACGCCCGATTTGGATGAACTGATACACGAAATACAACAAGGCACACTCGACTCTTGGTACCAGATTCACAACCATATCGACTATCTCTGGGATCGTTACCCTATCGACAAAGCCACACACGCCTATTCCTTGCTCTGCGACCTTTACAAATGTACCATCATCGAACAGCGTCAGTGGAAACGTATCAACAAACGGTACCACGAATTGGAAGCACTCATAGAAGAGCGTAAGCTATCCTCGCGTCACAAGGACAACACCAATCCTTTCCGAAGAGCCACCTGTGAGAGCGACGAAGAGTATTGGGCCGTCTATCCCGATGCCTCTCCTTTTAAATAAATAAAGGAATAGGTATTATGTGTTGTAGGATTTCTAGTTGTTGCAAAGCGAACAGCAATCAGACAATGCCACACAGCAAATACACTTGTCGGATCACCGATCACTAAGAAGAAATCAAAGAAACCAATATGGTTATACGACTCTGCGGATTAAAAGAAACACAACTAAAAAAAAATATAGAACATGACGACCACGCTGTTTAACGAAAGGATGAAACTGGCCGATATCATCGCTGCCAACCACAATCTGATACTGATGCTTCCTCGCTTAGGTATCTCGTTAGGCTTTGGCGACAAGAGCGTGCAACAAATATGCCTTCAACACAACATATCACCTTCTTTCGTATTATTGATATTCAACGCATACACCTTCGACAACTATACCCCCAACACCAACGATTTGGACCACATAGATATGTCGATGCTGGTGCCATACCTCAAGGCATCTCACTCCTACTATATCAACCAGCGTCTTCCCCATATCGCACGACACCTGAAGCATGTTGCCGATACCATCGAACCGCGTTACGGCCACGTATTGCAGCAGTTTCTATCCGACTATCAACAGCAAGTGCACCTTCACTTTGAAGAAGAAGAGCAACTGGTGTTCCCTCTGCTGCAACGCTTGCAACAAGGCTACACCAACAGCCATGGTCCCAGCAGCAACTTCATAGAAAGTCACACAGATATCGAGGATAAACTGCAAGACCTTACCCAGATAGTGTACAAGTATCTGCCATCTACCGCTATGCCAGAAGAGCACATAGAGCTGATTTTTGACATACTGCAATTGAGTGCCGACCTAGAGAAACATGCCATGATTGAAGAGAAGATCATGATGCCCTATATCTCCATGCTCATTGATCAGAACAAGGCCTAACCGAAACCCACAACCGTCGCTCATGAAACCACAATCCAGCATACTTATTGTCGAGCCATCGGCCATCATCGTCGAAGGGTTGCGATCGTACCTATCGCCTCATTTCAACATACTCTCTTCGCTTAGCTATCCTACCGCCCTCCACGAACGTATCACCAAGATGCAACCCGACATACTCATCATCAATCCCTCACTACTCGAGCAACCCTGCCGCCAACAGATATCCGACATCCAGCAAGCCTTCCCGCAGCTAATGATTGCCGCATTGGTATATCAATACGTGGAACCCTCCACCCTACAGCTGTTTCGAGCCGTTATCGACATTCGAGAGAATCCCAGCACTATCATTGCCTCTCTCAACGAGAGCTCCACCCCAGACTCAAACACCGACGACGATGCCGACTTGAGCGATCGTGAGCGCGACGTACTAGTGTTGGTAGCCCAAGGTAAAAGCAGTAAAGAGATTGCCGATCGTCTCAACATATCCATACATACCGTCAACACACACCGCAAGAACATCACACGAAAGACAGGCATCCGATCAGTAGCAGGTCTGGCTGTATATGCAATGCTTCATAATCTCACCTAATATTAGGAAAAAACTAATTCGATGAAACGATTGATACTATTACTAATCGCAGCGCTGTGGTTCCTACACACAGAAGCCCAGACGGTGATCTACGACACTATCTGCGATGGCGATAGTTACACGTTTCACGACACCATTCTCACACTTCCCGGCACCTACAACCTCTCCTTTGATGGAGAAAACTATAGCCTGCACCTCATTGTTATGCCCACACGCCAAGGCATAGTCCACGATACAATCGTTGAGAACCAGCTTCCATGGGACTACCACGGCCACCTTTTCGACAATGCCGCCAGTCATCAAGTCGTACAATTTCCCAACCCCACAGGCTGCGATAGCATAGTTGATTACAACCTCTTCGTGTGGCAAAATCAAACAAGCACCGTCCACATACGCATCTGCAACAAACAATACCCCTATCAATGGGGAGAACTCACATTCTCAGAACCCGGCATCCAAGAATGGGTCATGGAAGGATCTCATGGCGAAGACAGCGTGATACGAGTAGATGTGTCCACACTCCCCTCTCCCCATCGCGAGCTGGAGCGAGGTTTCTGCGACGGTTCTTCCTACACCTTTATGGGCTACACCTACACTGATACTGGCACCTACAGTATTATCGTCCCAATGGCACAAGGTTGTGACAGCGTCATCACCCTACACCTTGTAGAGCAAAACGACTACCATGCTGTGATGAGTGTCAATCCGCCCTACGCCACCCCCGAAGCCACCACACTCAAACTCGAAGACTGCTCCGAACAAGCATACCAACACACATGGATCATGCCCGATGGCATCTTCCACACCCCCACCCATAGTTTTCGTTATCCCATCACCCACGACAGTATCTTTGTCACCCTAGTCTCGATCAACGCCATAGGCTGTCGAGACACCGTGAGCCAATACATCCGCTACATCCACCCAAACATCTGGGCTCCCAACGCCTTCACCCCCGATGAACCTACCAACCGGACATTCTATCTCACAGGCTGCGACGTAAAGAACGTCAAAGTATTTATCTATACTGTGCAAGGTCAGCTTGTAGCCGCCTGGAACGGACTAGAAGATTACTGGGACGGAACCCACAAAGGCACACCCTTGCCGCAAGGCATATACACCTATTTTGTCACCTACCAAACATTAACAGCCCCTCAACAGCAGCAACGTCAAGCTGGCACTGTGATGTTATTAAGATAAAAAATATTTTAAAATGTTCAATCGATGATTTGTTGATTTGATGCAGTCCAACAAATAAACAGACAAACAACCCAACAGCCTATCTTCATAGATCACAACAAAATAAACAATACCCCCAAACACCATGTCCATACTCATCCACAACGTACTCCTCGACCAACAGCGTGTAGATATTACCATCTACGGCAACACCATACAGAGCGTCATCCCCACACAAGGCGAAGCTCCAAGTCAACAATCCGACACCACCGTCATCGACGGCAGTCACCTAGCGGCATTCCCTCCATTGGTTAACACCCATACCCATAGTGCCATGACCCTCTTCCGCAGCTACGGCACCGACCTACCTTTGGAACGATGGCTCAACGAGAAAATCTGGCCAGCAGAAGCCCATCTCACACCCGAAGCCATCTATTGGGGATCCAAACTGGCATGCATAGAGATGGTCAAAAGCGGCACAGCCTGTTTCAACGACATGTATTTCCACTACGAAGAGACAGCACGTGCTGTAGAAGAGATAGGACTGCGGGCCACCCTCAGCTTCACATGCTTCGACCATTTCGACCCCCAACAAGCCGAAACGCTCAAACGCAACCACGAAGATTACGCCCATTTTGTAGCCAACAGACCCTCATCCCCTCTCATCCAATGGGCTGTGGCCCCCCACGCCGTATATACCGTCTCTGGAGACTCACTGCAATGGATAGCACAATTTGCTGCCCATCATAATATGCGCTACCACATCCATGCTGCAGAGACACTCACCGAATGCGAAAACTCCCGCAAGCAACATGGACATACCCCCATACGATGGCTCGCCAAACAAGGCGTACTCAGTCCTCGACTCATTGTTGCCCACGGTCTATGGCTCGACGACGAAGAGATACACCTGTTGGGCGAAGCCCACGCTTCCGTAGTACACAATCCCAATTCCAACCTCAAACTCGGATCGGGCTACGCTTTCAAATATCAAGAACTTCGTCAAGCAGGAGCCAATGTGGCACTTGGCACCGATGGATGTGCCTCCAGCGACAACCTCGACATGATCGAAGCCATGAAGACTATGACCCTCCTTCAAAAAGGATGGAGACTCGACCCCACAGCAATGCCTGCTAGCGAAGCTCTACAAGTAGCCTCGCGTGGCGGATACCAGGCCTTAGGCATAGATGCAGGCATCATAGCCCCAGGACATCTCGCCGACATCATGCTCGTAGATATGAACAACACCGCCTTCATACCCTGCACAGACCCCACTGCCAACCTCGTATATGCTGCCCACGGAGATGCTGTAGATACCATGATAGTAAACGGACGTATCATCATGCGCCACCGCCACATCGACGGCGAAGAAGAAGTAAACAAACAAGTACAGCAAATTGTCGAGCAATTAAGTGATGATAAAAAATAAATTGGGACACAATGGTATGACAACCTGGTACGCTTTTAATTGTTCTCCGTTTTGCTTGCTCCGCTGCGCAATCCTTACAGAAGTCGGATCGTAGCCATGTCGTTCTGTGTGCCAAG
>JAZUDW010000081.1:0-15118 GCA_045639845.1 Bacteroidales bacterium
TTTATTGTTCCTTCAAGGCACCTTGGGTGCTCTGGGTGGCTCATTTCTTATATACATTTATAGGTATTTATTTATTATTAAAAAAGTAAAATGATTTTTTAATAATAAATCTTTTTCTATAAAAGTAATATATAAAATAGAGCACCCAAGCCACCCAACCGCATTTTTTGTCAAGTAGGAGCATTCACAAAGTGATGATGTAATAATATGTTTGCTCTATTGCAGTCGCAGAACTAAGGGTAGCACTATTTTGCTTTAGATTGTTGAGTTTTTTTGGGGGGGACGCGACGAACCAAAGGTCTGCGACCGAATTGGAACCAAGTGGAGCCAAAGAGCATAGCAGGCTATGGGAAGAAGTCTGGTCAATTCCGATAGCGATGCCAAGGGCAAAGCCGACGATCCAAGAAGGCAAAGCGAGAACAAAGAAGCGTATCAAGTTGTCATACCATTGTGTCCCAAGTTATTTTTTCATCATCACTAAAGTGAATTTCCACTATTGTAGGCTACTGATGCTTAACAGCGAAAAATCAAAAAACAAGAGGTTGCAATCTAAAGCAAGTTTCCATAGCCTCATATTCAAAAAAAAGTGTATTTTTGCAATTTCAATCGAAAAGGAAAAAAAGAAGCCGCCCTATGGACAAAGAATTGTTTAACACCAAGATAAAACATAGCGATACGTTCACGTTGCAGGAGAAACTCGACATTCAGAACGAGAAAACGCACTATCCCTATAGTGCTCCGCTGCAGATGCTGGACCTAATGAGCGACAAAGCCGCCAATATTTTTCAGTGGGAGGAACGCTTTGCCGCCCGCGTGGCTATGTATATGGCCGACAATAGGAAGATGAATGCCAACCTGGCACTGGTGCAGACTATAGACATCGCTACACCTGCCGACCTGGCACTGAAGCAGCAGATAGAAGCGGCAAAAAGCAAGGAGCTGGCTAGCGATGAGCCATCGGCTTTCGACATCATGCAGGAGATCAACTCGTATCAGGAAGTATCGTTCAAGACGGCGCCCAAGAGCGTCATTTTGTCGAAATTTTTGGAAGACGGCAACTTCCAACCCGACGAAAACGAGGTTACCGACAGCCGCAGCATAGAGGAATTGGCAAAAAAAAGTGCCAACCCATCACAGTCGTTAGAAACTGAGACTCTTGCAGTTGTGTTTGAAAAACAAGGCAAATACGACAAGGCAATCGAGATCTACGAAAAATTAATGGCCCGTAATCCCGAAAAAAGTAGTATTTTTGCAGGCCGAATTGAAGAACTGAAAACAAAGAAAGAAAATAAATAAATATAGTATTATGTACAATCTCGTTGTTATTCTGATTTTAGTTGTTTGCGTGCTTTTGGCAGGCGTTGTGTTGATTCAGAACTCTAAGGGCGGCGGCTTGGCTGCCAACTACGGCGGTGCCAATCAGGTGATGGGTGTTCGCAAGACCACCGAGACCATCGAGAAAGCCACTTGGATTCTGGCTGCTGTGCTGATGGTACTCAGCATCTTCGCTACTGCACTGATCCGCAGCGTTCGTCCTCATACTGAAGGCGAGCTGAAGACCGAGGTGGTGGCAACCGACATCAACGCTGCTTCTCTTCCCGCTAACACTGTTGCCGCTCCCGTACAGGAAGCTGCTCCCGCTGCTGAATAAGACTGAAAAAAGTAAAAGAGCGGACCGACTCTGCGGAGCGTCTTTGCATTTTTTTCGGATTTGCGGAAAAATAAGAGATATGGGAGATTTGCCCTCACCGGCAGGTCTCCCCTTTTTTGATTGTGTAGAGATTCGAATTATTGATTTGTTGATTCGAGGATGTTCGACAATCTGTTCAGAAACCGCAGTGAAGCTAACAAATAAACTCAACAAATAAATGATTTATCTGCAAAGAGGTGTTTTTCCAGAGTGTGTGGCGGAATCAAGCAATCGCCTACACGCGGATAATCATAAATAAACAACTCAACAGCGATAGCCTCACCGACCACTTAACAATCATGGTTGTAAGACCACTGTTTACTATTCACTGATCACTCAAAGAAAATGACCAAGATCGAAGAGTTTATACTATCGGCGTTCCCTTTCGAACCTACCGAAGGACAACGGGAGGCTTGTGCGATGCTGTCGCGTTTCCTGTTTGACCCCGATCCCAACTCTGCTTTTCTGCTAAGAGGTTATGCCGGCACAGGTAAGACGAGCTTGATCAGTGCCCTCATCAAGTCGGCTCCGGCGCTACGCATACGCACGCTACTGATGGCACCTACGGGCAGGGCGGCCAAAGTGCTGAGCAACTATTCGCAGAAGACGGCCTACACCATCCACAAGATTATCTACACCACGATGATGGACCCCCACGGAGGTATAGTGACTGTGCGTGCACAGAACAAACACAGCTACACGCTCTTCATAGTAGATGAGGCGTCGATGATAGGCACCGACACCAGCGTGGAGGGCCTAGGGCTGAGGAAGAGTCTGCTGGAGGATCTGATAGACTACGTGAAGGAGGGTTACCACTGCCGCCTACTGCTGATGGGCGACACGGCGCAGCTGCCCCCCGTGGGATCGTCGGAGAGTCCAGCACTGATAGCCCACTACCTGCAATCGCTCTCAACACTCAACCTCTACGAGTACGAACTCACGGAGGTGGTACGCCAACAGAGACAGAGCGGCATACTGCACAACGCCACACACCTACGCGAGGTGATCGGCGAAATGGACACCTTCGACGAGGTGACGATGCCCCTTTTCGACATGGAGGGCATAGACGACGTGGTACGTCTGCCTGGCGACGAGCTGGAGGAGGTGCTACTCTCTGAATACAGCAGCAGGGGGCAGGAGGACGTGGTGTTTGTGACGAAGTCGAACAAACGGGCCAACCTCTTCAACCAAGAGATACGCAACCGCATCCTATTTAGACAAGAGGAGGTGAACGCAGGCGACTACCTGATGGTGGTGAAGAACAACTACTACTGGCTGGATCAAGACTCTACGATGGGTTTTATCGCCAACGGCGACATCGTGGAGGTGCTCTCGGCAAGAAACCATCAGGAACTCTACGGCTTCCGCTTTGTGGATGTGACGGCACGTTTTGTGGACTATCCCGACGAGCCGCTGCTGGAATGCAAGGTGCTGCTAGACACACTGCACTCCGAATCGCCGTCGCTGACGAAAGAGGAGACACGAAAGCTCTACGATGCGGTGATGGAGGACTATGCCGACATACCCGTGGCAGCCGACAGGCGACGCGAGGTGCGCAACAACCCTCACTTCAACGCACTGCAGGTGAAGTTTGCCTATGCCCTCACCTGCCACAAGACGCAAGGCGGCCAGTGGCCTGTAGTGTTTATAGACCAAGGCTATCTGACCGACGATATGATAGACCGCGACTATCTGCGCTGGCTCTACACTGCGTTTACCCGCAGCACTGAACGTGTGTATCTGCTCAACTTCCAGTCGAGGTTTTTCGACGGCGATAAGGAATGATGCAGTCCCAGCACAACAAAAAAGTCACATAGCACAGACAAGGGAACGCCTTACGAAAGAAAAACATTCGTCGGAAGGTCAGCACTCCATACAGAACTTACAGTTCAACCATACTACATCGCCTTTGTATTGTTTTTTTTATCGGCAAAAGAGTGCCGTTTCATTTTTTTTTAATATCTTTGCCTTTGGATTTGCAGGGTACGGCCACGTCTCCTGGTTATTTATCACGCTAAGTATTAGCGTAATGAATATATTATAGTATATGATTATTGTCAAACATAAAAATAAAGTATTATGACAAGTTTGTTAATTCTATTACAGATAGCAGCCAGCAACATGGGCCTGGCTTATGCTGGTGCCGCTATCGGAACTGGATTGGCAGCCATAGGTGCCGGCATCGGCATCGGCAAGATTGGCGGTAGCGCCATGGACGGCATTGCCCGTCAGCCAGAGGCTTCGAACAACATCCAGTCGAAAATGATTCTTGCTGCTGCTCTTATTGAGGGTGTAGCCCTCTTTGCTGTGGTGGTATGTCTGATTGTGGCACTGAAATAGGCCACAACGGGAACGGGGCAACCGATGCCCCATGCAGCGATGAAGGGCGATTGGCTCCAGAGGCTGCGGCAACGGTTGCCTTTTTTTTAAAGAAAACTAACGCTACGTAGAAAATATGAACAATCCATTAATCAGTCCTGGCATAGGAACCTTCGTGTGGATGCTGGTGGCTTTCGGTATCTTGGTTTTCATACTCGGCAAATGGGGTTGGCCCATGATACTGAAGTCGCTCAAAGAACGCGAAGAGGCCATCAAGGCTTCGTTGGGCGAAGCAGAGAAGGCACGTGCCGAGATGAGAGCCCTACAGGCACACAACGAGGACTTGCTGGCACAAGCCCGACGCGAACGCGACGAGCTGCTGCGTACGGCCCGCCTCACTAGCGACAACATCATTGAGGAGGCCCGCGAGAAGGCTCAACAAGAGGCCCACCGCATTATAGCCGCTGCCCAAGAAGCCATAGAGAACGAGAAACTCAATGCTGTGCATGAACTGAAAAACCAAGTAGCCAACCTGAGCATAGAGATAGCCGAGAAGCTGATGCGTCAGGAGCTTTCGGACCACCAGAAGGCCAACGACCTCATTGAACGCGAACTTGCTAATACCCACTTGGGCAAATAACCCTTCACCATGGACAGCCATAAAATAAACCTACACTACGCCAAAGCACTGCTGATGCTGGCCGACGAGCTGGACTGTGCCAGCACCGTGGCCGACGACATGCGTATGGTGGCAACAGTATGCACCGAAAACAGGGTACTCAACAAAGTGATGGACAATCCCACCATCCCCGAGTCGAAGAAGGCTGCCATCGTGAGCGACCTTTTTGCCAACCATCTGTGCCAGGCCTCGATGGCATTCCTCTTGTTTGTGGTACGCAAAAAACGGTCGATCAACATGCGCGGCATCGCCGAGGCTTATTTAGAACTCTACAGAGAGAAGAACAATATTGTGCTGGCCGAATTTGTCACCGCCACCGCCATAGACCAGCGTCTGCTCGACGAGGTAAAGGCTATGGTGGCCGACTATACAGGCAAAGAGGTAGAGTTTGTGGCCCGCGTAGATAACCGCCGCATCGGTGGTTTCTACCTCACTTTCGACAACAACCTTTACGACGACCGTATCCGAACCAAACTCATCAAACTGCGCAACGAATTTAACCGCAACGAGTATGAGAGCAAACTTTGGAAATAGGATACGATCGTGCTATTCATACCAAGATAAATATTAAATATCATGTCCGAGATAAAGCCGGCCGAAGTATCGGCCATATTGAAGAAACAACTATCGAACATAGACCTCGACACTGAGCTGCAAGAGGTGGGTACTGTGCTCACCGTGGGCGACGGCATTGCCCGCGTGTATGGCTTGAACAACGCACAGTCGGGCGAACTCGTGGAGTTTGAAACTGGCGAGCAGGGCATAGTGCAGAATCTGGAAGAAGACAACGTCGGCGTAGTGATGCTGGCTGAAAGCAACTCGATCAACGAGGGCGACACCATCCACCGCACCCGCCGCATCGCCTCCATCAAGGTGGGCGATCAGCTAGTAGGCCGCGTAGTCAACACTATTGGCATCCCTATCGACGGTGCCGGCCCGCTGGAAGGCGACCTCTTCGAGATGCCACTGGAGCGTAAAGCCCCCGGTGTGATATACCGTCAGCCGGTAGATCAACCACTGCAGACGGGTTTGAAGGCTGTGGATTCAATGATACCCATAGGACGCGGCCAACGTGAGCTCATCATCGGCGACCGCCAGACAGGCAAGACGGCTATCGCTATCGACACCATTATCAACCAGCGTAGCTTCTATGAAGCCGGACATCCCGTATATTGCATCTATGTGGCCTGTGGCCAGAAAGGCTCTACCGTAGCCAACCTGGTGAAGAGCCTGAAGGAGAAAGGCGCCATGGACTATACCATAGTGGTAGCTGCCACCGCCTCCGACCCTGCTGCCATGCAGTTCTATGCACCCTTTGCAGGTGCCGCTATCGGCGAATATTTCCGCGACACGGGCCGCGACGCTTTGGTGATCTACGATGATCTCTCGAAGCAGGCTGTAGCTTATCGCGAAGTGTCGCTGCTGCTGCGTCGTCCCCCCGGACGCGAAGCTTACCCCGGCGATGTGTTCTACCTCCATTCCCGTCTGTTGGAGCGTGCGGCCCGCATTATCAAAAACGATGAGATAGCTGCTCAGATGAACGACCTGCCAGCTAGCCTCGTGGGTCATGTGAAAGGTGGTGGCTCACTCACTGCACTCCCTATCATTGAGACACAAGCCGGCGACGTTTCGGCCTACATCCCCACCAACGTGATCTCTATCACCGACGGTCAGATCTTCCTAGAGTCGAACCTCTTCAACAGCGGTGTGCGTCCAGCTATCAACGTGGGTATCTCGGTGTCGCGCGTGGGCGGCAAAGCTCAGATCAAATCGATGAAGAAGATCTCGGGCACACTGAAGATAGACCAGGCTCAGTATCGTGAGCTAGAGGCCTTCTCTAAATTCGGTTCAGATCTCGACCCTGCCACCAAGGCAGTGCTCGACAAAGGAGCTCGCAATGTAGAGCTGCTGAAACAGCCTCAGTACAGCCCCATGCCTGTAGAAGAGCAGATAGCCATCATCTTCTGCGGTACCAACGGACTGCTGCAGGATGTGCCTCTCCACAAGGTGTCGAACTTCGAATCGGAATATCTATTCTTGCTCCGTAACCAGCACCAGGGTCTGCTCGACAACCTACGCCAAGGCAAACTCTTGGACGAAGACTTGCAGACGATGCGTAGCGTAGCAGTCGACCTGACGGCCAAATATAAAAACGAAAAACTGTAGCCATGGCCAACCTGAAGGAAGTTCGCACACGTATAGCCTCGGTGAGCAGCACTCAGCAGATCACCTCGGCCATGAAGATGGTGTCGGCAGCCAAATTTCGTCGTGCCCAGCTCGCCATCCTTGGCATGAGGCCTTATGCAGCGCAACTCAACGAGATTATCTCGAGCATCAACGTATCGGACGGCGTCAGCACTCCCTATCATGAGCAGCGCACACCCCACAAGGTATTGCTGCTCGTGATTACTTCCAACAAAGGACTCTGCGGTGCTTTTAACGCCAATGTGATCAAACAGGCCTCTGCACGCATGGATCAACACAAGCAAGAAGGTCGCGAGCTATGCATGATCACCTTGGGAAAGAAAGCCACGGAGCATTTTTCCAAACAAGAGGGGTTGGTGATAGAACAGCACGATGAGCTGTTGGACAACGCTACGTTCGACAACGTGTACGCACTGAGTGACAAACTGATGGACCACTTCTGCCATCATCGTTACGACCTGGTCGAAGTGGTGTATAATCAATACAAAAACTCCATCACACAGATACTCAGTACCGAGCAGTTCCTCCCCCTGAAGCCTGGCAAGCTGCCATCGGCCCAGGGCGAGACCAACAGCGATTTTATCTTCGAGCCATCCAAGTCGCAGATTCTCTACGACCTGGTACCTTTCTTGCTCCACACCCAGTTCTACCGCATTATCCTCGACAGTCTGGCCTCGGAGCACGGTGCCCGCATGAGCGCCATGCAGAATGCCACCGACAATGCGTCGGCACTGCTCAAAGAGCTGAAACTCACTTACAACAAAGCCCGCCAGGCTTCTATCACCAACGAGATTATAGAGATTGTGAGCGGCAGCGAAGCTCTGAAAGGATAGCACCTACGACACACCAGACAACGATGACACACAAGGAACGTTTTGAGCAAGTGATAGCCTATTTCGAGCAGGCGATGCCCGTGGCCGAGACTGAGCTGCACTACAGCAACGCCTATGAGTTGCTGGTGGCTGTCATTCTTTCGGCTCAGTGTACCGACAAGCGAGTGAACATGGTGACACCTGCTCTCTTCGAGGCCTACCCTACACCACAACACATGGCTCAAGCTTCGGCTAACGAGATTTACGAATACATCAAATCTATTTCGTACCCCAACAATAAAAGCCGCCACCTTGAAGGTATGAGCCGCATGCTGGTGAGCGATTTTGGCGGAGAGGTGCCATGCGACATCGATGAGTTACAGCGGCTACCCGGCGTGGGCCGCAAGACGGCCAACGTGATAGCCAGCGTGGTGTTCCACCTTCCGGCATTGGCGGTCGATACCCATGTGTTTCGCGTAGCCAACCGTATAGGCCTTACCATCAACTCAAAAAATCCGCTGCAGACCGAGCGTGAGCTGGTGGCTCACATACCTACTTCGAAGATACCTATAGCCCACCACTGGCTGATACTCCACGGACGCTATGTGTGCCAGGCACGCAAACCACATTGTCAAGAGTGCCAGCTGGCACCTTTGTGCCTATACCATGAGCTACAAGCCAAACCTCAGACCACTAAGAAGAAGGCTGACCAACACCCCCGAAGCAACAAGACCAAACAAGCCCAACAGTAACATCAATAAGGTTTTCCGATGCATTTCGTCAATCCGACATTCTTTTTCGCCTTGCTGGCAGTGGCCATTCCCATTATGGTCCATCTGTTCAACTTTCGTCGTTATAAGAAGATCTACTTCAGCAACGTAGAGCAGCTGCAACAGCTGCAAAGCGAAACACGCCGACAGTCGCGCCTACGGGAGCTGCTGATACTGATGTGCCGCATACTCGCCATCGTGTTTCTCGTGCTGGCTTTCGCTCAGCCTTTCATCCCTCGCAACAATGACGACTCCATCGTAGGCTCCAATGCCGTGAGCGTGTATATCGACAACTCTTTCTCGATGGATAACACCAACAGCGAAGGCTCTTTGATTGAGACTGCTCGTCGCAAAGCTCGCGAGATAGCCCAAGCCTACAAACCTTCCGACCGATTCCAACTGCTCACCAACAGCATGAGCGGCAACCAATTCAGATGGGTAAGTCGTGACGAGTTTCTCTCACTTGTGGATCAAGTGGAGATATCGCCTACCAGCCCCATGATCCATCAGGTAGCCGAACGCCAATATGATTTTCTCTGTTCTTCAAATTGCCGCAACCACGAAGCCTACCTCATCAGCGACTTCCAAAGCAGCAACACCGAGTGGCAACAGTTTCCCCGCGACACAACCATCCGCACCACCTTGGTACCCCTTGAGGCCAACAATATCGGCAATATCTTTATTGACTCTATAGCTCTCAACGCCCCCGTGTTCCAACCCGGCAGTACGGTAGAGGCTCAAGTGTGGGTAGTCAACAACGGTACCGAGGCCGTAGAAAACATCCCTGTGAAACTCTTTCTGGAAGGTAAGGAACGAACATTGGCATCGGTCAATATTGCTGCCCACGAACGCACCATGGTGCCTCTCCGCTTCACCTTAGACGGTCAAGGAGCCCTCAGCGGATGGGTAGAGACAGCCGACTACCCTATAACCTTCGACGACAAACTATATTTCGCCCTCGCTGTCAGCGACAAAATGAAGGTTCTATCTATCCACAACGGTACCGACAACAGCCATCTGCGACGTCTATTCTCGCTCGACAGCCTCGTTGCCTACACAGCCGTCAACCAACACAACATTGGTTGGAGCAGCCTACCCGAGCAGAACCTCATTATACTCAACGAGCTGCCTTCCATAGCCTCCAGTCTGGAACAAGCTCTCCTCAACTTTGTGAATCACGGCGGATCGCTACTCATTCTCCCTGCCCCCGACGCACAAACAGAGAGCTACAACGCGCTGCTGACTGGGATGCGGACCCCCACACTGGGCCCACTCTCCAAGCAGACCATCGCCTGCACCAACGTCAATACCGCCTCTACGCACTATCTCCATGTGTTTGACGGAACGACCGCCAACATGGAGCTACCCACCGTGCAACAACACTATAAGCTGCAGGCCGGAAGACAATCGCTACGCGAAACGCTGCTCACCCTGGCCAACGGCGACGACTTACTTACCCTCACCCATTTTGGTGCGGGCACAGTGTTTCTCTCGGCTACACCCATGCGCGAAGAATACTGCAACATGGTTCAGCAGGCACTCTTCGTTCCCACATTCTACAATATGATGCTTTTCAGCAAACCTGTCGGTGAAGTGTATCACACAATAGGCAGACACAACCCTATACCGCTTACCCAAACCTATGATGCGAACGATGGACGATTGCGCCTCCTTTCGGCCGATAGCTCCTTGGAGATCATCCCCCAAATCCGATTAACGGGCAATAGGTGCTACCTACTTCTGCACGACGAGATCACTCAAGCCGGTATCTACAGCATCACTCACCGAGATAGACCCACTGAGTCGTTGGCCTTTAACTACCCGCGACAAGAGTCGATAATGGAGTTTCTATCCCCCTCACAGATTGCTCAGGCCGTACGCGACCACGACCTCGCACACACCGATGTGGTGCCCCATGCAAATAAGTCGCTCTCTAGCCATATCATAAGCCAGCGCAACGGCACCCAGCTATGGCGCTGGTGCATAGCCTTGTGTTTGGTAGCTCTGTTGGCCGAGATACTCCTCATAGTGACCCCTCGACGATCCAAGACCGCCGAAAACCAACACCACAAATTGAACCAACAATAACGCATTCGTCACAACAAGCATAGATTACCATATATTATTCTATTGGTTTAGTGATCTGTGATGAGTAAACAGACAATACCACTCACTAGGTACATTTGTCGAATCACTATTCACTGATCAACTCAAAAAGACAATTGTCGGATCACTGATCTCTCAAATATCAAACCACCTATCCATGTTTTTCGAAGCTCAGCATATTAGCAAGACGTTTGGCACCTATAATGCCCTCTCTGATGTCTCCCTTCAGGTACAGCAGCAGCGCATCTTCGGTCTTCTGGGGCCCAATGGTGCCGGCAAAAGCACCCTCATCCGAATCATCAACCATATCATCGCACCCGACAACGGCGTGCTGCTACTAGACGGACGCCCCATGCAACAGTCGGATATAGACCTCATAGGCTATCTGCCCGAGGAACGAGGTCTGTACAAGAAGATGAAAGTAGGCGAACAAGCACTCTATTTAGCCCAACTCAAAGGGCTCAGCCGACGCGAAAGCGAACAACGCCTACGTAGGTGGTTCGAGCGTTTCGAGATAGCCGACTGGTGGAACCGTAAGGTCGAAGAGCTCTCCAAAGGTATGCAGCAGAAGGTGCAGTTTATCGTCACCGTGCTCCACGAACCCCGGCTGCTCATCTTCGACGAACCTTTCAGCGGCTTCGACCCCGTGAACGCCACTTTGCTCAAAGACGAGATCCTTGAATTGCGAAGAAAAGGAGCCACCGTGATTTTCTCAACCCACAACATGTCGTCGGTCGAAGAGATATGCGACGACATTGCCCTCATCAATCAATCCCAAGTGGTGCTACAAGGCAGTGTGCAGACTATTCGCGAGAGTTATCGTCGCAACATCTTCCTAGTATGCTGCCGGCCATCCATTAGCACGTTGGCACTCCCCTCCGATTATGTAGCCACACTGCAGGAGAAGCAGGACGATCGCGAATACTGGCACATACAAGTGCCACAACATCAAGATGCCAACCAGCTGCTACAGCACTTGCTACCCCAACGCACCATTATAAGCTTCAACGAGATACTTCCATCAATGAACGACATATTTATTCAAACAGTCAAATAGAATTGATGAAGATTATTGTTGATCTGAATTATAGTGATCGGATAATACAACCCAGCAAGTACATCTGCCAGATCAATTTTCACTGATCACTAAAAAAATAAACAACTAAACAGCGTTAGCCTCTCTGATTCCCCCAACATATACCATGAAAAAAATTTTCCTCGTCATACAGCGTGAATACCTCACACGTATCAAGAAACCTTCTTTTTGGATACTTACCCTTGTGGTACCCGTCCTCTTAGCTGCCCTCTACACCATTCCTATCCTGCTGGCCACCCAGCCACCCGACAAAGCCACAGTGATGGTGGCCGACGACACAGGCCTCTTCATCCACAGTTTCCAGTCCTCCGACCATATTACCTACCTACAAGCAGGCAGTCTCGACTATGCTAAGCATTGTCTATCTGATAGTGACAACGTGGAGGCCATCATATATATCCCTTCTCGCGAGACCACCATACCTTCCGACGCTTTCCTCTACTATAGGAGCAACGCCCCGTCAATGAACGTGCAGATCGACGTAGATCAGCAGCTACAAACCATTCTGCGAAACAACATACTCCTCGATGTACACAACATCAGTGCCGATGACTACAATCTCATCACTAATACCAAGATCAAGATCCATACGCAAGATTTAGAGACAGGACGCGACAGTTTTCTTGAAGTAAAGACGGTGATAGGCCTTGTGCTGGCACTCCTTATCTTCGTGGTTATCTTCGTTTTCGGATCACAAGTAATGCGCGGTGTGATGGAAGAGAAGACAAGCCGCATAGTGGAGATTATCGTGTGTAGCGTACGCCCCTTCCAACTTATGATGGGCAAGGTGGTAGGCATAGGACTCGTCGGCCTCACCCAGTTCGCCCTTTGGGCTCTTATCACAGCCGGCGTACTCACTGGCATCCAGATTACGCATGCCGACCTCTTTGAGCAGGCTCAGCTGCAGCACCAAGGCATCAGCGAACTGGCTACCAAAGGTACCGATGCCACACTTCAGATGCAGCAGGCTCAGACCACTGTGGCAATACCCGAGCTCGTCGAAGGCTTGGTATCCATAAACTTTGGATTGATTTTGCCCATGTTCCTGTTCTATTTCGTGTTCAGCTATCTGCTCTACTCTTCCCTATTTGCCGCTGTAGGCGCTGTAGCTGACAACGAGACTGACTCGCAGCAATTCACACTGCCTCTCACACTGCCTCTCATCCTCTCCTTCATGCTCATTCCAGCCATTATGAACCAACCGTCAGGACCCCTCGCCACCTGGCTTTCCATCATACCTCTCACGTCGCCCGTAGTCATGATGTTCAGGCTCCCATTTGGCGTTCCCGTAACAGAAGCCGTAGCATCTATGACTCTGCTGATTCTTGCATTTCCCCTCTTTACATGGATAGCTGCCCGTATCTACCGCACTGGCATACTGCTCTACGGCAAGAAGATCACCTGGGGCAGTCTATTGCGATGGATCACAGGATCGAAAAAAGCATTATAAGAGAATGGTGATAGCTGGCGCTTGATCTTGTTGGTTTATTGATCAGAGGCCTTTCGTACAGCAACGCGGTAACCTTAGTTTATGGAAATCATATAGTAATCAGCAGCCCTTTTTATGTGATGCTGAATTGATGTCTTTGATCGATCATACAGTCGAAAGTACTATAGAGTATTGTCGTGCCAATGATCATGGTTCTCCGATTACACATAGTTAATTGAAGTGCAAATACTTGTCGACTCAACGGAACAACCATACGCTCTACCCTATCAGTGCTAGCAGCCCGCTTACAGCCATGTAGGCATACACCAGTTTGCGCAACGTTATGGCCGAGATGCGACGGAACACCTTTCCTCCGATCCACACACCCACCAATACAGCCACCACACCGCAGCACCATCCTAAGCCTACCGCCGGAGTAAGGTAGCCGCATCGGGCTCTGTAGATGGTCATCATTGAATTGCCTATCAAGAAATAGGCCTGTGCCAAGGCCATATATTCATCTTTGTCTTTGGCACATGCTAGAAAATACAAGACTGCAGGCGGTCCTTGCATGCCAAACAGACCACCCATCAGACCTGAGAGCGTACCCATCGACATCTGTACGGGCATCGTGGGGCTCACCCTCACTCGATCGTTGAGGAAGTAAAACCACCCGCTGGCCAATATCAGCACAGCTCCCAGCACGCGCTTGAGCATAACGTCGCCAGCCATTGCAACCATCTGCACTGCCAGCCAAGATACTACTAGAAATGTAATCATGATAGGCCACAGCTTGTGCCAATCCATATGACGCCAAATATAACCGACCATAGGCACAGCCGTCATTATCGACAACAAGCCCGACAGCGTGGTGGCCTCCCCATAGGTTGGCACCAGATAGGGCAACACCGTCATGATGAAGATGCCAAAACCGAAGCCCGTCACCCGTTGCACAAAGGCGGCTCCCATAGCCATCACGAATATCAATATGAAAGACATCAGTGTCATCGTTCTGTTCTTATCTCGACCGGGCACATTTCCACCTTATCTAAGTCATACGCACCCATCCTAACAACTTATTATTTCATCATCACTTAAGGCCACAATCAACAATGACGTGTTTCTCATCATACTCTATTAGAATCAATTCCGAAAAAACCGATACGCTTTTTTATTCTTGATAGAAGACCTTGACCTCTGGATTTTCAATATCATAATAGAGTTGGGGCCGAGGCTGAAAGGTTAAATAATGATAGTTGGTCGGTCGAAAAAGCATCTGATCGTCATCATCCAAGATTTCCCACTGCCTTCCATCATCGCTAACAGCACAGATACCGTCATCGTCTTTGAGTGTAATCATAGCCCATTGCCCCGACAATCTCTTGGTATGCGAAGACTTGCACCAAATCACTACTTCTTGCTCAAAATCATACAGAAAGTTAACCAGATTCATCCTTGAGATTCCTCCCGGAAACTGAACGGCATAATCGCTACCTCCAATAGGCCATATCACTAACAACCCTTTGTCGCAGTCGTAGTCAACAGCCAGTTCGATTTCTTTTTCAAGAGCCTTTTGGTTTTCCACTTGCTTGATAATGGCTATTGTGTCGCGGTCAACGGGGTATTCCAATAGATTCTTTCTTCGCTCCAACTTCTGTTCCTCCTCTATTATTGCTTTTGTCTTAGTCAGCTTTTGAACCTTTATCCATCCTTTGGTTGCTGCCAAACTGTTCAACGAGGGAAACAATATACCTGAGACGACATATTTTATGCCTAGAGCCCCAAAGACTGCAGCAACTATATATTGTTTTGCAGCAATACGGTCTAGGACAAACAAAATACATCCGAGTATCATAGCAACGCCAAATATCGATAAGGCAATATCCGTCGCCTGGACATATCTTTTGTTGGCCATCCGTTTCTTTTGAGACACCTCCTGTTTTTGTTCTAGTTTGCTATCGAATGCCGACATTTTATCATAAAAGATGGCATAAGCAAAGCAAAGAAGTGCA
>JAZUDW010000082.1:0-5619 GCA_045639845.1 Bacteroidales bacterium
CAAGTGCGCTGAGAGAGACTGAAAGTACCGTTAGCCATATCAATCATGGCCATACCTGCCATCTTGGGGTTAACGCCAACGCGCTGACTATTCCAATTATTAACAAGATCTTGACCAATAGCATAAGAAGCAGAATCTTCGAAACTAGAGAACTTTGCCTTCTGAGACTGGATAGAAGCGTCCAATGCAGATTTCACATTAGAGAGTTCTTGCTGTAGCTGATCATAAGCCTCGGCTTTCTGCTTCAGTTCTAGGTAATAGGCCTCGGTCATTTTGGCCGTACCCTTCTTGATCGTGACGCCTTGGGCAAAAACACCAGTTGCAAGGGCAAGGGTTGATACCAATACAACTATTTTTTTCATATCTTTATAACTATAATGTAAAAACAAAATAAAAATAAAACGATAGATACCAATCACGTGCCCTCCACCCCGAACGGGTGCAAGGCACGTGGACTGGACACTAATAATATATTATTTATTATATTCTTTAATAGAAGCTACTCCGTCGAGCACCTCTTTGCCGCAGATAGCCAGAGCGAGCATCTCATTTTCGCCCTTATATACCTTAACGGGAGCAATCCACTCGATGCGCTCGGTAATCTGAGCCATCCAAGGCTTGCTGTATGAGATACCGCCGGTGAGGAGTATAGCATCTACCTTACCGTTAACTACGGCAGCGAGACGGCTGATCTCGAGAGCCACCTGATAGCAGAAAGCATCTACTAAGAGTTTGCACTTTTCGTCGCCAGCGATAGCACGTTTCTCAACTTCATAGGCATCGTTGGTGCCGAGATAAGCAACGAAACCACCTTCGGCGGTGATCATCTTCTTGATCTGAGCCATATCATATTTGCCGCTGAAGCATACCTCTACGAGTTTGCTGGCATTGATGGAGCCGGCACGAGTAGGAGAGAATGCACCGAGACCACAAAGGGCACGGTTCACTTCAACACAACGGCCGTGCTGATGCACACCAACAGAAACGCCACCACCCATGTGGGCGATGATAAGGTTGAGGTCTTCGTAACGTTTGCCCACCTCGCGAGCATAGAGCTTGGCGGTCATCTTCTGATTGAGGCAATGCCAAATAACACCTTCACGAGAAGGATCGAGGTCGAACTCAGGGTGGCCGGTGATTTTTGCGTATTCTGGACGTTCGTCAACAATACCGGGGTCAGCGATGTAAGCTGCATCAAGGCCTATCTCATTGGCAATAGAGTCAGAGATCAAGGCACCGAGGTTGCAAGCGTGTTTGCCCTGGATACCCTCGTGGCAAGCCTGCTTCATAGCTTCATTTACTCTATATACACCGGATTCGCAAGGACGAGTGAGACCGCCACGGCCAACAACGATAGCAAGTTCGTCTGTACCAACATCGTGACGTTTCAACATATCGAGGATTGCGCCTTTACGATAGTCAAACTGATCGGCAACTTCTTTATATTGCTGAATCTCTTCGATAGGGTGCGAAAGGTTCTCGGTAAAAACTTCGTTTTCGCCCTCATAAATAGCAGCCTTGGTGGAAGTAGCACCAGGGTTGATAACGAGCGTGAATCTTTTAGTACTCATAAAAATATTTATCTTTGATATTAATTTTATACACTTTAAAAAGTTCAGCAAAATTACACTTTTTTTTCCAATTACAGAAATTTATTTTCAAACAAACAACGCAATCGAAGACTTAATCTGTTGATAACTTCACATACAACTATTATTCAACAAGATACATATTAATAAAAAAAAGCACATTAAACGTTGACCCAAACAGCTGCAAACCCATGAATCTAAACACATGATGAGTTGCAAAAAGGGTACTATACCAAGACATCCTATAATCGAAGTACACGTACGATTTTTCAAAAAAAACATACACATCTCTTTCCACAATAGGTTCGTCCTGGATTCGTCATGATTCCAATTGGGTTTTATTACTCGGACATAATATTAAAGACATGCTACAGTAACTTCATCAAAAAAAAAATTTACGTAAAAAAAAAAATGTATATTTGCAACAAAAAGACCAAGATTATTTTAAGACAATACTTAGTAATTATCTGTTGATAATAAATAGGTTTTGAAACAATAATGAACTACCAATAAAAGAGAAAAAAAATGGATACTAACAGACTTCTAGAACAGAACACTCTTGTTGTGCAAGAAAAGGTAACCATGTTTGCCAACAGCTACACACTATTCGACAACGACGAACAAATAGTGGGGTCCATGAGAGAACACAGGAGCATCTGGCGTTTCCTTATCAAACGCGCTTTTGCTCCGTTTAAAGTTACTTGCTTTGATGCCGAAGAACGTCCGATAGCCACCTTAAGCAAGAAATGGGCTTTCTTAGCACCACACTACACGATTACAGACTGCAATGGAATGGTGCTGGGTTCTATACGGAGCAAGGTAACACTAGTGAAACCGAAAGCCGACTTGTTTGACAACAGTGGTAATCCGATAGGTTCAATGGAGGGAGACTGGACAGCATGGGATTTTAAGATTTTGGATCGAAACGGAGATTCGCTGGCAACCATCAATAAAGAGTTCAACGGCTTTATCAAAGAAATGTTTACAACTGCCGACAAATACCGTATTTCCATCAACCCCATGGTTAAAGATAGCAAACTTCGTATGACAATCCTCTTCACCGCCTGTGCTATCGACATGATATTGAAAGAGAACTAGTAGATTGTTGGAGAAACGATTTATTGATAATCAAACAAGAAACCACCGAAAATAAGTGCTGAGCAGTATCATCTTGCCCTTGTTCGCTAAGAAAAGGAGTTACCGTTCAGCCCTTATTCAGGGGGGGAACAAAAAAAAACTCAAAATAACGAACAGACCCAACTAGTAACAAAGTCATAGCCCTATTGAGTTATTCTTATATTAGGTCCATCACACAAGAAGCCAGGAACGAGTTGGCACCTACGATAAACAGAATGACATCTGTTTGTTTTTACTTGGCTTCCATTTCTAAGCGAATCATGATTTGCGTTCTTGCAATGTCACCTCAACAAGATCGCCTGGCTGTTTGCCAATAGCTTTTCTGATGTCTTTACGAATGCCAACAATATGGCCAGGCGTTCCCATGCGACAGAGTTGACCATCGTAAGGATGGCCGTCAAAGGTCACATGAACCCTCACCCTACCCTTTCCGAATTCCGTCTTCACATCGTAGGGAAACTCAATGTAGGCTGCATCCATATCACCCACCGATACAATCCTAGCTGTAAAAGAGTATATATTATCATTCATCATCAACCGTATTTGAATGTTCTCCTATTTTTTTGACTTCAAGAAAAGCCTTTGAGTCCCCCCATTCGTCGTAAAGAATCTCGTGTCCTATAGTAGCCAACTGCCGATCGAGGGTCGAACCACAACAACGTGAGGTCTCGTCTGCACAATGCTTGTTGGGATAGATAGAATAGCTATCTAGATAGGTATCGGGCGACAGATTTGGCATAATGACGTTGGCACCCGCCTGGATGGCCAAGAGCCGCCCGTTGGGCACCAAAGTCTGATTGGCTGTAGCCGACACCATATTGATCTCAGGCATCATAATTCGCAAAACGGCAATCATGCGAAGAGTGAGTCCTACCCTTTCTTCCACACTAGGGATAGACTCTCTATACTGCCATAAAGGAGTATCTGGATGCGGAATGAAAGGACCCATACCCACCATAGCCAACTGCGACGACTGAAAAAAGAGCAGATCATCGGCCAGATGATGCACCGTCTGGAAAGGAAGACCCACCATCACCCCCGACCCCGTCTGATAGCCTATCTTCTTGAGACTATCCAGACAACGAAGCCGACGATCGAAGGAATGGTTGTCATCATGTGGATGTATCTTATAGTACAACTCGCGGTTGGAGGTCTCAATACGAAGCAGATACCGATGGGCACCCGCATCAAACCACTGACGATATACATCATCGGTCTGCTCTCCACAAGAGAGGGTGATGCCGAGTGTACCATGAGAGAGTGCTTTGATGGCCTTCACTAGACGGGTAATGCTGTCGGTGAAAGCACGGTCCGAACGTTCGCCACATTGTATAGCCACACTGCCATAGTGGAGTTCCATAGCCTGCCGAGCACATGAGAGAACCTCTTGGTCGGTCATCGTGTAGCGCAAAGCACGGTTGTTGTGGCTTCGTAGGCCACAGTAGAAACAATCCTTAGTACACACACTGCTGTATTCGATAAGGCCGCGTAGGTGCACCTTGTTGTCAAGATAGTGCAACTTGGTAGCAAGTGCGCGGTCAAGTAGCTGGTCATAAGCACCGCCTTGTGTCGAGAGTAACATCACAATATCGTCGTGAGAAAGCATCATAACACATCCAATAGTTTACAAGTGACTTTTTAATTCTAATACGTTCAACTTCAACCTGCCAAGATGAGGTACCAGTCCCCAACTTCGCAAGATTAATTTTGCAAAGATAAGAATTTTTTCTTATTTAGATACTATTATTCTTCATCTTTCTAGGTAAGTGATGAAAAAAAAAGTTGGAACACTATAGTTTGACAACTTGACACACTTTTACTTATTCTCCGTTTTGCTTGCTCCGCTGCGCAATCCTTTCGGACCATTATCGAAGTCCACAGGACTTCTTCATCTTGTTGGCTATTTTGAAGTTGTTCCTCAACCACATAGCCCGCTATGCACTCTCGTCTCAACTCCAAAATATCTCAACAATCTAAAGCAAAATCGTACTACCCGAAGGTCAGCAACCGAAATGTTGCAAACTTATTATTTCATCACTACTTAATCTGACGGTATTTCTGTAGGGGGATAGAAGTTGTTCTGTCCATAAAATAAAGGTACGCCCGCACATGTATTATAATTACGCAGCAGGCTGCAGATGTTGCCACAAGCTGCTGCAGGGAATATTGGAGCCCGCAGCTGGCAGTGACACAGCGGGTCACAATGTCAGATGCACCATATTTGTCACACTGATGTAATCGAGTATCGGCATAGCATACCTATTTGCCATGCCGGTACTTTCTGAAGTTTCATACGATGATTAAAAAGCCCAGATGAGCAAACCGCCGCAAATGATAACACCAGTCACCACAAGGTCTATGAGACAGTAGCCCATGATATCTTTGGCATCAAGTTTGGCAATAGCCAATGCGGGGAGAGCCCAGAAAGGCTGTATAAGGTTGGTCCATGCGTCACCCCATGCTATGGCGATACCGGTAAGACCGGGATCAACGCCGAGGTCGGCACCGGCAGTGAACATAATAGGAGCCTGGATAGCCCAGTGGCCGCCGCCAGAGGGCACGAAGAGGTTGAGTACAGCAGCACAGAGGAAAGTGAGCAAGGGATACGTGTGCGCATTGCTGATGGCCACACAGCCGTTGCTGAGTACTTCGCCGAGACTATGAGCATCGACACCCGCACCCACACCGGTGATGATACCCATAATGCCGGCATAGAAGGGGAACTGGAGAATGATACCGGCAGCACCTTTGGCCGCAGTGCCAAAGGCTTTCACGTAGGCCATAGGTGTACGATGAAAGAGGATACCGAACACAAGGAAAATGACGATGCAAGCATCGAGGTCGAAAGCCGCATGTTGCACAGCCAGATGGATCACGAGGTACGAAAGTCCCA
>JAZUDW010000083.1:0-12616 GCA_045639845.1 Bacteroidales bacterium
GCATATCCCAAAGCGTAGGTTCGGCAGTCTTTTCGGCTTCAGCCACCACCTCTGGTTCGGGAGCTACCACCTCAAAGAGATCATCGTTCACATCAGCCTCCTCTACCGAGTGAGCATCATCGGGCACCACAGGGTCCTGCAGAGGCTCGTCGGGAGCAAACACAGGATCCTCGTCGGCCACAGCTATCACCACATCGGGTATAGCCTCAGGCACAGCCTTGGCCATAGCCACAGGCTCTTCGTGTGCCTCTTGTTCCACTACATGAGACGCAGCCATAGGCACTGCATCAGCAGCTGGACTCTCAGCCACCACATCAGACAGCCTTTCCGACTCTTCTACCAAGGGGTCTTCCGTCGATTCCGCATCGGCAGCCGACAAAGATCCGCCCATCGAAAGATCGTCCTCCGGCTCGGGAGCCACAACCGGTTCGGCCTTCAGTGCCGACTCTTCATCCGCCGCACCGGGCACCATGCCCATCGCCGTCACCGCAGCCATCTTGGTCTCTATCATCGCCTCCACCATCTCGTTCATGGTCCGAGCAAGATGCTTGTCCACCATTTCGGCCACCATGGCAGCCGTAGCCTGTTGCTGGCCCTCGGCCATAGCAGCCATACGGGCATCCACCATCCGTTCCACCTGCTGCTCCACCGACTCCGACGGAACTTCATCCAAGTCCATACGGGAAGCCACAGCATAGGCCTCACGCAACAAAGCCAACAATGTATCTTGATCTATCTTCTCTATAGCACCATCCGCATTTTCCATACGCGACAGCACCTCCCGAAGGTCATTCAGTTTATCTTTGATAAGAATTATAGCATTTTCCATTCAGATGTATCGCTTTTATATATTTTATATACAAACACATACGCACCGCACTACGCGGCACTTATCCATGGTAAAAATACAAATAAATATTGAATCGTAAATAAAAAGAATCATAAAGTTTTCTACTATTAGCGTTCATAACTCAAAAAAAACACCTATCTTTGCACACGCCCCACTAATCGCTTAATAAAGGATAAATTATTATATAACAATATATCACATGAAAAAAAACATTCGATTTTTTGCCACTTTTGTGGCCATGATGCTCATAGCAGGAGCCTCACTCTTTGCCCAGAAGCATTACACCTACCGAACCTTCGAAAACGACCCCATGGGTGTACGCGAATACACCCTCGACAACGGCCTTAAGGTCTTCATGAGCGTTTCAAAAGATGCGCCACGCATCCAGACCTATATCGCCGTTCGCGCCGGTTCCAAAAACGACCCCAGCGAGACCACCGGTCTGGCCCACTACCTTGAGCACATGATGTTCAAAGGCACCCAGCAACTCGGCACCACCGACTGGGCCAAGGAAGGCCCCATGATCGCACAGCTCGAACACCTCTTCGAGGTCTATCGCATGTTCGACGATCAAGCCACACGCACCGCCATCTACCACATGATCGACAGCATCAGCTACGAAGCATCCAAGATATCCATCGCCAACGAGTACGACAAAGCCATGACCGCTATCGGCTCTACCGGCACCAACGCCTTCACCTCCAACGACTACACCATGTATGTGGAGAACATACCCTCCAATCAGCTCGAAACCTGGGCCATGGTAGAAGGCGACCGCTTCCAGAACCTCGTGCTCCGTCTCTTCCACACCGAGCTTGAATCGGTATATGAAGAAAAGAATATCTCCCTCACCAAAGACGGCCGCAAGAGCAACGAGACCCTCATGGCCGCCCTCTTCCCCCACCATCCCTACGGCATGCAGACCACCCTCGGCACCGCCGAGCACCTGAAGAACCCCTCCATGCTCAACATCCGCAAGTTCTTCAACCAGTACTACGTTCCCAACAACATGTGCGTATCCATGGCCGGCGACTTCGATCCCGACGAGGCCATCAAGATCATCGACAAATACTTCGGCGTATGGAAACCCGTTGAGCAGCCCGCCTTCACCTTCCCCAAAGAGCAGCCCATCACCAGCCCCATCGTGCGCACCGTCACCGGTCTCGACCCCGAGAATATCACCATCGCCTACCGCATCGACGCAGGCAATGGCAGTCGTGAAGCCCTACTTGCCAGCCTCCTCGAAGAAGTACTCAGCAACGGCAAATGCGGCCTCATCGACATCAACATCAACCAAGCCCAGAAATGTATGGGTGCCTACGCCGGTCCCTACACCCTCAACGACTACACCGCCTTCATGCTTGGCGGCCGCCCGCTGCAAGGCCAAACCCTCGACGACGTGAAAGACCTCCTGCTCCAGCAGATCGACCTCGTGAAACAAGGCAAGTTCGACGAATGGCTTCTTGAAGCCGCCATCAACAACATGAAATACAGCATCCTCAAACGTGCCGAAAGCAACGACAGCCGTGCCAGCCAGATGGCCTACGCCTTCGTGCAGCACCAGACCTGGGACCAGGTATGCAACGAGATCAACGAGCTCTCCAAAGTCACCAAACAAGAACTCGTAGCTTTCGCCAACCAAGTGTTCCGTCCAGGCAGCTACGCCGTGGTATATAAACGCCAAGGCACCCCCGAGCCCGTAGCCAAGGTGGCCAAACCCGCCATCACCCCCATCGAGGTGAACCGCGAAGCCACCTCCGCCTTCCTCTCCCGCATCAAAGGCATCCAGGTCGATCCCATCGAGCCCGTATTCGTCGATTTCAAGAAAGACCTCCAGAAAGCCAAACTCGCCAACGGCAGCGAGCTCCTCTATGTAAAAAACAACGAGAACGCCACCTTCGCCCTCAGCTACTACTTCGACTTCGGTGCCAACGCCGACAAGACTATCGACCTTGCAGCCGACCTGCTCGACTACCTCTCCACCTCCAAGCACACCACCGAGCAGCTCAACCAAGAGTTCTACAAACTCGCCTGCAGCTACAACCTCAGCGTCAGCGGCAAGAACATCGTGGTAAGCCTCAGCGGCCTCACCGCCAACATGGACAAAGCCATGGCCCTCGTAGAAGAGATCTTCGCCGACGCCCAGCCCAACGATGCTGCCCTCTCCACCCTTGTTGAGCGCATCATCAAGAGCCGCAAAGACAGCAAGAGCAGCCAGCAGACTGCCTTCCGCGCCCTCACCCAATACGCCATGTACGGCGACAACTCGTCCTACAAAGACGTACTCACCGACCAGCAGCTCCGTGCCTGCACCTCCCAGCAGCTCGTCGATGCCATCCACCACCTCTTCGCCTACCAGCACCGCGTGCTCTACTACGGCAGCGCCTCCCTCGACCAGGTGAAAGCCTCCGTCAACAATATCCACACCACATTTAAGAGTCTCAAGAAAGTACCCGCCAACGCCAAGAAACAGCCCCTGGCCGTGAGCGGCAACACCGTGCTCTTCGCCCACTACGACGCCAAGAACACCTATATGACCGAGTACTTCCGCGGCGGCCGCTACGACGTTAAGCTCATGCCCATCGTTCGCCTCTACAACGAGTACTTCGGCGGCAGCATGAATGCCATCGTATTCCAGGAGCTTCGCGAAAAACGCAGTCTCGCCTACAGCGCTTCGGCCTACTACAGCCATACTGGCGAACGCGACGGCTACTTCTTCGACCAGGCTCAGATCATCACCCAGAACGACAAACTCCTCGATGCCATTGTGGCCTACGAAGACCTCTTCAACCACATGCCCGAAGCCGAGGCCAACTTCATCCTCGCCAAAGAGTCGGGCATCTCGGGCATCCGCACCGCCCGCACCGTGAAGATGGGCATCATCAACAGCTACCTCAACTTCGAGCTCATGGGCTACAAAGAAGACCCCTCCAAGGCCGCCTTCCTCGCCCTCCCCAACCTCACCATGCAAGACGTTGTCAACTTCAACAACAAGTATGTCAAAGGCCAGCACAAAGTCTATATCATCCTCGGCAACGAGAACGACACCGACTTCCAGGCCCTTGAGAAATACGGCAAAGTAAAGAAAGTCAACCTCGACGAACTCTTCGCATACTAATTGCCGATCACCGATCGGTGATCGCTGATCGGTGATCAGCAAACAGTGATCAGACAAATGTTCTTGCCAAGCAGCATTGTCTGGTCACTGTTTCTTTGATTGTTGATCTGGAGAACAGTGATGAGTGACCAGCGAACAGGCAATACTGAATTATTGTTGATTTGTCTATTTGTCAGCTCCACTTCGGTCGCCGACCTCTGGATGAATTAATGTTTGCAGACTCACTCAACCAAACAAATCGATTCAACAACCAAACAACATCTTGCCACCTCACCAATACCGTTCCTATGCCAGCCATTCGTACCTGCACCCCTGCCGACATCGCGGCCATAGCCACCTTGGAGGCCTCCACACTTGCCGCACTACCCGACCGCACCTTACTGCGAGCCAACGGCAAAGAGACACTACTCCGATGTCTCTCATCGCCGCACACCACCATCGGAGCCTTCATCGGCACCACACTCATCGCTTTTGCCATACTCTACTGCCCCGAAAGCGAACCGAACGAAGACCTCGCGCATCACCTCAGCCAAGGCCTTCACAGCTGCCATTCGGCCAACTACAAGCTCTGCATAGTCCATCCCGACTATCGCGGACAACACCTGCAAGTGACCCTAGGCCAGCACCTGGAGCAACAAGCCCAGCGTCAAGGTATAGAACTGCTCTGCGCCACCGTGTCGCCAGCCAACACTGCCAGCCGCCGAAGCCTCGCCCTTCTAGGCTACACTCCTGGACCCGAAGTAATCAAATACACCTTCCCCAGAATCATCTACCACAAGAAAATAGAACCATAAGCCGCCGGCCAAACAGCAATCCAGCCGCCGATTATAATCGGCCCACATCACTTAAGGTGGGTTCTACAAATTCACCGATTAAACAAATAAACAATAATGATGGGTAATATCAATCTTTTCAGAGATTTTGAAGTCTTGTCGGCATCTTGCTATTTGTCACTCGGTTGCATAGCCCGCTATGCGCCCTCGCTTCGCACAGCAATCTGCTCAACAATCCAATCAAAATCGCAAGAAATGAATTTATAGAACCCACCTTAACATAAATACCATTCTTCTGGTGATCAGTGATGAGTGAGGCCACCTTTGGTCGCTGTCTATTTGTCAGCTCCACTTCGGTCGCTGACCTTCGGGTGAATTGATGTTTGCAGACTCCCTCAAAACAAACAACTATACAATCAAATAAACAGCGATAGCCTCACTGCTCGCTCAAAAAAAAAGCAACAGTTCAACAATAATTCGAAAAACAACAGGCCGTGGCAAGAGTATCACGACTTTTTGGGGGCCATCTGCCATCGATCATTTTCATTTGTTTTTACATTTTTATCAGCCACGCCATATATGCTACTATTATTTTTTGATGAGTTTGATGCGGGAGTGGCCAGCAGGAGTGAGGACTCTGGCTATGTATGTGCCATTGGGGAGATGAGAGATTTCGAAAGTAGTGGTATTGTAAAATTGGGCTACGGGGCGGCCGGACATGTCGTAGAGCTCGATAGTAGGGTTCTCTACTGCAAGACCATGTATCTTCACCTTGCCTGTGGTGGGATTTGGATAGACTTCGATCATGACATCGGCCACTTCATCCACACCGATGTTGCAGTCCTCCACCAGTTTGTCGGCAAACTGCCCCCAGTAGCTGTCGGATAGATAGGCATCGATATGTCCGCAGGGGACTACGATGCTGTCGAGATGGTTGATATCGTAAAGAGGTCCATTGCCTGTAATGGCAGGAGGTACGACTGCCTTGAAGCGCAAACAATCGAGGTTGGCATGGCGGAACACAGCCTCGCCAATCGTATCCGTCTGTCCGAGGAAGGTGACACGCCGCAAATTGTTGGAGCAGGCCGCAAAGGCAAGGTCATCGACTTTTTTCAGTGTTTCGGGAAGTACGAGGTCGGTGGCAGCCATAGCCCAAAAGGCTGCATAACCTACCTCCTCAACGGCGTTGCCCCAGACGACGGACACCAGATGAGGACATGAGTTGAAAGCCTCTTTGGGGATAATCTTGAGTGAATCGGGTATTACAACGGAGGTAAGCTTTTCGCACCACGCGAAAGCCCCCTCGCCCATCAACAACAGGGTTTGCGGCAAGGTGATGCTGGTGAGCTTTTTGTTTTCGCCAAAAGCCAAAGCTCCGATTCTCGTCATGTGGGCAGGCAGGGCTATCGTTGTCAGCGAGCAGCCGTTGAAGCAGTTGTCGCTAAGTTCGGTAACACTGGATGGGATATCGATATTTCTCACCCAAGAGTTATTCTCAAAGCCGCCTACAACCTTCACATTGGGGTGCAGCGTCACGGTGGAACCCGACTTGTGGCATGATATCAGTGTATCATAGTTGGCGCTATAAAGCATCAGCCCGTCCATCACATAATGGCTGTTGTCAGAAGCTATGCTGAGGCTGGTGAGCTGCGGACAATAGGAAAACGGACAGATGCCGATGCTCAACACCGTGGAGGGTATGACAACGTTGTTGATGGCGGCACAGCAGTTGAAGGCAAAAGAGCCAACACGGCAGAGCCCTTCGGGGAGCGATACCGAGGTGATGTTTTGGCAGAATCCGAACGCCATATCACCGAGACGCCGCACATACGAGGGCACACCGACAGCCCCCCGCACTCCATCGGGCACCACACAGAGAGTGAGACTGTCTTTGCTATATAGCCAACCGTCTATGGATCGGTAATAGGGGTTGGAGGTATCCACGGTGATGCTGGCCAAATTTCTAGCCCAGAAAGCACACTCGCCATACGCTTCAAAACTAGCCGGCAAGTGGAGGGAACCCACGTTGGAGTATAAAAAGGCGTGATCGCCGATGGTGCGGAGCGAGTCGGGCATCTGCAAGGTAGTGAAGTTGGTGTTGTAGAAACAGTAGGAGCCAAAACTTCTCACCGAGGCGGGGAGGCTGAGACTCTTCACTCCAGTGCAGCCTTCGAAGGCCGATTCGTCCAACGACGTAACGGTATAGGTGGTACCGTCATTCTCCACCGTGCAAGGTATGCTTATGGAGCCACTGTAGGCACTATTCAGCAGGATGGAATAGTTCATTACCGCCACCGTCTGCTCTTCATAGGAAGTGACGCCATACACGATACCATTGAAAACAAAATTCTGTCCCATTGCACTAATACTGAAAAACAATAGAAAAAGCACACAGATTCTTCTCATATTATCAATTCATATTGGCAGGCTCGAAAGTTCTACTATTTATTAGGAGGTGTTCGGCGGCGAGCCTGGTTGGCCGCCTCGCATCGCTATATCCTTATTTTTCCAACAAAATTGAGGACAATTTCTAAAAATTGATTTTCAAACGATTTTTGATTATGGGCAAGCAGTTTCTTCTTTGAGCAAAGGCACAACAGCAAAAATTGAGAGCAGAGCAAGCTCGCTTACTTTGTCGAGACACAGCAGTGTCGGCGAGTCAAATGCATTGTATTGTGACTGGATGGAAGAGAGAAAGATGCCGCTCGGAATCAAAAAAAAGGCATAGGAAAGGTATTAATATCAATTCTTTGTTATCATGCGTTGAATTTTTAGAGGTTGCATTGAAGTTATTTTTTGATGAGTTTGATGCGGGAGCGGCCAGCAGGAGTGAGGACTATGGCTATGTATGTGCCATTGGGAAGATGAGAGATATCAAAAGTAGTGGTATTGTAAAATTGAGCTACGGGGCGGCCGGCCATGTCGTAGAGCTCGATAGTAGGGTTCTCTACTGCAAGACCATGTATCTTCACCTTGCCTGTGGTAGGGTTGGGATAGACTTCGATCTTGACATCGGCCACTTTATCCACACCGATATTGCAGTCCTCCACCAGTTTGTCGGCAAACTGCCCCCAGTAGCTGTCGGAGAGATAGGCGTCGATGTGTCCGCAGGGGACTACGATGCTGTCGATACTTATGCCATCCAGGCATCCATACGTGCCGTAGCCGTCATCGGTAGTAACAGGCGGCTGGGTATTACGGAGTCGAAGCATCTTCAATGGTTGCCTATAGAAAGCGTCCACTTCGATGGTATCGACTGGGGCAGAAAAGGTGATACGCTTCAGTCTGCCACGATAATCACCGATGAAGGCACATTCCCTGACAGCACGAAGGGTCGGAGGAAGCGTTACATCCACCAAAGAACAGTTGCTAAAGGCAAAAGGATGTATGTCCTCAACGGCATTACCCCAAGTGATGCGCGACAATGCGTTGCACATAAAGAAAGCAGCATCGGGGACAATGAGCAGGCCATCGGGTATGTCGATTGATGTCAGTCGGTAGCAGCTATGGAAGCATCCCTCACCCATAGTGTCGAGTGTAGCGGGCATACCTACACGGGTCAGTGACTGGCAATCAAAGAAGGCCCATTCGTCGATTAAATGCAGATGGTTGGGAAGGTCGATACTCACCATAGAGCAACCATTGAACGCCTCGTTGCCGATGGTAGTCACTCCGTTGGGGACGCGCACATACCTGACATTGACGTTGCCGCCAAAGCCATTGACATAACGCAAAGTATTTGGAAGAGACACAGAGTCAGCACTTCTATGGCACGAAATGAGGGAGTCTCCGCCAGCGGAGTATATCATCATCTCGTCCATATAGTAATGCGTGTTGCCATCTGCAATGGAGAGATGGCTGAGGGCAGGGCAGTTCACAAAGGGACTAGGGGCGATATACGTCACCGTAGAGGGAATGACCATATTGTTTAACTGTTGATTAGCCACGAATGCCCAGTAGCCGATGCTGGCAAGGCCTTCGGGGAGCGCAATACTGGTGACATTCTCACAATAGGCGAAGGCGTTGGTGGCCAAGTGGCGTGTACACTGCGGCAACGCGACAGCTCCGCTTTTGGTCATTAGACACTCCACAAGGGTGGCAGTATCCTTGCTAAACAGCATCTGATCCATCGACATGAAGTTGGGATTGTCTTCATCAACGCTGATGGAGCTCAGATTATTGGCTGCGAAGGCCAAAGGTTCAATAACCGCCACTGCGGACGGGATGGTGATGGAATATGGGCCTGTAGCGAACAGAAAGCAGCCCCTTTTGATCTGTGTGACCGACTGCGGAATGGTGACACCCGACAAAGAAGCATATGAAAACGCCTCCTCGCCAAGGGCAACGACGTCGTAGGTGATGCCGTCATTGGTCACCGTGGGCGGGATGTTGATGTTGCCACGGTAGTAATTTACCGAACGAGGCACTACCTCGACGGTATGGTCCGTGGACGAGAGTATATTGTAGGCGATACCGCCCGTTTCGAAGTATTGCGCCGAAACCATAAAAGGAAAACAAGCCGACAGAAGGAAGGCAATCGATGTGAGAATGATGCGATTCATAGTCTATATGATTTTTTATTGTTTGTATGGACAGAAGGATTCTGGTTAGCGATGATAAAAAGAATCAATTGGTACTATGTTGCTACAGTTTTTTTGAGATATTTAGGGCTTGATACGAGCCAATGGTCTGCAACAAAAGTGGAGCTGATGTTCATAGCAGGCAATATGAAAAAGTTCTGCCGCTTTCGATAGCGATCCTATTAGAATCGTGCAACAGAGTAAGCCAAACGGAAAGAAAAAAAGTGTTATGTCTTCATATAATTGTGTCCCTGTTTGCTTTTCATCATCACTTGATCGGCTGCACTATTCGGACGAGGCCTCTTCGGGCAAGCTGCGAGGTTGCTCCAGCAGGCTGCGACCACATATGGTGCCACACTCAGGATCGAACATCACCCGAAGCTGCACTTGAGGATAGTAGATGATGATTCTCGGTTCTTCGCGCTTATGGGTCTTGCTGTAGAAGAAATCACGGTCCACCATGGCCTCCACTTGCTCGGTCGGCAATACCTCTCCCTGACGCAATATGCGGCATCGGCCACGGTTGTCGACTCCACCATCCACAATGACGCTGTCGCCCTGATAGGTGAAGAATAGGGCGGTGGAGTCGGCATGGTAGTAGATGGCAAACGGATCCTCTGGATTTCTCATCACGTTCCATACCAAGATATGGAATTGCTCGGACACCTGGCGCTCGCGATAGACGGGGACACCATCTTCGTCGAGCACCATGTTCCAGTCGCCGTCAATTACCTGTTTCGGTGTCTCACGAATAGGCAACTTGCCCAGACGACCGTGGTTCAGCTCGTTGAGCATCTGACGCATCTCTTCTTTGCTGAAACCGCCGTCGAGCAGCATCCGTAGCCGTAGCTGGGGTTCCAGTCCTATCTGTTCCACCAGCGCCTCCCCCTCGCGGAAATACATCATATGTCCGCCGTTGCCCATGAAGAAACACAGATACACATCGTAGCCCATGGCCCTGTATCTGTCGGGGAAATGCTTCACCTCCAGACTGTCGTTGCGAGTGTCGTAATTCATCACGATAGTCACATTGACCGGACGCCCCATGAAGATCAGGGCGGCCTCTTTGTAAAGGGCCGTGCAGTTGGCACTGTCGGCATACTGCCTATAGAGACTGCTCTGCCCCCAAACGGGCACAGCCAGCCCCACTATCAGCAAGCTGATGGCGTAGCATAGCGTATGTAGGATGGCACGGCATTTTTTCATGGCATGTTATATTTTAGGAATTTAACCCTGTGGCGTACTAGGCAAGTATGACAAGAGGGCGGCTATCATCTGACTGATGTCGTCACAGTCCATATCGGCATTGCTGGCCAAGCAGAGGCCGTGGGCATCTTCATTGATCTCGAGCGCATACACCACCTCGTCGGGTTCCTCCTCGTGCGGAGATTCCGATAGGCACTGCTGTTCCTGCGTATTCTGTGTCGAAAAGTTTCGGGTGGAGGAAGGCTCCGCGGTCTTTTCTTTGTACACCACAGCAAGAGGGGGTGTCTCTTCAATCGGAACATCGGACTCCACATTCCCTGTTGGATAGTGCAACATCATGGCAGTGTTATCCAAAGGGGTCGGGCGCTGATACGAACAAACTATCCACATAGCACCACTGCCTAAAAACAGCAGCACGGCAGCCGCAGCCCAGTAGTGCCACCAGCGGGAAGACTTGGGAGTACCCTTGCGGACAGAGGCTCTTGCATCGGCCAACTCGTCTATTCGGCGATAGTGTTCCTTCCACCGCGATTCAATGCTACCCCATTCATCGGGACTGAAATCGTTGTTCATAGCTGTTCCTCCTTGCATATCATGATTAAATGTTGTTTCATTCGCTGAATACGTTTCTTTACCGCATCCTCTGTAGTATCCAGCACCTCGGCTATCTGGCGGAGCTTCATCTCGTCGAGGTAAAGCCACAGCAAGGCCTTCTCGTCGGCACTCAGTTTTTCGGCCAACGCATAGAGGTCGGCCACACTATCGGCCTCATGTGCCAGCTGCCAACCGTCTATCTCGTCGAGAGACACCAGTATAGGACGCCGTTGCCTGTTACGCTGCCAGTTGAGTGCGGTGTTCATAGCCACACGGTACACCCAAGTATGAGAACTGCTACGGTGGTCGTAGCTGTCCCACCCCTCCCACAAGCGACACACGACTTCTTGGTAGAGGTCGCGCAGGTCTTCCGACTGACGCGAAGAGAACATCAGGCACACTTTGTAGAGCGTACCCCTGCAGTCCTCGATCATGCGAAGGAAGTCATCGTGTTTGTTCTTTGTAGGCATAACAGAGCTTCTTTGCTATCATTAGACACCCAAATAACGGAAAAGTGACATCGGCAACATCTTTTTTTTCAAAAAACATCCTGAGATCAACAGATATCACACGTAAAAGACCTCCCGCAAAGCCCTCTCGATAGCGAAGCTTATTGGTCTATCCCAGAGAGGCTCATGCCAATAGGCATACAATCGTTAAGCCTCGTTTCGCAACATAATGCCCAAGGTCACTTCATAGTAGAGGCAACCTCCAGAAGCAATGCAAAACAATATTATATTGTATGGTCGAACAATGCCAACGCAATGCAGTGCCACCACAATGACTCCACTCTCACACCGTTCCTCTGTATTAGGTATTTGTATTTGAACGGAGTTAAAACGAAACATGAACGAAGGTTGATAGGCGCTCTACAATCCATCCTTCTCGCCCATTTCTATCAATGCAGCAGAATCCAGCAGATCACACAGTCCCCTATCAGCGTTCTGCGATAGCCTTCACAGCATGTTGTGATAGGCTTAGCAGCATGCTCCTCAAACCCAAATGCAGCATGATATGATCGTATCATGCCATGAAATGATCATATCATGCCATGATACCACGATTTCATGCCATGATACCACTCATTCTTCGATCCTTGTCACCATGGGTCATCGATATATGGATCCAACGAACCAATACCAAGCAGTTAGACCGAAACCCCTCCTCCAAGACGACCGACAATTCTTAAAGAGCCCTCAAAAACCATATCCTATTATCACGCGATGATAGATGTTCACAGATTAGCCATTCCACATTGTTGTGACCAACGCTGCTTCTGGAATCATGGGTACATCGATGGTATTCACGAAAAGATTGCACTGCAGATCAAGAAGGAGAGCCAAGAAGCTCGCCATAAAGCAAGGAAACGATTTATGAGTATTTAAGGTGGGTTCTACAAATTCAGCGATTAAACAACTAAACAATAATGATGGGTAATAGCAATCTTTTCAGCGATTTCGAAGTCTTGTCGGCATCTTGCTATTTGTCACTCGGT
>JAZUDW010000084.1:0-2000 GCA_045639845.1 Bacteroidales bacterium
AAAAAATGGATGACAACAACCCCTTCTTATATTATATAACTAATTAATATATAAATATATATATAATAAATAAGAGAAATTGTACCCCTCAAAAAACAATTGTCATATTGTCATATTGTCATAAAGACGAATCTGCAATTCATCTAAAAAGCAAAGAATCAACAAAATACAACATCGTAAAACACTCAACACCCCGGATACGACCTCTGAAAGTGCGACAAAATATATCAAATTACAGCTCTTTTAGGCCTCAAAAAACATGCACGAACCCCTTGTTTCGATGCTTTTCCCTGCACTTGGAGCACATGTAAGCGTCGCGATTTTTCATCACCGACCCCATTTGGAAGGCACTTTGTGGCCAATTTGGTGTCCGAAAGTGGGGATAACAAGGGCCAATTGTCCACTTTTGTAGAGACCATCTGTCACGACTTCCCAATATCTCTGTCGCTACTACTCCCAATATGCTCCCAATATGCTCCCACCAGGGGTGGGAGCGAGTTAAGAGTTAAGAGTTAAGAGTTGAGAACGACATTCGGGAAACGAAAACGAAGGACGAAAACGAAAACCTACGGTTACGAAAACGAAGGCTTCCGCCACCTTGTATTGTCAATTCACTATTCACAGGTCACAGGTCACAGGTCACAGGTCACAGGTTACAGATCTTATCTCAATAGGGTTACGATGCCTTTGACGGCTTGCTCATCAGTCCTCTTGCTCGTAATAGTATGAATAGTCGATACCTTTCATAAACATCTCGCGGCTGTTGATATCATCTGTGAGGGCTGTGCGAAGCAGAGCCTTGATGTGTGCAGGGTTGGTGGTGCTGGCCTTCATTGCCGTCAGATAGGCTTTCTTGTCTATAAGACTCCAATCCACACACTTGCTCAGTCTCTTCTTGAATATCAGATCCAGCCATATACGGGTACTTCTGCCGTTACCTTCCATAAAGGGATGCGCCACATTCATTTCTACATATTTATCTACTATCTCATCGAAAGTGCGTTCAGGCATCTTCTCAATCAGCTCAAGATTTTCTTTCAGGTATTCAGCCCTACAAAATAGCGTGCCATCTTTCCATATCGTTTTTTCGCGTATCTTTCCGGCAAAGTCATACAGTCCTTCAAACAGATAACCATGTATCTGCTGCAACCCCTCGATTGTGCCCACTGGTATCGAATCCAGCAGATTGCTCTCGATGAGTGCGTAAGCCTTGGTGCGACTTTGGCCGTCGATGCTGTTGTCGCTGCTTGTCAGCCAGTCGATAAACGTCATTGCCTTAGTGTTGGGAAACGACAACGCCAGTTTGCGGACAGTCTCCATATCCATAACATCGGTGTTGTATCGTTTGCCATCGGAAGCCTTTAACTTCAGTTGGGTAGTGGCACTAACCAACTCACTTCCTTCCTTCTTCAGTTTCGCCTTCAAGTACTTCCAATAGTTGCGATTTTTCTCGTAGTCGTCCTGCTGATTGAATGCGCCAATCACATCCAATACCGAGTAATACCACTTGCTGTCGCTTTCGTTCCACACAGCACGAACTTCGTGGTCGTTGTAGAACCGAATCGATACCTTCTCCATGGCCTACTTTCCCATTATTTTACCCGAATGTAGGTGGCGATAGCCGTGTTGTAGAACATACCCGATTTACAATTCACAATTCACTAATCAAGATCTTATCTTATCAGGGTTACGATGCCTTTGACGGCTTGCTCGGCGGTGCTGCCGCTGCGGGTGTAGGTGATGACGTAGGCGTAGGCGCCTTGTGGCAGGAGGACTCCGTCTTTGGTGCCGTCCCATTCAAAGTTCACATCGTCGGAGGAGAACACCAGCAATCCTTGGCGGTTGAAGATGGAGATGTGGAAGCTGTCGTAATGGTTGGCTGTGACTATCTTGAAGACGTTGTTCTCGTTTTTGGCCGGGGTGAAGACGTTGGGCTTGTAGAAGCCGAAGATCTCGATGGGGATGGAGAAGGTGGTGTCTTCGCTGCATCCCAGCTCGTT
>JAZUDW010000085.1:0-37712 GCA_045639845.1 Bacteroidales bacterium
CCGACTTGTGTACGGCCATGTACACGATCAATGACGATGGCACCATCAAGGTGGTGAATTCGGGTTACAAACGGACCTTCGACGGGGAATACCGGGAGACGGAGGGCAAGGCCCGCAGGCCGGACAGCGGCACGCCGGGGAAGCTCGAAGTCTCGTTCTTCCTGTGGTTCTACAGTGATTACAACGTGATGGAGCTGGCCGATGATTATCGCTACGCTTTGGTAGGTAGTAAAACGAACGACTATCTGTGGATACTTAGCCGCACGCCTCGGTTGTCGGCTGCAGACAAGGACTATCTGCTGACTCAGGCTAGAGCTCGGGGCTACGACACCGACAACCTGATATGGGTGGAACAGAAAAATGAATAGTCTTGTAAACAACGAAAAGAAGGAGGCCGATAATCACGACCTCCTTTTTTTTCACTAGGCGAACTTGGAACTTTCGGCTTATCGGATGCGGTCGGCTGCTCGCACCTTCATCTCGTCGCTACGGATGGCGCGCTGCGAGAGAAAGAGGAGGACGGCGGTGACGATGGGGGTCCAGGTGCCTACGCTGTAGTGGGCCACGGGAACGGTGCCGCCAAACTCGGGGGCCAGGCTTACGGCGTACTTATCGACATAGAGCAGGAACACCAGACCTATGAAGATGATGTTGGCCAAGAACGCGAAGGCGACTACGCGCATTTGGCGTACACGGTTCTTGTAGAGAAAGATGCTCACCAGCGCTATGAGGCCGATGGCGGCTGCAAGGGCGGTGACGGGCCACACGGCGGGGGAATGCCCCTGCTGGCCGATGAAGGTGGGCATGCCGTCCATCACGCCGTCGGGATAAACATAGCCTTTGGGGATGAGGTTCAGCTCGGAGCGTATCTCGCAGTCGAGGGTGGTGTCGTAGGTCGCAAAGTTGGCGATGGGGAACATAAACATTAGCACTACGCCTACCACGACGAGTACCAGATAGAAGGATTGAATGCGTTGTATCATATGAATCGCTGTTTAATTGTTTATTTGTTTATTTGAGGGAGTCTGCAATCATCAAATCAACAATAATATGGGGTATTATTTTTTGTGTGTATGTTTTGATCAGTCGTTTTCAGGAGCATTGTCGAGTTCGAAGGGGTACTGCTGGAGCTCGTCGGCTTTGCGGTACGACCATTTGCCCATCACGGTGGCGTTCTTCATAAGGAGTAGGCCGGGATTGGAGCGCATGATGGCTTTGATGGCGGTGGCGTCGGCGCCGTAGTAGGCCATCTCGCTAAGGTTGTTGGCATAGAGGAAGGATTGAATATCCTCGTCGAGAGCGCTGGTGAGGATCACGAAATCAATGCCTTTGCTATTGCAGAACTCGTGGGTCTCTTGCAACACGCGGATGCCTTCGGCATCGACCTTGTCGAGGCTGTGGATGGTGCCGATGAGTACGTATTCGGCATCGCCTATGATATCTTTGGCATAATCGTCGCCATCGGGGCCCAGCATGCTGAAGCCGTCGGCTTTGATCTCGTAGGGATCTTCCACTCGGCTATCGACGAAGGTCCAATGGGAGGTCCATGTGCTATCCGCAGCCACGAACTCCATCATCTTCTTAGACTCGAACTCTATGACTTCGCCGGTCTCGTTGTTGCGATATACAAGGAAGCTCTTTACCTCAAGGTCGGACTGGCTTACCGGCATCATCTCGGTGCCTACCTTCCAAGGACGGAAGTCGATACATGGTTCGTTTTTGATGTTCCACATGGCGAAGATGACCATAGCCACGATGGTGATGAGGCAAATGAGCGTCTCACGCTCGAAGTGACGCTTGCGTTTCCAATTGCGGCAGAGGAACAGGAAGATGGTGGGGACCATGAGCACGATGTTTTTCCAGAAGGTCTGCCAATTGGTGAGCTTGATGGCATCGCCGAAGCAGCCGCAGTCGTCAACCTTGTTGGTGACAGCATCGGCCAAAGTGGTGCAGGTGAAAAACACCATCATGAGCATGAGGATCCATATGGTAAGTTTGCGGTAGGAGTTGGTGATAAGCATCACTCCTACGGTGAACTCCAGCAACACAAGTACCACGCTGAGCGGGGTGGCCAGTGGTGTGGCCCAGAGGAAATTGACGGGGCCTATAGTCCAATTGGTCATATAATCTATTATCTTATAGGAGGTGCCAAGCGGATCGACTCCTTTGACAAATCCGGAAAAGATAAACACTGAGCCTACAAAGAGTCGGCAAAGAATGTTCAGGATACGGGTTACTTTATTATCTTTCATTGTAAAATGTATTTTTCTTAGTGATGAGTGAGGCTATCGCTGTTTAATTGTTTATTTGTTTATTTGAGGGAGTCTGCAATCATCAAATCACCGAACTATGGTCGGCGACCGAAGTGGAGCCAACAACTACATTTTCCGAAGTGGAGCCAACAACTACACTTTCTGAAGTGGAGCTAAGGTCAGCGACCGAGGTGGGGCTAACAGTTCAACAAATCAACAATAATTCAGTATTGTCTGTTCACTCATCTCAGTTCACTGATCTCAACAATCCAAAATCAACATTGCCTCATCTCTTACAATTATTATTTCTCTTTTTCTTCCGACTCTTCGGTGATTCTGATTAGGCAGAAGAGCGAGTAGTTGATGATGTCCATGTATCCGCCTTCTACACCTTCGGAGATAATGGTCTGACCTTGATTGTCTTCGATCTGCTTGATGCGACGTAGCTTCATGAGTATCAGATCGACCATAGAGCTGACACGCATCATGCGCCAGGCCTCGCCATAATCGTGATTCTTGTTGAGCATAAGGGAAACGGTGTCGCCAATATGCTTATCGTAGAGTTCGAGGGCATAGGCGAGGGGAAGTTCCTGATCGGTGTCGGTGCCAAGCTGCTGCTGTATGAGTGCCATCACTGCATAGTTGACCATGGCCATAAACTCGCCTCGGATGCCGTCGCCTACTTTGTTGACACCTGTCTCCTGGATGCTGCGGATACGACTGGCTTTGATGAAAATCTGATCGGTGAGCGAAGGCAACCGCATAATGCGCCACGAGGTGCCATAATCGCGTGTTTTCTTCTCGAAGATGTCTCTACATTGACTTATCTCTATATAAAATTCTTCTTTTGTATTATGCATTTCTCTAAACAATTTGTACCTTTGTAAAAAATAAAAAGGTAATAACAAGGCGTTTTTACACTGACAATCAAGGTAGAAACGCATTAATTGCAGTATAAAACGATGTACAAAGATACAACTTTTTCAGCATTCACGATATGCTGTGGCAAAAAAACACACACCTTCACTAGTCCCGTGGTGATGGGAATATTGAACGCTACTGCCGATTCTTTCTACGACGGCGGACGCTATGTGGATGAAGATACTATTATGGAGCGTGCCGGCAAGATTATTGGCGAGGGGGCCGACATTATCGACATCGGAGTGGTGTCGTCGCGTCCGGGTGCTCAACTGCTGCCTCCCGAGGAGGAAGCTGCCCGACTGGTTCCTATTGTATCGAAGGTTCGCCAACGTTATCCTGACATGCTCATCTCGGTAGATACGTGCTTCTCGCTGCCTGCACGCAAGGCCGTAGAGGCTGGTGCAGATATTATAAACGATATCTCGGGCGGACAGTTTGACGACAATATGTTTGACACCGTGGCCGAGCTGCAGGTGCCTTATATATTGATGCACACTGTTGGGACACCCGACCACATGCAAGACAACCCTCAGTATGACGACATACTGGAGGATGTGGCGTTCTATTTTTCGGAGAGGGTAAACAAACTTCACCGGCTCGGAGTGAAAGATATCATACTGGATCCGGGATTTGGGTTTGCAAAGACGCTCAACGACAACTACAGACTCTTCAACCGTCTGCCGATGCTACAGAAGCTTTTCCCCGACCAGCCGCTGCTGGTGGCGCTGTCGAGAAAGTCGATGATTTACCGTCTGATGGGCGAAACGCCTGCAGATGCGCTGCCTGGCACACTGGCTCTCGACATACTGGCCATCGAACAAGGCGCACAACTGATTCGTGTGCACGATGTGAAAGAGGCGGTACAGACTATCAAAGTGTGGGAACATCTGAAACAGAACGCTTGATAGCCCTGGGTGGGTCAAGAACCATTTTATTGTGATTATTGAGCATTGAAACGGGACATTGATAATGCAAGGAGAATCAAACAGAAAAACATCAACAACATGAATATGCTTATTGCAGGACTGCCTACTATACGTTTTGTTGACATCATAGATGTGCTCTTGGTGGCATTTCTGATATATCAGATATACAAACTGGTGCGAGGCACCAATGTGATGCGTATCTTCTGGGCCGTGATTATCATATACATCACGTGGCTCATCGTGTCGTTTTTGGACATGCACCTCTCAAAAGAGATCCTAGGTCAGATCATATCGGTAGGTATCATAGCATTGGTGATAGTATTCCAACCGGAAATCAGACGATTCCTGCTGCTTATAGGAACCAAGACTACCATGGGTAGCGAATCGGTAAAGAACAAGTTCTTCTTTTGGCGTCGTCGCGAATTGGAACGTGCCAAGACCACCAATTTCGATGCCTACATTCAGGCATGTATGCACATGTCGTCGAGCAAAACAGGCGCCCTCATCGTCTTTTCGAGGAAGAACGACGTTAGCGACATCATCAACACAGGACAGACGATCGACGCACCCGTATCCTCGCCCCTCTTGGAAGCGTTATTCTTCAAAAACTCACCTTTACACGATGGTGCTGTGATATGCAAAGGAGAGACCATCATCGCAGCAAGATGCATTTTGCCTGTATCGTCGAATCTTAGCATCGACCCCAATTTAGGCCTTCGCCACAGATCTGCCATAGGAGTGACCGAAGTCACCGACACCATTGCCGTGATAGTGTCGGAAGAAACCGGTTCTATCAGCTATGCCGTTGACGGAGTGATACATCACAACGTAACCCCTGTAGAATTGCAACAATATTTGGAAGCCAACATCAGATAAGCATCCCATCCTCCAACAGCGAAGATTACTGCTGATTTGTCGGCCTCACCTGGATCATCTTCAGCAAGTGTTGCTGTCGGCGCATCTTCGGTGGCCGATCACAGTTTGGTTAATTGTTGATATGAAAGGTTATTGTTGAACCGTTGATGTTCAACATTCAGTTCTATCTATACATCAAATCAACTATTCGTCAGATAAACATCCCATCAACAACGATATCCTCTGTATAAATTAAAAAAGAGAGAGAGAATTCATATGAACTCTCTCTTTTGTACCCGGGGCCGGGGTCGAACCGGCACGAGTGTTACCTCATCGGTTTTTGAGACCGACGCGTCTACCTATTCCGCCACCTGGGCATTGGCGAAGGTATCTATCCCTTCATTTGCGAGTGCAAAAGTACGCACTTTTCTCGAATTGGCCAAATTTTTTTTCTACCGAGTTCCTGACTACGGAGATAAACTATTGAAGCATACAGAAATTAGAGTAGTATTATTTCTTTTGTTCCAGAATAGTAATAATCTGTTCAAAGAGGTCGGCATTGAGTCGTTTTGCAAGAATTTTGTTATTTGCATCAAGCAAAAAAATCTGCGGTGTAGTTACAATATCATAGACTTCATGCCAGTCGATATTGGCCTCGCCACCATCGATATTTACCCAATCAAGATTGTTATCTTTAATAAACTTGCGCCACTTAGGTCGAGTAGCATCATCGGGTTCGCTCAGCACTGCGAATGCACTGATATTATACATATCGCGATACTCGGCAAATTTTTTATACAATTGTGGGATCATGGTCTTACAGTGTCCACATGTAGGAGACCAAAAAATGAGAAGTTTATACTTACCCGGCATGCTATGCAGATTGTGAGCCACACCCATATCGTCGCGCATATACAGATCGGGGGCTACTTTCCCGATGAGCAACCGGTCCCATGTTTCGGCACGTTTCACCTGCTCGTCGATCACACTGGGCGACGACCAATAAGCATCACCTGTAGCATAGTATCGCTTTATCAGATGCACATAGACGGCATCATAGCCCATAATGTTCGACTGCAGATACTTCTCCGTAATGGTGTGGACAAGATATTTGAAGTTCTCTTTTGAAGGGCGTGCACGCTCTATCACTGTATCGGCATAGGTACAGATAGTCTGGGCATCGGCACCTTTGAGATATTTGTCGAAGAAATCCATGAGTCGCTTATGGAATATGGCTTCTGGAGTGCGAATAAGTGCATCGTCGGCGAGGTTGACATTATCAAAATAGTGATCCATGAAATACATGTAACGAGACCTATCGTCGATGACGTTGCCCTCTGCGTCTTTCAAAGGCACCACTGGCTCACGGGTTGCATTCATCATCAAAGTGACAAGCGTGTTGGGATAGCTGTCAATGATAGCATACTTCATCGAATCCATCTTATCCATCATCTTTTCACGAAAAGCAGCAAAAGCAGCCTCGTCGGTCTTCACTTTATTGGCTGAATCAATTTGACTATATACCCAACCATTGAAATGATGATAATTGAAGAAAAGTTCATTCTCAAACGAACCTTTCACCTTCATATACTCTGTCCAGTTTCTATCATCGGTGAAAAAATCAACATACGTCTCGTCATTATGGATAGCGAACTCTACATAACGGCCACCGGGATTGGTAAAGAAATACAAACCGGGCATAAGCGTCCTAGAGTGTTCGAAAACGAACTGTCCTTTCTTGTTTATCTTTGCCGTATCAGTGGCATACGTCTTTCCAGCATAGTAATTGCCCATATACATGATACTATCAGTGTTGCCTTTGATAGTCAGAGTGAGTCGATAGCCTCCTTTTTTTCCATTCTTTTTCTGAGCATGGACGGAAGCAGGAAGCATCATAATCCCACACAAAATAAAGATCACAAAAAACAGACGACAAGTATTGAATGATGTTTTCATTTATCTATAGATTATAAATATTCGAATTAGATATATAATATTGATAGTATAACGAACAAAGCGTACAAAGAGACGCACAGCATAAAAAACAATTATTGTTAAATAATATCAATGCCGGCTGCAACAAACACTATTGCGGATCTAATGACGCACTATCGGAGATAGACTTTCCTTCAGCTGGTGCGAAAAGATTGAGTACCTTTTCGGCATAGGTCTTGGTGACAGGTATAAGCGTCGGTGTATTGTGGAGTTCCAGCATGAGCACATCACGATGCCGACGCAGCGTTTTCACCTTGCTCACGTTCACCATATAGCCGCGGTGGCAACGGGTAAACCCATAGGGGGCAAAGATACTCTCAAGATTCTTAAGAGAATTGTGAATAAGGGAGTGTTCGGGCTTTCCATCATTTAAATAATGTATTTTTACATAGTTATCATTGGACTCCATATAGAGCACATTTTCTCGCTTCACGCTAAAAGCAAATTTTCCATTGAGGTTGTAAAACATGCAGGTATCCCGACTAGGAAGTATATCGGGAGAGAGAGGCTGTGGTTTAGCGACTGCCGCCTGCTGCTGTTGTGCCTTTATCTCTTCAAGCTCCCTATCCTTATCGCGCACCATAAAGGAGAGAATCGATACCGTCCAAGCCGACAATGAAGAGAACAACACCAACAACACCAACCTCATAACACCCAAACCGAGGGGCACCACACTATTCATTAGATTCAAGGCCATGGCTGTAGATAATACAGATACGATCACAACTTCAAAACAAATGGACAGAATAAGGCGTTTCCATGTTTGGGAATAATTTTTGCGAGAAAAAATACGTATCAACCATAAAGCAAATTCCGAAACAAAGGCTACAACACCAACAATTACATTATATATAAAGCTAGGAGTGATCATACCATTGTAATCATCCGGGTCGGTATAGCCTAACGGCTTATAGAAAACAACAGCAACCAATCCAACTGCGAAAAGTGCAGCCAGAAAAACCACCATATTTTTACTATCTTTATTATATCGTTCAAAATTCATGTGTTAAAATGTTTTTAGATATACATAACTTTTACCCAAAAATATATAATTTCACATAAAAATACGGGATTTTGCAAAAAATATTGTGTGGTCCGCCAAAATTAATTTTTGTATTTATATATATATTCGTTTCTTTGCATTCTAAAACGAATAAGTAAGTGGTATTTACTGCCGCTATGCAGCATATACCAATAATAAAAAAAAGTATAATTTATGAAGATAATCGGAACAGGTAGTGCTTTGCCTGCACTTGAGGTAACCAACGACATGTTGGCCAACTACATCGACACCAACGATGAGTGGATTACCGAACGTACAGGTATCAAATCACGTCACCTTATCACCACAGAGAATCTTATCGATCTTGCTGCAGAGGCTTCGAGAAAAGCCATCGAAATGGCCGGCATAGACACGAAAGAGATTGACTACATCATCTGCTCGAACGTTGCCAACAATTTCGTCACCCCCGCTATGAGCTGCATCGTTGAAGGACTGATCGGGGCCGACTGCCCTTGCGTGGACCTCAATGGAGCTTGCACTGGTTTTCTTTTTGCCCTCGATTTCTCTGAAGGTCTCCTTAAAACCAATCGTGCGAAGAACATCTTGATCATCTCGGCCGAAGAGCCTTCAAAATTCTGCAACTGGGCCAACCGCGACACCACCATCCTTTTTGGCGACGGTGCAGGTGCCGTTGTCATCACCCGTGGCGACGAAAACCTTCTTTCGATCAAAATGGCTACCAAATCGAAATACGAGTCGCTCTACTATCAGCGCAAAATGGAACTCACCCCATTCGACAAAGGCACAGAGATGTACAATCCTTTGGTAATGGACGGGCGCGATGTGTTCCGTTTGGCAGTAAGTTCCTCGACTCGCGACATCGACGAGGTACTCAAACTCGCCAACATCACATCAGCAGATGTGGATTTGTTTGTGCTTCATCAGGCAAACTTGCGTATCATCGAATCTATTCGCAAACATTTGGATCAGCCTGTTGAGAAGTTTCCCACCAACCTCCATCATACAGGAAACACATCGTCGGCCAGTATTCCCATCCTTTTGGACGAGCTGATACGTGCCAACAGAATTCACCGTGGCGACACCTTGGTGTTTAGCGCATTTGGAGCCGGCTTTGCCACTGGAGCTTGTGTACTCAAATATTAATAAAAAACATTTTCAAACTTAAGAAAACAAAAATTAAGATAATATATGCGTAGAGTTGTTATTACTGGTATGGGTGTCATCTCTTCTATTGCCACCGACCTGCAAAACTATTGGAACGGACTTATTAATGGTGTAAACGGTATTACCGAAATCTCTTCCATTCCCCACGATGCTATCCCCGTACACTTCGCTGGCGAAGTGAAAGACTTCGATCCACTGCAGCACGGTGTGGCTAAAGATGCCGCTCGTCGCAATGATCGTTTCGCTCAGTTTGCCCTCGCAGCCGCCTACAAGGCTGTGATGGACAGCGGTATCCAAAGCGGTGTGAATATCGAGCCCGAGCGATTCGGTGTTTATATTGGATCCGGTATCGGCGGTCTCCACACCCTTGAAAAAGAGCACACCAAGCTTATGGAGGAAGGCTCTGCCCGCGTATCGCCCCTTTTCATCCCTATGATGATCTCCAACATAGCAGCCGGCACTGTAGCTATTGCTCACAATGCACAAGGTCCATGCTTGCCCACCGTTACCGCATGTGCTACTTCGTCGCACGCCATCGGTGAAGCATTCCACGCCATCCGTTACGGCTATGCCGATGCTATCATTGCCGGTGGTGCAGAAGCTGCTATCACCCCCCTGTCGATTGGTGGTTTCTATACCAGCAAGGCCCTCTCTCGTGCCGAGAATGCCGACGAGGTTTCTTTGCCCTTCGATAAACGTCGTCAAGGTTTTACCATGGGAGAAGGATCGGGCGTACTGATTCTTGAAGAATACGAACATGCAGTGAAACGCGGTGCTCAGATCTATGCTGAGGTTTGCGGCTACGGAAACACCTGCGATGCACACCACATCACCGCTCCTCGTCCCGACGGAGCATGCGCACAGCGTGCTATCAAGCTGGCTCTCGACGAAGCTGGATTCATAGCAACAGAGAAACTCTATGTAAATGCTCACGGCACCGGTACTCCTCTCAACGATAAATCGGAGACCATCGCACTCAAGAACGCTCTCGGCGAAGCCACCGCTCGTCAGGCATACATCAGTTCCATTAAATCAATGGTAGGACACTGCCTTGGTGCGGCTGGTGCTCTTGAACTCGTGGCAACAGCCCTCACCCTCAAAAACGGTGTGATACCTCCCACCATCAACCTCAAAGAAGCCGATCCCGATTGCGACCTCAACTATGTACCCAACAATGCTATAGAGGAACAATGCGAAGTGGCAATCTCCGAAAACTTCGGTTTTGGAGGCCAGAACGCATGTATCGCACTCCGTCGCATCTAATACTAACCAAAGTAACAAGTGTAAATTTAAGCTGAATAATTATGAATAGAGATGAAATAAAACAATTCTTACCCCACCGCGAACCCATGTTGCTGCTCGACGAGGTAAACCTCATAGACGGCTTCTCGCATGCAAAATACCAAGTACGTGGCGATGAGTTCTTCCTCCAAGGCCACTATCCCGGAAACCCTGTTGTTCCTGGTGTAATCCAATGCGAGATATTGGCACAGTCTTGCAGCATCCTGCTGCTCGACAAGCTGGTAGGCAAAACGCCCCTTTATGCCGGCATCGACAAAGTACGTTTCAAACGTCAAGTGAAACCCGGCGACCTCTTTGAGGTAAAGGGTGAACTTCTCGAACAGAAGCGAAACATCTTCTGCTGCCGTGCTGTAGGCTCCGTTAATGGTGAAAAATGCGTATCGGCAGACCTGATGTTCGCTCTTATCGACAAAGAATAACAACTAATTATTATAGGCAGAGGCCGAACATGCCACAGTCCATCCTCTGCCTTCTATACTTATCACTATAAACTGAAAAGAACAAATGAAACTTCTTGAAAATAAAACTGCGCTTATCACTGGCGCTTCCCGCGGTATTGGCCGTCACACTGCTTTGATGCTTGCTCAACATGGTGCTAATGTTATCTTCACCGACCTTCGCGAAGACGAAAACAGTGCAAGTCTCCTTAAAGAGCTCACCAATATGGGTGTTCGTGCTTCTTTCTATGCTGGCAATGCTGCCAACTATGACGAGGTTGAGGCTATGGTAAAAAACATTATGACAGAATACGACCGTATTGACATCCTCGTAAACAATGCCGGTATCACCCGCGACAAACTTTTGCTTAAGATGACTCCCGAAGACTGGGACCTCGTGCTCAACGTGAACCTCCGTTCTTGCTTCTGCCTCACCAAAGTCGTGATGCCTATCATGATGAAACAGCGTGCTGGCTCCATCATCAACATCAGCTCCATCGTTGGTCTCATCGGCAATGCAGGCCAGTGCAACTACTCTGCTTCCAAAGCTGGTATCGTAGGCTTCACCAAATCGATTGCCAAAGAGCTAGGCTCTCGCAACATACGTTGCAACGCTGTTGCTCCTGGCTATATCGAGACTCCTATGACGGCTTCGCTCCCCAAAGAGGTTATCGAAGACTGGTCGAAACAGATTCCTCTCCGTCGCATGGGTCAACCCGACGACGTAGCTCGCACCGTTGTTTATCTGGCAAGCGACCTTGCTGGTTACATCACCGGTCAGACTATCGAATGCACCGGCGGTCTTGGTATGTAACAATCACCATGGCTATGCTCACATAAACAATAGTCCCTATATACAAGAAAGAGCCTCGATTCATGAGGCTCTTTCTTTTTTCATCTTTAGTGATGATAAAAATAAATTGGTACGATTTTCTTTTGATTGTTGAGATATTTAGTAGTTGCAACGAACCAAAGGTCAGCGACCGCAGTGGAGCCAAAGAGCATATCGGGCTATGGGAAGAAGTCCGCTAGACTTCGATAGCAATGCAGAAGGCAAAGCCGACGATCTAAGGAGGCTTAGCAGTGAACAAAGAAAGACGAAAAGGTTCGGCGAACCTTTGAGCATTTTGCCTGCAAGTCCCCACTTGCATAGTAGCTAAATGGTCGATATAGCCAACAATCAGTGGACTTCGATAGTGGTCCTGTAAGAATTGCGCAGCGGAGCAAGCAAAACGGCGAACCAAAAAGCGTATCAAGTTATCATACCATTGTGTCACAAGTTATTTTTTCATCATCACTTAACAAAGGACCAACCATAGATAAGATAGGTCGGCCCTACTCTATGATTTTATAGTACATTTGATGCCCATTATTATTGAACGTCGGCGGCACGAACCAGATCCCAATATTCCGTCTCGCGTCCCACCACGGTATCCATCCCGCCACTGTCGTTGGAGGTAAAGTAGTCGGCATAGACTATTCTTTGCAGCTCCATAGCATTCTCGTTACGAGAGAGTATATGATATACGCGATCTGGCCATCCATCGTGGCGCATCACTACGCTATCGGCCAACACTTCATAGGTATATACATACGACCATGGAGCATCAACGGTACCATCTGCGTGAAACACAAAGGTGGACCCCGGCGTTTCCATGGGCTGTGTGAGCATCACAGAACCGTCGGGATTCAGAATATCCACATTGAAATAAGAGGCATAGGTCTTATTCCATGTACCTACTATCGTAGATTCTTCTGTTTTCTCACCACAGGAAGCCATAGCGAGGACGAGAGTCAAAGATGCTATTATCAGTGAGATTCTATTGTTGAAAGTAAGCCTCATCTTATTACAAACTTCAATAAACAAAAAAAATGTCAAGAGCCCCAAAGAGCTCTTGACATCATATCATAGTAATGATCAATTATTTCTCAAGACGGATACGAGCATCTACTGCTACTACAGCACGAGGATTGCCGAGCAGAGGATTGAGGTCCATTTCGGCAATTTCTGGAGCTGCCTGAACAAGGGCACTTACGCGAGCCACCTGCTCTGCATAAAGATCGATATTAACAGGTTCCTGACCACGTACACCCTGGAGGATCTTGTAGCCACGAAGTTTTGTGAGCATCTCTTTAGCCTCGGCAGCAGTGATAGGAGCGATAGCAGACTGAACGTCTTTGAGCACCTCGATGAAGATACCACCGAGACCGAAGAAGATCTGATGACCGAACTTTTCATCGCGAATAGCACCGATATAGACATCAGTACCGTCGAGCATAGGATACATCTCTACAGCGTAGGTGTCTTTGATAGCAATAAGGCGATCGAACTCGCGAGCTACGGTGTCGAGGTCTTTTACGCCGAGGGTTACACCACCAACGTCGCTCTTGTGGAGAGGACCTACAACTTTCATTACAAGGGGAACATCCTTGGAACAGCCTACCTCCTTAGCGAAAGCAAGAGCATCTTCCTTCTTGTCAACCTCAACAGATTTTTTACGGGCAATACCTGCAGCATCAAGAAGTTCATTATAGTCGGCGATTTCCATATAGCCATTCTCACAACGGTCAACAGTAGCGCGGATACGCTCTACGTCGATAGCGGGAAGCTCTACATGTTCGGGTTGAGGCTTAGGAGTGCTGTAAACCTTGCAGAGAGCATTGCCAAGCACACACTCTTCAGGGAAGTTGATACGACCACGGTCGATGAACTCCTGAATCTCTTCTTTCACATTGATGATAGAAGGCAATACGGGGAAGATAGGTTTCTTGCAAGTCTTCATCTTATCGTCGAGAAGTTTATACACTTCGCGATTGGAGAAGAGTCCAGGCGAACCGAAGATAACAACAGAGAAGTCGATTTCGTCGAAATCGTTTTCTACAGCATCGATAATATAACCCAGCTGCTCGGCAGTACCGGTAGCGAGGAAGTCGATAGGATTGCCTACAGACGAGCCGCCAAACAATTTGGACAGCAGTTCGGGTGCCTTAGGATGCTCTTTGAGGCTGGGCACATCCATGCCGCCATTGGAGAGTACGTCGGTAAGCATAACGGCGGGACCACCAGCGTGGGTGATCACAGCACAACGTTTACCTTTAAGCTCGGGGTGCATGAAGATAGCGCATACAGTAGTGAGTTCCTGACGGTTCTGGCAACGAACGATACCAGCTTTGCGGAACAATGCATCAACAGCAGCATCGTTGGTGGCAAGAGCACCTGTGTGGCTGGAAGCCGCACGGCTACCGGCAGCAGAGCCACCGGACTTGATAGCAGCAATATGGCAACCTTTATTGATCAGGCTACGGCTGTGTTTGAGCAGACGCTGAGGATCACCGATCTTTTCCATATAGAGCATGATTACACGGCTAGACTTCTCGGGATCGAAAGTAGTGTCGAGATGTTCAAGCACATCCTCTATACCCAGCTGAGCAGAGTTACCTACAGCCCAAACGCTATTGAAAGTAAGACCATTGGTGATACCGTATTCCTTGATGAACACAGCGGTGGCACCACTACCAGTGATAAAGTCAACACCGTGAGGATCAAGTGTGGGAATAGGAGTATCAAAGCAACCACTATAATTGGTGTTGAGGAAGCCAGTGCAGTTGGGGCCGATCAAGGAACCACCAACAGCGTTGATGCTATCAACGATATGTTTTTCAATGGCTGCACCTTCTTCGTTCTCCTCAGAGAAACCAGCCGACACAATAATGAAGCCTTTGGTACCCTTTTGCTGGGTAAGGACATCAACGGTAGCTGCACAGAACTTGGCAGCGATACAGAGTATGGCACAATCTACCTGAGGCAGATCTTCCACCTTAGCATAGCACTTCACACCTTGCACTTCACTCTCTTTAGGATTAACGGCATATACCTCGCCTTTAAAATTGCTATTGAGGAGGTTCAGCAGGGCTTTTCCGCCAGGCTTGTGAACGTCGCTCGAAGCACCGCAGATTACGATGCTTTTAGGATCAAGTAATTCTTTTGCTATCATATTATTATGTATTATATTTTATTTATTCCTATATATGATAATGTCTGCAAAGATACGATTTTTTTTACAACTACCACTTTAATTCTTCTCAATGCCTTATTATTCATCATTTGATTCATCAATCAACACATCTCATTGGTAGCCATTACCGATGCATGATATCAATCAGAATACATACACATTATCAATATCTTACAGCCATAGAAAAAGCAGAGCTCTGCGATAGACAACGAAGAGCTCTGCGATGGACAACGAAGAGCTCTGCTTAGGCTCATGAAGAGTTCTGCTTAAACTCATGATGTTTTCCACAAAGCCCATGATGATTACACAAAGGTTTTTGCAGCGGGTTGAAGGACTCTGATAGCAGTCTGCAGAAGCTTATACACCAGGCTGCAGTGGCTTACGCAGTAGGTTGTGTTTTTTTATTAAGACAGATCCTCATATCATGTATAGCCGAAGACTGAGCAACAAGCATCACATCTTCCCCACCCTATGATTTCTCAATAGGAAGAAAAAAGGTGGAGTACCTCAAAGATGCTCCACCTAGACAATTATTACAAAAGAAATACCAGCTGCTAGAAATTGTATTTCATTAGCAGACAAAGACGATGGTTTGTCACCTGACGAAGGTTATCATTGTTCATGATAGCACCATTTACATCAATGTCGCCATAAGTAGCAGCAGTGAGTTCATACTCAACACCCAAATTGAAGGCTTTCACATTGTAGGAAATGCTGGGAGCCACGCGATAGATAGAGTTGATGTTGGTATAGTTACCCTTGCTATAAATATAATAGATAGGATTAGCAGCTGTACCAAAGTTGTTCAGATTACCCTCAACACCGAAGTTCTTCATATAGCCAACAAAGAAGTTGAAACGGTATTTGCTACCATAACGGAAATCTATATAGCTGATGGAGGCACGCATAGGTTCGTATTCCCAGCTGCCATCGGCGTTTACAGCAGTAACAGCGTAGCCGTTGAGCTGATTGAGATGAGAAGTATTCTGAGCATAAAGCGTACGGAACTTAACACCGAACTTAGGCTCGGTATATTGACAATAGAAAGTAGGAGTGATCGAGGTGAGCTGATCTTTCACAGCTACGGTAACGCCATTCAACGAACCATGAACACGGGGACGAATCGTGAGCATATCGGCACCCAACTGAGCATAGATATGATCGGTTTTATAGTTCACACCGAGGAACACCTCGGGAACGATAGCATTGTAGGCAAAGCTGTAAGAAGCAGTAGTTCCACCCGTGTTGTTGGAAGGACCCTGGCTGATGTACTGAAGTTGAGAGAGCACAGCGGCAGTGATACCGAAGTGACCATTGTACACCTGATAGTTGACCTGGGGAGTACGGCTGTGAGGACGGAAAGGAGCACCAGCAGCCATACCAAGCACCTCGGGCATGATGTCGCCACTCAGAGGATGCCAATATTGACCCACCATGAGTTTGCCTTTTTCGGCCCAATCCAACTGAACAAAAGCGTGACGGATACGAAGCACCATATTGTTGGTCGAGAAACCAGCGAAGTCTGCTTCGATCTTACCCGAAGTCTTAGCACCCAACACCATGGGGCCATCGAGGTTTAAACCGACACGGGTAGTGATAGCAAGCAAGTTGGCCGAAGGCACAGCATTAAGGTCTATGCGGTCAATGCCAGCAGCCTGAGCAGCAGCGTCGGTAGGCACATTCCAGTTCTCATCGAGAGGCTGCATGTTGTATTCACCATCGAGCACTGTGTAAGTCTTACGACTATCATAGTCGAAATAGTTGCGTACAAAACCATAAGGGGTAACCTTCACCTTCTGGTCCGTCGAAGTCTTCTTGTCGTCTTTTTTGTCATCGGTGGCACTCTGGGCCATTGCATTCAGAGCAAGGAGAGAGGTAGCCACAAACAGTAAAGTCTTTTTCATGATATTTTTTGAATTAATTTTAACGAAAAAAAAACAATGGCAAGGTCGTTGCAACCTTGCCATTAAAACTATTAGGTACAGACTACATTAATGCAGCAACTGCAGGAGCTACAGCTTCGGGGAAGATACCCATCTTACCTGCAGCGATAAGGATAAGGTAACCTATCACGAGACCGATCACACCAATCACCACACCAGCAAACACCATCTGTTTCTGCTCAATGAAGCCTTTGGAATAGGCGATAGCATTGGGAGGAGTGGAAATAGGCAGAGCCATAGCCAGAGAAGCCGACATGGCCAGACCCACGATCAGGGTAGCAGCACCACCGAAGGGAGCCAACTGAGGTCCCATACCGGTAGCCACAGCGATAAGAATAGGTATAAGCAGAGCTGCTGTTGCAGAGTTGCTCATGAAAGTACTCATCACAAGGCAAAGAACACCACTGCCAAGGATAACGAGCAAAGCAGGCCATGTATTGAAAGGAATAGTATTCACGAGAAGCTCAGCAAGACCGGTCTTGTCGATACCAACGCCGAGTGCGAAACCACCAGTAACGAGCCACAGTACATCCCAGTCGATCTTTGCAAGGTCGCTCTTCTGGAAGATACCAGCGATACAGAACACTGCAAAAGGAATAAGGGCCACCACATTGGCATTTACACCAAAGAGCTTCTTACCGAAGAGCCACATGAATATAGTAACGACGAAGGTGATATAAACCACGATAGCCTTGGGACTGTTATCCCAACCACCACCGATCTCAACCTTCACGCTCTCCTGCTTAGAGGGAAAAACAGAGAAAAGGAATACCCAAGAGAGGAGGAGAATGATAATCACAAAGGGTACCATCACCATCATCCATTGATCGAATCCGATATCAATACCAAGACTTTCGTTCAAATAACGAACAGCAACAACGTTGGGAGGTGTTCCGATAGGAGTGCCTATACCACCCACATTGGCAGCCACAGGGATAGCCAAGGCCATACCCACACGTCCACGGTTGTCGCTATCGGGCATATTGGCCAGCACGGGAACAAGGATGGCAATCATCATAGCAGCAGTAGCAGTGTTGCTCATAAACATAGAAAGCAGAGCGGTAATAACGATGAAACCAAGCATCACCATACGAGGTTTAGTACCGAAAAGACGAAGCACCACACGAGCCAAGTTGGCATCAAGCTTGTACTTGGTAGCACCAATTGCAAGCACGAAACCACCCATGAAGAGCATCACGGTAGGATCCGCAAACGAAGCCATGATAGCCTTGTAGGAGATAGGATCGCCCAAGTTTTCCACATTGCCGAAAAAGCCGAGCATGCTATCAGAAGTGGTGAGGAGCATAAGCACCATGATAACTACCGAGGTAGCCCAAATGGGGATAGGCTCGAAAATCCACATACATGCCGCAAAGACGAACAATGCGATAATACGCTGGTGCATCACCGTAAGGTCGGGAACACCAAAGGAGCTTGTAGGCAAGCACCATAACAACAGAAGGAGACCAACAGACACAATCCAACCAATAATGTGCTTGGTACTCATACCTTTTTTGACAGTAGCGTCACTCATTTTTAGAAATTTTAATGTTTATTACTTTTATTTTTATACTTTTACTTTCAAAAAATCAAACATTTGCATCACCCTTATGGCGAGCAAACAATCTACAAAGATACTATATTTTTACATTATGTGATGATAAAATAACAAGTTGGTTAGATTTTACCTAAATGATGAATAAAATCTTCTTACAAATTAGCTTCGTTACCCCCATCAAGCATCAAACAATGAAATTCTCTGTTTACAAAATTCGTCTCAGAAAAAAGCCAGTCACATAGATCAACAAATAAACACCTCCAAACATTCCAAACACTCATCCCTCCCAAATGCTCAAAAAAAAAGTTCACCATTCCCCAAAACACTATAAACATACCACACACTACGACAGTCAACAATGCCAGCATTACCGAAAAAAAGCCCTGGCCTATCGATAGGTCAGGGCTAGATACATTATCGGACAACAAGAAGTGCAATTACACCATCTGTTCGATATTCCAAACGAAAGCACGTACACCCACCTCTGGGTTGCGCTTATCGAGACGGCGCACATTGTCGAGCAGATCAGACACTAGGTCGTCATCCACCACAGTCATCAGTGCATTGTTCATCTCGGGCCAAGTATGAGTGCCGCGATGCGGGTCGCCATTCACAGAGCCTCTACCCTGCACATTCTCCCAAAAAGAGAAACCACGGATGTTCATCTCGTCGAGCAGATACTCAATACGCTCAGTGTTAGCTTGGTTGAATATGATCATTACAGATTTCATACTGCGATACATTTTATTAGTTAGTTGCGTTAGGGGCATTCTCTATACGAGAATAATTTTCATCCCCGTTGTTATCTTCGTTCAAATCAATCTGCATAAAGACGAAATCCTTGCGGAGTTTCTCCAGCTTCTCGTTGTCACCTTTGCGTTCCACTATAGCATACAACACAGGAACAAGGATCAGTGTGACGAGAGTAGATATCAGCAGACCACCAATAACTACCACACCCAGAGTGTTCCACAGCTCACTACCCTCACTGCGGCTAACAGCCATAGGAATCATACCGAGGATAGTGGTGAAAGCAGTCATCATCACAGGACGCAGACGAGACTCACCAGACATAGCGATAGCCTCTTTGAGGGGCACTCCACGTTCACGCATCAGGTTGATGTAATCCACAAGCACGATACCATTCTTCACCACGATACCGATCAGAAGCACGATACCTAGGGTTCCGACCATATCGAGGTTGGTGTGGCAAACTAAGAGAGCCAACACGGCACCCGAGATAGCGAAAGGCACAGAGAACATGATGATAAAGGGTTTGGAGAACGACTCAAACTGGGAAGCCATCACGATATACACAAGCATGAGGATCAAAAGAGCCAAAGACATCATATCCTTATTCATATCCTGCTGGTCTTTGAAACTACCAGCCACATCGACGTGAACATCCTGAGGCACACCGATAGCATCGATCTGTTGCTGGATTCCGCTAGCCACCTCGGCCAGAGAAGCACCGTAGGGCGACACAGCGATGGTGAGATAACGCTGACGGTTCTTACGCTCAATAGTAGGAGGACACCAATACTCTTCTATCGTACCAAGTTCCTTTAGCTTGATCATCTGACCTGTAGCAGAAGGCAGAGAGATTTCCTCAATGTCGCTGATACTACTGCGGTAATCCTCTTTCAAACGCACCACGATGTTGTATTCCTGACCGTCCTCTTTCAAGAAGCCAGCGATCATACCGTTCACGCGGTTGCGCACATACATAGCAGCAGTGGTGGAGTTCATACCGTGGCGGGCCAGTTTCTCTTTATCAAAGGTAATCTTGAGTTCGGCGCGGTCCTCATCACGGCTGATCTTCACATTACGAGCACCCTTCACGTTGGCCTCAATACCACGTTTCAGCTCAGCAGCATAGTTGGAAGTCTTGTCGAAATCATAACCATACACCTCCACCGAGATGTTGTTACCACCTCCACCCATACCACTGGCGGTACTAACCTGATAGTTAACTATCTCAGGATATTCGGCCAAACGGTTACGAAGAATCTCGGCCATCTCGAAGATAGAGCGGTCGCGATCATACTTCTTCGTAGTACGTACATTGATAGAGATCTTATTGTTGGTAGTGCTGCCGAAGAGGGCAGCAAAGCCTGCATCATCATTAGAACCAGCAGAGGTAGATACCACTAGACGCTCGGGGATAAGTTCCTCTATATCGCGCTCGATAGCGCGAGCCGTCTTGAGGGTCTCTTCCACACGCGTACCGCGCTGTAGTTCAACATTGATAGACATACGGCCGTTGTCCTGTTCTTTCATGAAGTCCATACCCACTTTGCCCATACCCATAGGCATCATAGAGAGGATAAAGAAAGCGATGGAAGCCAAAATCACATAGCGTTTGTGGTTCAAACACCAAGTGAGGAGACGTGCATAAGCCGATTCAATGCGCGAGAACACACGGCCAAAGGTCTTTTCAAAGGTAAACTTACGGTTAGCCATACGCTCATCGTAAGCAGCCTGTTCGTTTTTGTTGACAAAGAATTTCTTACCCTTGAGCATCTTGGATGCCAGCATGGGGATAAGGGTGATAGCAGTGGTGGTAGATACACATACCACAATGGTGATAATCCAGCCCAACTCTTTAAACATGATGCCAGCCATACCCGGCAACATAGTGAGCGGCACAAACACAGCTACCAGCACCAAGGTAGTAGCTATAACAGAGGTCCATACCTCGTTGGTAGCATAAATGGCGGCCTCGCGGGGACTCTCACCACGCTGGATATGCTTGGTAATATTCTCGAGCACCACGATAGCATCATCCACCACCATACCGATAGCCACGGTGAGCGAAGCCATAGAGATGATGTTGAGCGAACTATCGGCCACCAAGAGGTAGATGAACGACGTCACCAACGAGATAGGGATAGTGAGGCCGATGATGATTGTAGAACGCCAGTCGCCCAAGAATACGAACACCACCAGAACCACAAAGAGAAGAGCATACATGATAGATTCGAAGAGGCCACGGATAGCATTCTGAATCTCTTCCGAACCGTCGCGTACCAGATATATGTCAATATCGGGAGGCAGCGTTTTCTTGATGCGCTCCATCTCCTTCTTCACTTCTTTGGAGATTGCCACGGTATTGGCACCAGTCTGCTTAGCGATTTGGAGGCGGGCTCCGTCCAAACCATTTATCTTCTCATCGAGCGAAAGGTCCTTGATAGTGTCGCGCACGGTAGCGAGGTCACGAATATAGATAGACTTGCCAGCAATGGTAGCCACCACGAGGTCGTTGATCTCGCGACTCTCTTCAAACTCGCCTTTCACACGCATCTGATACTGTTCCTTGCCCATCTTCACCGTACCGCTGGCCAAGTCGCTGTTGTTGGTGCTGATCACATTACCCACAGCCTCCACCGAGAGGCCGAAGGCGTCGAGTTGCTTAGCGTCGAGGTCGATATAGATGTAACGCTCGGGAGCACCGCTTACCGAGATGTTACCAATACCATCAATACGGTTCAACTCGTTGGTAATATTATCCTCGATAATGCGGTCCAAACCAGCATACGACTCGTTGGCAGTAAAGCCATAGACCAAGATAGGCATAGCGCTACTGTTGAGTTTCAAAATCGTAGGACGGCTAACACCATCGGGCAAATTGTCATACACAAGATCCACATACGAACGTATATCGTTCAGAGCCTCATCAAGGTTCGACCCCCACTCGAACTCCAAGGTAACGATAGAGAGATTGTCCTTGGACGTAGAGGTGAGGTGCTTCAAACCGTCAACAGAGTTGAGCGAGTTCTCGATAATCTTGGTCACATTGGTCTCCAACTCACTGGCGTTGGCACCGGCATACGACGTCATCACCGTGATATATGGAGGATCCATCTCCGGCATCTGGTCGATGGGGAGACGAGTGAGGGAAAACAAACCCAGCACTATCACAGCCACAAAGATCAAGGCAGTGGTGATAGGTTTGTTTATTGCTGTTTTGTAAATACTCATGATAGATTATTTAAAGATAGTATTGTATCATCACCGATCTTTATGATCAACAAGTCAACAATAAAACAAATCAACAACAAAAATTACTTAACTATTTCCAAAGGACAACCGTCAACCAGACGAGCCTGACCGGTCACCACCAATTCATCGCCTTCCTTCAAGCCACCGGCAGCAACAGGCAACACCTCAATAAGGTCGTCGAAGCGCTGGCCCAAGGTTACGGCCACACGACGAGCATTGCCACCATCGTTCACAAACACATAACGGTCGTTGCTACCCGTGAGCTTCAGCACAGCCTGATAGGGCACCACAATAGCATCCACCTCACCCAGAGCCAAGGTAGCTTTCACATACATACCGGGACGGATTTTCTCGCTGCTGTTGGGAATATTGAGCTTGGCTTGGAAGGTATGGGTAGAGGGATCAATAGTAGGATAAACGATTTCGATGGTAGCGGGGAATGTATTATCGGGATAAATCTCGCTCTTAAGATCCACCTTCATACCCTGGCGCACCAAAGGGAAATAGCTTTCGGGGATGCTGATGATAGCCTTAAGGCGACTTATCTGAGAGAGCACCAAGATAGGAGCACCAGTGTACATCTCGCCATCTTCATAGTTCTTAGCCGAGATCACACCGGCAAACTGAGCCTTCACGAAAGTATTCTCTTCCAGAAAGCGCACACTCTCGCAGAGCTGATCGTAGCCAGCCTTGGTCTGATCGTACACTTGCTGAGAAATATTGCCCGACTCTTTGAGAGCAGCCACGCGATCAAACTCAGTCTTGGTGCTGTTCAAGTTGATCTTAGCCGTATTGAGCTGGTTTTGATCCATACGCACCAGCATAGTACCTTTGTTCACACGGCTGCCCACCTGCACATATATATGCTCGATATGACCAGTGAGCGAGGGTGCGATATTCATTGTCTCGTAGCCTTCCAAGGTTGCCGAGAGCTCAAGATTCTTAGAAATACGTCTCTTCTCTAGCGAGAGCACCTTCACCTTCTCGGGACCTTTATTGACTTGGGGAGCAGGAGTTCCCGCAGCTTCTTTATCCTTCTTGCCGCCACAAGCAGCAAGCGAACCAACAATAAGAGCCATTGCGGCTAATTGAAAAATACGTTTCATCTATCTATACGTGTAATGATTAACAAACAAAAAAGATTATTTACTATTGAGCAGATCCTCCAGAGCCACCTGAGCCTCTATTACGCTCATGATAGCTTGAATATAATTGCTCTGAGCCGAAATCAGCTCGGTGCTAGCGTTGGTGAGTTCCAAACTGGAAGCACGACCATATTTATACTTCTCGGAAATATTGTCGAATACGCGACGAGTCACCGACAGGTTGGCATCCTGAATGCGGTAATCGTCCAAAGCACTCACAAGGTTGTAGCACAGTTGATTGTACTGCACCTGCAAACCATCCTCGGCCTGCTTGCGCGTATTGATATTCTCCTCAAGGTCTATCTGGGCCTCCTTCACTTTGGCCATACGGGCACCGCTCTGGAAGATAGGCAGACTGATAGATGCGCCAATCATATTGGGAGGAGTCATATTCATGCCAGCATCCTTGCCGAAATAAGTCTTGCTGCTGTATTGGTGATACACCGACACTGTAGGCGTATAGTTCATCCAAGCCATATTCACCTGCTGCTTAGCCAATTCTTCGCTCTTTTGGAGAAGTTGGTAACTGAAGTTGCGTTCTAGGTCGAAGCCTTGGTTCAGCAAAGCCGAAGCATAGTCAATGCTCAGCAACTGCTGCAAAGGAGTAGTGAGAGTGATCTGGCTGTTCACATCGGCACCCAGCTGAAGAATAAGGCTATTGTAGAGCAACTGCAGCTGACGGCGTACACCGTTGATGCTGTTGCGGAGCGAAGCCACCTGAATGGACAGTTTGTCGGCATCCGTCTGCTCGGCAGCGCCCACACGTACAGCCGACAAAGTACTCTGTTCCAAAGCCTCCATATTCAGCAAGTTGGAGTCGAGCAACGACACCGTGCGTTCCATAACCAGAATAGAAGTGTAGATATTCTTCACCTGGCTGTTGATGTTCTGTTCCGTTTGCTGGCAGTTGATATCCGACATTTCCTTAGCTATCCTACTCATCTTCAAACCCACAAACTGGGCACCAGTATAGCCCACAGCAGTGGTTAGGCCAAAGGTACCATTGGGGTTCATCGCAATCTGGAACATACCCATATCCATCTTATAGCCACACATGTTCGAATAGTCGAAGGCTGCTTTCATGGTGGGAAGCAAACTAGCTATCGACTCCCATCGGGCAGCCTCGGCCTTCTTCACATCCAGCGAAGCATTCTTCATTGAAGCATTATGCTCCCGGGCATATTGCTGAGCCTGCGACAACGAGAGGTCGAGCTTAGCATTCTGTACAGCACTCTGAGCCGACAGCGACACACCGATGCTCATCAAGCCAATCATTAAAAAGGCAAATTTCTTTCTCATATAATTTTAACAAATGATTACTACAATAAGAACAATTTTTTTGTACCACAAAAACAAGATTATTGCATAGCGATACGCTATTTTTTTTCAGCAACAACACACCGCACACAATAAAGGATATCAGTGAGAAGAAAGTGTCTATTTCTGTACAGATCCGGGAATAGGAACCACAATACTCTTAGCCACCTTGATGCGGACACCATCGGCCACTTCGAGCACAATAAAACCAGCCTCGTTGCTCACCACTCGGCCATGAATGCCGCCGGTAGTCATAGCACAGTCGCCTTTCTTCAGACCATCGCGGTACTGGCTGTCCTTTTTCTGCTGGTCGCTTTGAGGTTTGATTAAAAAGAAATACATCACCGCGATCATAGCGGCAATCATGATGGCTGTCTTCCAGCCATTAGCTAATGCGAGAAGTAACATAATTTAAAATATTTTGATATTTATTTCTTTCGTAGTTAAAAAACATAGATACCGTTATCCCTGAACAAGATCTTTAGCTTTAGGCTTGAAGCACATCGAGAGCACCACACTCACCACCAAGATACCTAGTATCACGAAAAGCGACGCCGTAGTGCCGATATGGATCGATGTAAACTCACCCAAGATCATCTTAGCACCAATAAAAATGAGCAGCACACCTAGGCCGTATTGCAGCAGCCAGAAACGATCCTTGATGTCGCTCAGCAAGAAGAACAGCGATCGCAGTCCCATGATGGCGAAGATATTAGAAAAATAGACAATGAAGCTGTCCGTCGTCACCGAAAACACAGCAGGTATAGAATCCACTGCAAATATGATATCACTGAACTCAATCACCAACAACACGATAAAAAGCGGAGTCATCATCTTCTTGCCATCCACTACCGAGAAGAAGTTGTGGCCATCCATATGGGGAGTGGCACGGAAAAAACGGGAGCAGAATCTCACCACCGGATGCTTAGCAGTATCCATCGGCTCATCGTCTTTTTTCTTAAACATCTTGGCACCGCTGAAAAATAGAAGCACACCGAAGATGGCCAGCACCCACGAAAAACGTTCCACCAAAGCACCCAAGGCAAAGATGAATAGGAAACGCATCACCACCGCACCGATAATACCCCAGAAGAGCACCCTATGGTAGTATTTCTTATCGATACCGAAGCTCACAAAGATCATAATCATCACAAAGATATTGTCGATCGAAAGCGATTCCTCCAAGAAGTAGCCCGCCAGATACTGACGGCTCATCTCCTTGCGGTAAACGTCGAGATTGGTAGCATAGTCAGCACCGGCATCCAGCATCGGAGCCAACGAAGAGCCTTCGGCAAAAGCAACCAGCTCTTCCATCGAGCCTATACCGTGAATCCATTCGGCATGATAACGTATCAGCAACGACAAGCCCAACGACAAGAGTATCCAAACAGCAGTCCATACAGCCCCCTCTTTCATTCCCACTACATGGTCTTTCTTATGGAAGACACCCAAGTCGAGCGCCAACATAAATAGGATGAAGAGCATAAACACTCCAAAAAACAGAAAACGCGATGTCAACATATTATTATTTTACTTAAACAACAATGAAATATAACGACGATACATACAAAAAAGTATGAAGGGTGAAAAATTTTAGTGATGAGTGATCAGTAATCGATGTTGAGTGATCAGTAATCCAGTCTTACTTTCCAAGTGTCCTTTTTTCTCCCAGGTAACCTAGCTCTCTTTGTGTTCTTGTATCTTCTAGCCACACCTATTCGCAATAAAAAAACGGTCTTCGCGTTTATAGAAGATCAGACACAGCCATAGTATGCACAGCCACCACAGCCCTATCAGCAACCGACAGCTCTTCCTATCCTTTTGTAAGATAGGTGGATTCACCATAGGCGGAGGCTACGCTATGATACCCCTCATGGAGCACGAGCTCGTAGATCGGCTCCGCTGCATCAGCCGCGAAGAGTTTCTCGATCTCATAGCCATCGCACAGAGCCTCCCTGGCATCTTCGCCGTCAATATGGCCACTGCCGTAGGACAGCAACTGCTAGGCCGCCGAGGGGCCTTTATTGCCATCGTGGGCACCATCTGTATCCCCATCACAGCCATCGTGCTACTCGCTATGTTCTTCCGCCTGTTCAAAGACAACAGCACCGTGGAGCACATTTTCATCGGTGTGCGCCCCGTAGTAGTAGCCCTCATAGCAGCCCCAGTCGCCAGGATGGCCCGTACCGCTCATGTCACCTGGCGCAACGTATGGATACCCGTAGCTGCAGCCCTGCTCATCTGGATCGTGGGCATCTCCCCCATCTGGGTCATTACTGCCACACTCATCGCAGGCATCCTCTTTTGGACCATCAGCCGACGGAAGGAGGACCGTGCATGATCTTCCTTCAGCTCTTCCTCACCTTCCTCAAGATAGGTGCTTTCACCTTCGGCGGAGGCTATGCTATGATAGCACTCATACAGAACGAAGTCGTCGATAAGCACCACTGGCTCACAGCCCAGGAGTTCACCGATCTCATCGCCGTGTCGCAGACCACCCCCGGTCCCATAGGCATCAACACCGCCACCTATGCGGGCTACACCGCAGTAGCCAACGCAGGCTACACCACCACCTGGGCCATCATCGGAGCCGTTGAAGCCTCCATAGCAGTCATCGTCATACCCATCGTGCTCATGCTCATCGTATGCCGTTTCCTATCCCGTTACAAGAGCCATCCCCTCACAGTCTTTCTCCTCTCGCTGCTCCGACTTACCGTGGTGGGGCTCATAGCCTCGGCCGCCCTCGGGCTCCTCACCGTTGAGAACTTCGGTTCATGGTCCGACAACCCTTCTCAACTCCTACTCTCCGTGACACTCTTCGCGGCAGCCTTTGCTGCCACCGTAGTCAAAGTGCCACAAAAGTCACCATGGCTCCAACGACTCACCAGTCCCATCACCCTCCTCATCGTAGGAGGATTGATCAGTTTCCTGGTGATCGGCCATTAGCGATTCCTCAAAATCCCCCTCCCCCAAAAATAATTGTTTATTTGTTGGGTTGAATATAGTACATCTTTCAATCAACAAATAAACGAATCAACAATTCAATAAAAAAACGAAAAAGCCCTGGAGCCGATGGTTCCAGGGCTTTTGGGTTATTATCGGACTGGCAGTAGCTGCATGGGCTCACCCGGGTGCCAGACTATGCCTGTCGTCATAGAGAGATGGGAGGCGCAAGCCCCCGTCGGACAATTAGTCACCAAGAGTAGCAACCATCACAGCCTTGATAGTGTGCATACGGTTCTCAGCCTCGTCGAATACGATAGAAGCTTCGCTCTCGAATACCTCTTCGGTAACCTCGATGCCGTCGAGACCGAATTTCTCCTTCACGTCGCGGCCCACCTTGGTGTTGAGGTCGTGATAAGCGGGGAGACAGTGCATGAATTTGCAACGAGCGTTGCCGGTGTTCTTCATCATCTGGCTGTTCACCTGATATGGTTTGAGCAAGTCGATACGCTCTTTCCATACAGACTCAGGTTCACCCATAGATACCCAAACGTCGGTGTAGATGAAGTCGCAACCTTTCACGCCAGCCACGGGGTTGTCGGTAACAGTGAGGGTAGCACCAGTCTCTTTAGCTATCTCCTGGCATTTCTCTACGAGCCAAGCTTCGGGCTGCAGAGCCTTAGGAGCGATGATGCGTACATCCATACCCATCTTCACGCCACCAACCATCAAAGAGTTACCCATGTTGTAGCGAGCATCGCCAACATAAGCGAAGGTAACCTGGCTCAGAGGTTTGTCAACATGTTCCTGCATGGTGAGGAAGTCAGCGAGGATCTGAGTGGGGTGCGACTCAGCGGTAAGGCCGTTCCAAACGGGAACACCAGCATATTTAGCCAGCTCCTCAACGGTAGCCTGGTCGAAACCACGATATTCGATACCGTCGAACATGCGGCCAAGCACGCGAGCGGTGTCAGCCATAGACTCTTTCACGCCAATCTGGCTGCCGGTGGGGCCCAGATAGGTGCAGTGAGCACCTTGGTCGTGACAAGCCACCTCGAAAGCGCAACGGGTACGAGTAGAAGTCTTCTCGAAGATAAGAGCGATATTCTTACCGGTGAGACGAGGCTGCTCGGTGCCAGCATATTTAGCGCGTTTCAGATCGCGGGCAAGGTCAAGGAAGTACTGAATCTCCTTGGGGGAGAAATCCAGCATTTTAAGGAAATTACGATTTCTTAAATTGTAAGCCATAATTATTTATTTTAAATGTGATTAATTTCAATGTGTTTTGATGATCATGTGACAGCCAATCAGAACAATTCCTTATGGCCACGCCACGAGGGGGGGAGCGAACTATACAAAACCATCCCCAACGGCACTACCACCACTGCCATCACTGCCACGACAGATAAGAAAGTATATCCACCTGGCCAGTGTACCACCACAAAGAGAACAGCCACCAGCAGCACCGAAACCGTCCACCACAAAAGTTTGTGGAGGAAGCCTCTCACAGCAGCACTCACGGCCATCTTCTGGATCGTCGTCCCTTTAGCAAGCACTTGATCCATCTCTTCAATCATGCGATGCACCTCGGCGGACACATCTGCTCCCTCCAAGTCATACTCTTCGCTCCAAGGGTGGGCAGCCACCGGCTCGAAAGCACGAAAGAAACAGAGCTGAGCACCCAACCCCATCGACACGATGAGCAAGACGGTACCCCCCGACAGGTTGAGGACCTTCAGCACCACAGCCACAGCAAACAACACGAATACCGTCGTCCAGCATTTGCGAACGAACGCCCTGTATCCTTTAGATCTGAATATCTCGTCTATCATTTGGCCGATGCTGTGTTTATTTGGTGATCAGATTGTTTGGTAATTTGAAGATCAATTTGTTTAAGATGATCAATACTAGTTCGAAAAAGCAAACAAATCAACCGGCAGGTCTGCGACCCATGCGGAGCTAACCGGCAGGTCTGCGACCCATGTGGAGCTAACCGTTAAGTCTGCGACCACTATGGAGCCACCAATAAATCCAAAGAACTATTTCACGATACGAGTACCGCAGTGGGGGTTGTCGAGCTGGCCGGCCTCGGTTATCACACAGCTCTGGCCGCCGTTTTCGATAAACATGATACCTGCACGCACCTTGGGAGCCATCGAACCTTCAGCAAACTGTCCCTCGGCCAGATACTGCTTAGCTTCGGCCACGGTGATCACATCAAGAGCTTTCTCGTTCTCCTTACGGAAATTGATATACACCTTGGGTACATCGGTGAGGATGTAAAACTCGTCGGCACCTATCTGTACTGCACAGAGAGCAGAAGCCAGATCCTTGTCGATTACAGCCTCTACACCCTGTACGTAGTCGCTTTCCTCAACCACGGGTATGCCGCCTCCGCCAACTGTAACCACCACATTGCCAGCGGTAGCCAGTTGCTTGATAATCTTGATATTGTTGATACGCTGTGGTTTGGGAGAAGCCACCACCTTGCGCCAACCGTTTCCTTTAGGGTCTTCGCGGTAGATAGCACCGGTCTCTTCGTGCAGACGGTCGGCCTGCTCCTTGGTGTAGTAAGGTCCCACAGGCTTGGTAGGATTCTCAAACATGGGGTCAAGCTTATTCACAGCCACTTGGGTAACAAGAGTCACCACGTCGCGGCTGATATCATTGCGAGCAAACACATTGCGGAGGGCCACCTCGATCATATAGGCTATAGAGCCCTGAGTCTCGGCCACACAGAAGTCCATAGGCATAGCAGGTATGCCGAACTCTTTGTTGCCAGCCTCGTGCTGCAGCATCACGTTGCCCACCTGAGGGCCGTTGCCGTGACCTATCACCACGTTGTATCCGCGTTTCATAAGGTTGCAAAGACTTTCGCAAGTATTTTCCACATTAGCCAGTTGCTCGGCATACGTGCCTTTCTGACCACTACGCAACAAAGCGTTTCCGCCAAAAGCAACCACTGCAAGTTTTCGTGCCATATTGTTATAACAAATTAATTTCTATTACAATAAATACTTTTTGCTCTTTAGTAAGAAAATGCAAATTTAGCAAAACTTTTCCAATAGGCAAGAAAAAGTTGAACGAACGTAAAGAAAGGCATCCATCGGAAGGCTTTCGATAACCCATTCAGGCATACTTCATTCTTCACAAATCACTAATCACTATTTATCAAATCAACAAATAAACAAATCAACAGTTCAACAAATCAACAGTTCAACAAATCAACAAATCAACAAATCAACAAATCAACAAATCAACAAATCAACAAATCAACAATAATTCACTCTTCATTCTAAAAAAAAGACAGAGAACCGGAATGGTCCTCTGCCTTTTTTTCGTATCATCTTCACCATCATCACAATGGGAAGACTTTAAATATTACTATTCGTTATTAGGCTCGTCGGTCTTGTTGCCTTCAGACTGAGGTTCCTCGGGCATGGTGTTGACGATGCGGAGTTTGGCTTCGAGAAGTGCGAGCTGCTGACGAGCATTCTGCACTTTCTTTTCGAACTCGGACTTAAGGAGGTCAGCCTGTTTGGAGTTGGCAAGGAAGCCGAGGTTGTTGTCCCACACATGTATATCGTTGCGGAGTTTTTCGATACGCTCCATGAGGTTGTTGCGTTCGCCACTGATAGCACGGCGGGTATCGCCGCTGTTGCGGATGCGTTCGCGGAGGGCGTTCTCATCGGCTTGACGGGCAGAGATCTTGAGTTGCTCAAAGTAGGTGTCGAGCACCTGACGGAACTCGGTACGGAGACGCTCTTTGTGCTCAACGGGAACGAACCCCACCTCCATCCAGCGACGCTGGAAATCTTTGATAACACGGAGATTCTCCTCCTTATCGGTACCAAACTGGTGTTCTTTGAGCTGCTGGAGTATGGCCTCTTTCTGAGCCAGGTTGAGGTTCTCGTCGGCACGGAGGGTGTCGTAGTGCTGGGCTTTGCGGTTGAAGAACTCGTCGCAGGCGGCACGGAAGCGAGCCCACACTTTCTCGGAGTTGCGTTTGGCCACGGGACCGATGGTCTTCCACTCAGACTGAAGCTGCAGGAGCTCGTCGGTAGCCTTGCGCCAGTCGTCGCGTTTGGCGATGGCTTCAGCCTGAAGACAGAGGTCGATCTTCTTGTTGTAGTTGATAGTCTGCTCGTCTTTTACATGAGAGAAGTATTGGCGCTTACGGTTGTAGAACTCGTCGATAGAGTTTTTGAAAGTGCTCCAGATGCTCTCGTTGTGCTCGCGGGGCACAGGGCCTATGGTCTTCCATACTTTGAGCATCTCATCAAGTTGGTTGCCCACTTCTTCCCACTGGCGTGTAGTGGTGGGGTCGGTGGCAGTGAGCTGAGCAGCCTGATCCACGAGGGCCTGCTTGGCAAGGAGGTTCTTTTCGAGTTCGGAGCGGCGCTGCTCGAAGTGGTCGCGATGACGTGTGGACACCTGGTTGGCAGCATTGCAGAAACGAGCCCAGATTTCGTCGTTGTGCTCAGTAGGCACGGGGCCTATCTCGCGCCACTGTTCGCGGAGCGACTGGAGGGAGGCGAAAGCTTTAACTACGGAGGGCTCTACGATGAGCTCTTCGGCGCGTTCGCAGAGAGATATCTTTTGCTCGAGGTTTTTCTTCATGTCGAGCATCTTGAGTTCACGGTTTATTCTTACTTTGTCGAAGAACTGTCCTACGAGGAGGTGGTAGTTCTGCCAAAGGTCGGTCACATAGTCGCGGGGCACATCGCCGATAGCTTTCCAACGGTCCTGGAGGGCGTTGAAATCGTCATAATTCTTTTTGAGCGTGTCGGATGAGTCGATGAGCGCTTTGAGCTCGGCGAGGATCTGCTGCTTGCGGGCAAGATTTTCCTGCTTGCGAGCTTCAAGTTGGTCTTGATATTGCTGACGGAGGTTGCGATACTGGCCATAGAGATGGTGGAAGGTCTCAGCTACGGCATCGTCCTGGGGCTGATAGTCGTCCTTGTTGCCGCCATCGGCCACGAACTGCTCGAAGGCAGCTTTGCGCACCTCGGCGTTGGCTGCCGAGAAGGCATTGCGGAGTTGTGCCACGCGATTTTTGATTTGGGGCACAGGGAGCTGAATGAGCTCATTGAGACGAGCGATGAGGTCTTCGCGGCTGAGGCCGTCGTAGTTCTCGTCGGGTTCAACAAAGGGGGCCTCGTTGTCGGAGGCAGGGGTAGCCGTTTCGGCGGCGGGAGCTGCCGTGGGTGCTGTCGGCTCTTCAGCGGCGGTGGTGGCAGTAGAATTTTCTTCTACCAGAGGTGTTTTGGGTTCCTGCTCGGCCTGGGCGGCAGAGTTTTTGATTTCATTGAGTTCTTCCATACATTAACGTTTGTTTGGTTAGAATTACAACTGTAACAACATGTTGCAGCGATAAAACAGATAACTTGAGTTTTTATTGAGACTGCAAAAATAGTAAAAAAAACGGAGTGGGCAAGAATAATGTGACGAAAAACGAAAAAATGTTCGTATTTTTGCAAAACGAAACAAAACGATAATATAGTATCATTAAATAAATGTGAATGTTTGTGAAACACTGCGATAACTGCCCCCGACAATGTATGGTGCCACGTGCATCGGGCATGGGTTTTTGCCATGTGGGCGAGGCTACAGAGGTAGCTTCGGTGGGTGTCCACAAAGGCGAAGAGCCTGCATTGAGCGGTGAGCGGGGGGTATGCAATGTGTTTTTCGCACACTGCAACCTGCGGTGTTGCTACTGTCAGAACCACGAGATCTCGCGGGCTTCGGTGGATGGCAACATGGTGCGCCACACTTCGATCGACGAGATTGTGGAGCACATAGCCCAGGTGCTGCCCAGTACGGAGAATGTGGTAGGACTGGTGTCGCCCACGCAGTATGCCGACAGAATACCGACACTGGTGAAGGCCATACGCGCCCGCGGCATCGATGCCACCATCGTATATAACACCAACGGCTACGAGCGCCGTGAGACGATAGAACGTATAGCCGACTATATAGATGTGTGGCTGCCAGACTTCAAATACATCGATGCGGCGCTGGCACAACGCTATTCGCAGGCGGCCGACTACCCCATGCGGGCCCAGGAGGCGCTGCGCACCATATACAGCAAGGTGGGCGCCGGGCTGCCTACCGACGAGAGGGGTATAGCCTTCAGAGGTATGATAGTGCGCCATCTGGTGCTGCCCGGGCAGATCGACAACTCGATAGGCTGTCTGCGCTGGCTGGCCGACAACCTAGGCACAAGAGTTCACGTGTCGCTCATGGCCCAATATTTCCCACCAGCAGGACTGGCCCCACTGCCCGACCAACTGAACCGCACGCTCCGCGAAGAGGAATACCACCGTGTGGTAGAGGAGTTCGAGACTCTGGGATTCGACCACGGTTGGGTTCAAGAACTGGATTCGCAAGCTGTGCTGCGTCCCGATTTTTCCAAGCAGCAACCCTTCGACACAGGAAACATCTGACCGACATCTGCCCACATCAACCCAAACGCCCCCCTCTTTCAAAAAAACAAGAAACAAATCAATCAAACAGATAAAAACAGATAATAAAAAAAAAACAGCACTGATCACCAATGGTTAACAATACTGGGAAAAGGGTACTGAAATTCCTCGACGAGGATTTTGGAAGGTCCGAGGTGGACTTTCCCGTACTCCTATTCCAGACCTCGTGTACAGCCATGGATTTTGCCAACTGCTTGAACAAGATATATTCGCTGGATCTACATCGCCACGAGTCGGACATCAAGGTAAGCGTGCCCAAGCATCCTCGCATGGAGGAATACGATATTGAATGTCCGCTGTTCTACGACAACGACCGCTCCCAAGGCGTTTTCTTCAAGCTGTTGGAAATCCCCTACTGCGTACGCAACAGGGATACAATGCTGAGCGATTTCGACAAGATACTGTTTCTGGACGGATCCACCGTGTGCCGATTGCACAACACCATATATACCGACCTGAGCACCATTCAGCCCATGCCCGTAGCACCCAGAGACTTCCTCGGCAGACACTACGAGGATATGCGCTATGCCTTTGTGCGCAACGCTATTGTCACAGTGCACCGTTTCGACATCAACAACCGAAGTCTCTTCACCGAGAGCGAAATGGCCTTCTTCGGTGGCATGAAGGCCCGCGGGGTTGATCGCAACACCCAGTTCGACTTCCTGCACCGTTTCTTCCTCTCGTTCCTCAACAGCGCCGACAACATCTTCGACGAAGAGCTATCCAACGAGGTATGCTTCATATAAAGCGATGATGGAAAAAAAATGATTATCCGCAAAGAGGCGTTTTGCTAGAGCGTGTGGCGGAATCAAGCAACATTCACAACAGTTCCGTCGAAGGCATAAAGAAGAAACATATAACATTAATTACCATGTAATTGAACATTAATCTTTCATTATTTTTTTGTTTTTTTGATTTGAATATATCGCTTCGCTAAACGTAAATTGTCGTGAATGTGACGTGAATTATCGTAAATTTATTATCTTACACATAATGAATGATTTAACCAAATTATTTACGAAAATTTACGTTTAATTTACGAAAATTGGCTCCACGCTGGGTAAGTGTAGCTGTTGGCTCCACGCTGGATTGTGTAGCAGTTGGCTCCACGTTGGTCGCTGACCTCAGTTTACGGATCAATTGGCGGGAAATTTGCGTTCCGCCGGAGGTGTAAAAATGAAAAACAAATGAAAATGACAAAAAGCATCCCTGATTCACACCGAGGATGCTCCTATCACTAACAAACGAACAAAAACATTCAACCATTTTTCTACCACTTCAGATAAATGTTGTATCTTTTCACCTTAATTCATCCATTCCTCCAGTGGTTGTCTTGTTGTAATTAATCTAGAAAATTGAAGTTGATCCCGACACGAACCGAGGGCGTTAGATTATGAAGAAAATATGGCTTATCGCTTTGGCTTGCATCTTTTTATTTCCCTTTACGGCTTTTAATCAACAAGGGGCGGCAGATGCCTCCAAAGAAAAAACTGGTCTGTTTCCAGCAAAAAAGTGGCAACAGATATGGTTATATTGACAAAACGGGACATTTTGTGATAAACCCTCAGTTTGACTTTGCATGGATCTTTTCAGAAGGCCTGGCAGCTGTGCTGATTGGAGACGAGGAGACTGGCAAATGGGGCTACATAGACAAAACGGGACATTTTGTGATAAACCCTCAGTTTAACTTTGGTGCATTCAACTTTTCAGAAGGCTTGTCTTGATGCCGTCAAGTTCGATGATTTCATCTATGAGGATGTCTTGGTGACTCTTCTCCTGCAATGGCAACTCTTTGACGGAATGATAGACGAGGTTGCCCCTATGCCAGACGACAAAGCTTACATTCATGCTGTCCCAATCGTTCAGCAGACCGAAGCCGCAATAGCCACGGTCTGCCACCACCAGGCCGAACGGATTGATTTTGACGTACCCGGTCGACGCTCCGTCACTCCCCTTGCAGTCCGTAATACAGACATATTCGGGAAGAAGTGTCTCGAAGTTAAGCGAGGTATGCATCTTCACGGCCCCTTTCTAGGTATAGTGGGCCCAATCATACACGGCCATGCACAGGGAGATCAGCGTGGAGTCCAACAGCTTGACAGGGCCCCTGAACTTAAACCTCTTTTGCTTGAACACTACCTGCTGTCCCAGATATTCGAACAGCTTGTGTATGAAAACGGGGTGTTCCGTGTCGGAAAACAAGCGTCTGCATGTCGAAAAAAGTTAATATTTCCACTCAATAATCGGGCTGTTTTGTGCTGATTTTGATGTTTCGTGTTACCAATCGCTGTTAATATCTACTAACGATACGGGCAAAAAACACGTTAATTCATGAGTAATAACGACAAGATACGTCAGCAAATATGTATATTGTATTTGGAGGCTAAACATATGGTTTTACCGAACAGTACGAGCGATGGAGGAGCCGCCATGAATGGAAAACATGGAACGAGCCTCATTTGCGGATTGGTATATTGGTAACTGGTAACATGCTTAGTTTTGTTATTGCGTCTGTGTATGAAAATAAATTAATTAACAATAATAAATAATAAATAATATATATATAATAATGTACGCGTGAGGCTATGTGCTATTAACAAACACTGCGATGTTACCAGTTACCAATATACCAATCGACCTTATTTCGCCGGTGCAGTGACGCTGGATTGATACCCTGCTGCCGGGACAATGCTTCCGCATGCAGACCGCCTGCCTATGGCAGCCAGAACGACGGAGGATAGAAAGCGTGTTAATGTTAGTTAAATATTTGCGGGCGTGCAGAAAAGTGCGTATCTTTGCATTGTCTTTCGCACGGTGCGGGAGACAGGAATCGGCACCCTAATGTGCTGAAAACATCAAACACTATTACAAAATTATGGGCATTATCAAAGGCGTGAACCCCGCAAAAATGTCGGGCTCAATCGGTAACTTCACTTATCGTCAAACCAAATTCGGCACCGTGGTGTCGGAGAAAATTCAAAAGAAAGCCACCCCCAAGCGCACCCTTCGACAGATGAAGCATCGCACTGTACTGGTAGCTCTCTCCTCGTTCTTCACTGCTTTCATGGGCGGTCTCGCCCGCGGTTTCGAGAAGAAACCCACAGGGTGGAGCGACCAGAACGCGTTCATCAGCGCCAACGCCCAGCGTGCCCGCGTGTATCTCACCAAGACCATGGTGGCCAACGGTGCCGGCGTGGTGGACGGCTACCAGATCTCCCGCGGCAGCCCCCGCCCCATAGCCTACGTGGCTTCCGGCAACGCATACCGCACCGACCTGGCACTGGGAAGCCTGGTGATCTCGGCCGACACCACCGTGGGCCAGCTCTCCGCAACGCTGGTGCAGAACAACGCCGAGTTCGCCTTTGGCGACCAGATCTCTTTCTTCTCTATCCGCCAGGATATCGACGCCAACGGCACCCCCCGCATA
>JAZUDW010000086.1:0-11026 GCA_045639845.1 Bacteroidales bacterium
TGGCAAGGCTATAGGGGTGTAGATGAGGCCGGGGCTGCTAACGACGTTTGTTTTGCTGCTCTTTGGCCTCGATGGTCATCGTGGTGTGGGGTACCACGCGGAGACGTTCTTTGGGGATGAGTTTGCCGGTAACGCGGCAGATGCCGTAGGTGCCGTTATTGATACGGATCAGAGCGGCTTCGAGGTCTTTGATGAACTTCTGCTGGCGGGCGGCTAGTTTGGCGTTCTCCTCTTTGGAGAGCACGTTGCTGCCCTCTTCCAGAGTCTTGAACGTAGGTGCGGTGTCGTTGACATCGTTGCCTATGCTGGCAATAGCGTCTTGCAACAGTACCAGGTTCTTCTTGGCTTCATCCATCTTGGCCAGGATAATGGCGCGGAACTCTTCGAGCTCTTCGGGAGAATAACGAGTGGGTTGGGGTGTCTGTTCCATAATGTTTTTTATTTATTTTCGTTTGATTGATGTGTCTAAAAAAAACAAAAAAACGGAGACGCTATTGCTCTCCGTTTATGTATAGTTCTATAAGGCCTTGGGGCGCATGGATGTAGAGGGTCTTGGTGTCGCGATCTACGCGATCTATCACTTGATCGATGACGGGCACGAGTATCTCGACACCGTCGAAGTCGATCTGGAACAAAGCCTGAGCGGGATAGTCGAGCACATTGAGTAGCGTGCCGATGGACCCGTATTCCTTATCGATGACGGCAAAGCCTTTCACTTCGTGGTAATAGAACTGGTTGCCGGTGAGTTTGGGCAACATGGTGAGAGGAAGATAGAGTTCGCTGCCTACAAGGGCTTGCGATTCTTGCGGCGTGAGGTCTTCGAAGGTGACGATGGCTTTGTTGCCGTTCAGGTTGAGATCGGCAATGAAATAGGGTATCAGGATGCCGCCCTTGCCTTCCACCAGCACGGAGTCGAGCTCCTCGTATTCGACGGGGTTGTCCACATCGAGAAACATCACCACCTGCCCCTTCACACCGAAAGGCTTGGTGATTTTGCCCAGATAATAGCATTCGTCTTTCGTCATGACTGTTACACGTTTTTTTTGCCCTTATAACGAAAAAGTCTGCTTTCTAGTACGTGGGTGTGGAAAAAAGTATGTTTCTCTTGGAATAAGGGATGCTTGGGCGGGGCTCGCAGAGATGCTTGTTTTTTTTTGGTTTACGGCCACAACAAAAGATGCTCTTTTGCGTTAAGAAGTAACCAATGATATTGGTTTGTGGGATTGTATTGTGTTGGTTGGAAACGACTCACGCCTATCGATGAAAAGCAAATCAATATGTTATTAATGATGAATGCTATGAAAGAAAGTGTTTTTGATTCAGAACTGGTGCTGGCTTCCGATGGTAGCCTCTATCATATTCATCTCACGAGCGACACGTTGGCCGACGATGTGTTGCTGGTGGGCGACCCCAAGCGTGTGGATATGTTTAAGACTATATTCGACAAGGTGGAGTGTGAGCACGAGAGCCGTGAGTTGCACTCTCTCACTGGATGGTACCGAGGCCATCGCTACACTGCGCTGAGTACCGGCATGGGTACCGACAATATAGATATTGTGATGACCGAGCTTGATGCTTGTGCCAATATGGACCTGAATACGCGAACTCCCAAGGCTGTGCACCGTACGCTCAACATTGTGCGTATCGGTACCTCGGGCTCTTTGCATGCGGAGATCGATTGCGGCAATCTGGTGGCTAGCCGTTATGCTATAGGTCTCGACGGCCTGCTCAACTATTACGATCATGCCGACGATTGTATGGCTATGGAGCTGCAGCACCGTTTTGTAGATCATATGCAGCTGCCTGCCGATATGGCCACACCGTACGCTGTTTCGTGCCATGAACCTCTTCTCGCCCTTGTCGGCTCGGGCATGCATCATGGTATCACCGCTACGGCTCCGGGTTTCTACGCTCCGCAGGGGCGTCATGTGCGTATAGCACCCCGCGTGGCCGACCTCAACGAACGGCTGCAGCGTTTTTCGTATGGCGACTATAAGATCACCAACTTCGAGATGGAGTGCTCGGCTATCTTCGGTTTGTCGAAAGTGATGGGACATAATGCACTCACTGTGTGTCTCATCATAGCCAATCGTGAGACGGGTAGGTTCCTCAATGAATATCACGACCGTATGCGCGACACTCTGGCTTTGGTGATGGAACGTATGGCTCAATAGAAATGAAGTGATGATTGGATAATTGTTGGGCTGAGGGTTCCCGCTGGTCGCTGATTTGTTTCTTCACTGATCAGTGAAGCGTGATGAGTGAATAATGAAGAGACGATACTCCCAGCATTTACATTTGTCGGATCACTGATCACTAAAAACTGATCACTGATCACTAAAAAATAATAGTTATGATGAAAAGAATGGTATTGTGCTTGGCTTTGCTGATGGGCTCGTGGTGCTACGGTCAGACTTCCTATTTGGTGGAGCAGCTGGGACGCAATGAGCATCAGATAGTGCAGAGCTTGGGTGCCTTTGTGGGCAACGACCGTGCCGACAGTAAGGCTTTCGACATCACTTTCATGCCTACGGGCAATAATGTAGAAGGTGTGATGGTGATCAATACGGCCGACTATCGTTGCACTTTCAAGATGGATGTCCACGAGAGCGAATGTTACGAGATAAGGCTCGATATCCGTGACTCTGATTTCTTAAGAGAGTTCAACAAGCTGTTCCAGGTGTATCGTACCGAAGGAACCGACGACCTTCGCCTTCTCTATTTCGGCAATATGGTGCTCCGTATTGAGGAGGTGACGGCCAAAGGGGCTCGCACCCGCAGTTTCGTGATCACCGAGAAATAGGTGTCGCCTTGGTCGATCCTTCGTCAAGATACGTGGTGGACAGAGTGCGTACGGGAAAAAACGTGGATAGAACAGACCAAGAATGTTGTTGCAATAAAGAAATGATATAGGGCTGATATGATCTCTCTGCAGTATGCGCGAGATTGTGGCTGATAAATAGAAAACAATTTAAACAAATAATAACCAATTAAACTAAACTGATGATGGCAGAAAATAAATCGTTCTCCTCTAATTTTGGTGCCGTGATGGCGGCTGTAGGCTCGGCTGTGGGCTTGGGAAATATTTGGCGTTTCCCTTATATCTGTGGTAAATACGGTGGAGGCGCTTTTTTGATGGTGTATCTGGTATTCGTGTTCTTATTGGGCATGGTTATCATGCTGTCGGAGTTCGTGCTGGGGCGCCGTTCGCAGCATGGTCCCGTGATGGCCTACGAGACGCTGTGTCCGAGAAAGAGGGGATGGCGCTATGTGGGCCTACTGGGTGTGATTACTTGCTTCTTTATCTTGTCGCAATATTTTGTGCTCTCGGGTTGGACTCTGGGTTATTTCTACCAGTCGGTGACAGGCTCTTTGGCACAACTGGGAACGAATGCAGAGGCTATCTCGGCCAATTTCGATGCTTTTGCTTCGGGCTCGTGGATGCCGCTCTGTTTTCTGTTGGCTTTCGGTGTCATCACTACAGTGATAATCCGCTGCGGAGTACAGAAAGGTATTGAAGGTGTGTCGAAGGTACTGATGCCTGTGCTGTTGCTGCTGCTGGTTGTGCTGTGTGTGCGTTCGCTCACTCTTCCTGGTGCTTCGAAGGGCTTGGAGTATCTGTTCCGTCCCGATTTCTCAAAACTCACAGGTGAGGGTGTATTAGCTGCCTTGGGGCAGGCGCTGTTCTCGCTCAGCGTAGGTATGGGTGTGATGATTGTGTATGGTTCATACATCCCAGTGAAAGATGATCTTATGAAGACGGCACTTTGGATCACCGTTAGCGATACCCTCATAGCTGTGTTGGCAGGTGTGGCTATCTTTCCTGCTGTGTTCAGCTATCATTTCGACCCTGCTGGAGGTCCTGGCCTGGTGTATTGCGTGCTGCCCAATGTGTTCAACTCTATGGGGTCGATGTCGGCTGTGTTTGCCTCTATGTTCTTCCTCTTGCTGGGTCTGGCTGCACTCACCAGTGCTATCTCGCTACTAGAAGCTATCACAGCATGGGCTTGCGAACAGTTTGGTTGGCAGCGTAAGTCAGCCACCTATAGTGTGGCTTTCGTCACCATAGCTGTGGGTATGATACTCTCTCTCTCCAACGGAGCTTGGTCGGCATTGAAGATTATGGGCAAGAGCCTTTTCGATATCATCGACAGCGTTAACTCCATCTATCTGCCTCCGGTGTCGGCATTGGGTACCGTGATCTTTATGATGTGGGTGGTGAAATCCGACGAGGTGAAGGACGAGCTTTCTAACCATGGAAAACTTCCTGTGCGCTACTATGGAGCCTTCCGTTTCTTGGCCCGATATGTGGTGCCTGTGGCTTTGTTGGTATTCCTCGTTACAGGAATCTACGCCCAACTGATGCCATGATAGCGACCCTTCGTACTTCTTCGAATGTTAAGCCTGGAAGCATGAAATGGTTATAATTGCAGTAAAAGTGAATGTTTTTTTTTTTTTTTTTTGTAAAATATTGATTGATTGGTGTTTGTGGTGAAATGTTTACTGATGTTAATGTTTTTTATGATATATATTCCTTTTATTTCGTAAATTTGCAAACGTTTTTTTGCTTGAAAAAAATAGAAAATGACTGTTGAAGAGTATATTATAGCACGTGTTAATGCGTTGAAACATAATGATTCAACGATGATTGTGAAGCGTCTTGAAGGAGGTATGAGCAATTATACCTACGTGGTCGAAAATGGCCAAAAACGCTTTACTTTCCGCGTTCCCGGCAAGTTTGCCGATCATTTTGTGGACCGTGTGGATGAGTGGCATAATATCCGGGAGGTGGAACGTCTCTGCTTCAACAGTTGCCATGCCTATGTGGAAGTGGCCACTGGTGAGAAACTGGCTGACTATGTGGATGGTACCATTTTGTCCGAAACGGATGTGGTGTCGTTCAACAAACTTTCCGCTAAGACATTGCATCAGATCCATTCCAGCAATATGCAATTTGGTGACTATGATGCTTTCGGCCGTCTGGACAGATACGAAAAATACTGTCGAGAACTTGGGTTTGTGCATCCTGAGTCGTATCTTTTGTTGCGTGGCCTTTTAGACCGCTGTCGCTACGAGATAGAACAGGTGGAACTTGTGCCTTGCCATTGTGACTATCAGCCTTCGAATCTGGTGGTTGATGGTGACAAGATGTATGTGCTTGATTGGGAATTTGCCGGAATGAACGACCCTCTCTATGATGTGGCTTGCTATGGCAATGTGGGTTTCGATAAAGCTCTTTTGCTATTGGAGGCTTATGTGGGCCACAAGCCTACTCGAGGAGAGAAACAACGTCTGTATTTCCACCGTGCTTTCCAATGCATGCAGTGGTACAACGTGGCTATCTTCAAACATAAAGTCGGTCTGAGTAAAGATTTGGGTGTCGATTTCGACAATGTGGCTCTGTTTTTCTATAACATGGCCAAAGATCTGCTGGAGGGATATGCAGTTCTTTGAGTTTATGTTGAATCTCGATACCTGTGTGTTTATAGTACGAAGAAGTATTGAAAAGAATTTTTGTCATATTAACCCTTATGCTGATCTCCACCGTTGCAGTGTGGGCACAGTCACGTCCGGAAGGCAATCCTCCGCGGGATGTTAACTATGTGTATGCTGCTGGCGATGAAGCTGTGGTGCCCCCCTCATACCCAGGCGGTGAGAGGGCTATGTATGGTTTCTTGGCCCAGCGTGCTCGTTATCCACGCAAGGCGGTGAAGCACCATACTACTGGCAAGGTTGTGGTGAGTGTAATAGTGGAGAAAGATGGCACACTTACCAATCCGGAGATAATAAGTGATATAGGTGATGGTTGCGGTGAGTCTGTTATCAAAGCTGTAAAACGTATGCCTCGATGGAATAGTGCCACTTTGAACCGTATTCCGGTGCGATATAGAGTGCGAATTCCTGTTACTTTCCGACTTTAGGTCTGTTTTTTTTGATACATATTATAATACTCGCAGTGAGTCGTATCTCGTTGCGAGTATTACTTTTTTTTTGGGCTCTAGAAATGATCGCCAGAAAGGTGAATGATATGTGCATTGGCCGATACGTATCCGTTCTGAATAGTATGGAAGTGAAATGACGTAAATCATTTAGATATCGATTGGATGGCTGTTTGATGGATGTTGGACGGTGGCTGTATGGTGAAAAAAAATTTTGAGTGTTCCTTAAAGATGTGTATCTTTGCAGTTGCGTCTATTGTGTACGCAGTAAGCTAATAGTATAGTATAATTAATAATAAACATATTATTATGAGTCTCGAAAATCAAATTAATTCCGACATCAAGCAGGCTATGTTGGCCAAGAAGAAAGACGAGTTGGAAGCTCTCCGTGCTATCAAATCGGCTTTGTTGTTGCTGAAGACCAGCTCAGAGGTAAATGCCAATAATGGCGAGGTGAGTGAGTCTATGGAAATAGCTCTGTTGCAGAAACTGGTAAAGCAGCGTCGTGAGGCTGCCGACATCTATGTGCAGCAAGGACGTGCCGATTTGGCTGAAGTAGAGCAGGGACAGGCTGAAGTGATAGGCCGTTATTTACCTAAGCAGATGGACCGTTCAGAGGTAGAGGCTGTACTCCGCTCTATTATCGAGGAAGTGGGTGCTGCAAGTCCTAAGGATATGGGAAAAGTGATGGGAGCTGCCACCAAACGCTTGGCTGGTAAGGCCGATAATAAGATGGTGAGCGAGATGGTGAAAAGTCTGCTTAGCTAGAGAACTTAAAGGTGGTATGGCATTATATATGTGATGATGAAATAGTACCTTACTTCCATTTCAGTCTCTGACATTAGCTCTACTTAGGAAAGTGTAGCTTCTTTGTCATCACTGTGGTTGCTGATACCGTATATCCGATGATTGCTGAAGGTTTTAAATGGCATGTATGAAATATAGGATTTTGGTAGTTGACGACGAACCGGATTTATGTGAGATCCTGCACTTCAACCTGGAAGCTGAAGGCTTCGAGGTAATCACCGCCCACTCGGCTGAAGAGGCTTTGCCGTTGATGAGCTGCAGACCTCATCTTCTGTTACTGGATGTGATGATGGACCGCATGTCTGGTTTCGATTTGGCTCGTTTATTGCGCAATCAAGGCAACGAGGTCCCTATCATCTTCCTTACTGCGCTCACATCCGAAGGCGACGAACTGGGCGGCTTCGAGGTTGGTGCTGACGATTTTATCACAAAGCCGTTCTCATTTCCTTCGGTATTAGCTCGTATCAAAGCCGTTCTGAAACGACACAATACAGTGTCGCCCGACGAGGTACTCCGTATCGGAACGTTGTGTATGGATTTAAGATCCTCCAAGATCTTTGTGGCCGACACGGAGATCACTCTTACCAAAAAAGAGTTTTTGATACTGCAGCTATTGATGCAGCATCCCGGTCAGTATTTCTCGCGCGAAGCTATCTTGGCCAATGTGTGGGACGATGATATTTTGGTGGGAGACCGTTCTGTGGATGTACATATAGCTCGTCTGCGCCGAAAGCTGGGACTTGAAGGCTCCCGTATAGGTAGTCGCACGGGTTTTGGCTATTATATTGAACGATAGGTCATGAATAGGTATATCTTTGAGATCATAATAGTCGTTGTGGTTTTGGTGTTGGTGGTGCTGATATTCCGTCAGCGCAATCTCATCCGATCTATGCGGCAGTTGGCCAACGAGGCTGAGCAGCAGCGACAGCAGGCGATGGCGGCCCAGCAGCGCAACCAGCAACTCAAGCAGGAGATGACAAGCAATATTGCCCACGAACTCAAGACACCTGTGAGCAGCATACGTGGATATCTGGAGATATTGCTGGGCGATCACCCTGTGGATGAAGAGAAACGTCGTTTCTTCCTCGACCGTTGTTACCGGCAGACCCTGCGACTCAGTGATCTGATACACGATGTCTCGATCATCAACAAAGTAGAGGAGTCGTCGGATCTGTTTCCTAAGGAAGTCTGCGATGTGTCTGCCATTATGGATGATGCTGTTACTGACCTTCAAGCTGCGATCCAGGCCCACAGCATATGTGTTAAGAACAAGTTGTCCCACCCCTTGGTGTTGGAGGGTAACAAGAGTTTGCTCTATGCAATATTCCGTAATTTGACAGAGAATGCGGTGGCCTATGCTGGCGAGGGTGTAGAGGTGTGTGTGGAATGCTACAAGAACGACGAGGATCGATACTATCTTCATTTCTATGACACTGGTATGGGTGTAAACAATAGCTATCTGGATAAGTTGTTTGATCGTTTTCTCCGTATCGATGAAGGTCGTAGTCGTAAAAATGGAGGTACTGGTCTGGGGTTGAGTATCGTGAAGCATGCAGTGCAGTTTCATGGTGGAGACATTTATGCCAAAAATCGCGACGAGGGCGGGTTGGAGTTCTTCTTTTCGTTGAAAAAAAATAGAAAATAGGCCCTCATGGGCTAGATAAACTGATAGATATGCATATAATACCAATACAATTGCGTTTTAACGATATTGACCAGATGGGTCATGTGAACAATACGGTGATAATGGAGTTTTTTGATCTCGCCAAGTCGCATTATTTTAAGGCTGCTGGTATTCCTGTTACGCCAGAAGAGGGTGACTTCTGTGTGATGATAGTACATTATGAGTGCGATTTTCATAAACAGATCCATTTTCACGACGATGTAAAAGTGACAACCTTTACCAGCCGTCTGGGCAATAAAAGCATAGAGGTAACCCAACAGGTGTTGGTGGAAGACGAACCTGCCGTGACTTGCAAAACGGTGTTGGCCGGCTATAGTCGTAGGTTGGCATCGAGTGCTCCCCTCTCTGAAGAGATTAAAGTGCATGTGCGTCAGTATGATGCTTCTCACTAATGACGAGGATTTTGTATGAGGTAATTGTATGGGATCTCCGGCTTTGGAGGCTACATCTGATTACTAATATCGTTTTTTTACTGATAAATATTTTTGAAATTAATAATATTACAATATGAAAAAAATACTTCTTTTAGGATCCGGTGAACTCGGAAAGGAATTTGTGATCGCATGCAAACGTAAAGGTATGTATGTGGTAGCTTGTGATAAATATAATGATGCTCCTGCTATGCAGGTGGCTGACGAACGTGAGGTGTTCAGCATGCTTGATGGCGATGCGTTGATGGCTGCTGTGGAGAAGCACCATCCCGATATCATTGTCCCCGAGATTGAGGCTATTCGTACCGAGAAACTCTATGAATGCGAACAAAGAGGCATCCAGGTTGTGCCATCTGCTCGTGCTGTCAATATTACTATGAACCGTAAAGCTATTCGAGAGCTGGCACATACAGAGTTGGGTTTGAAAACGGCTAACTATCGTTATGCAAACACCTTTGAAGAGTTTAAAGAGGCTGCCAAGGTGATCGGCTATCCGTTTATTGTGAAGCCTTTGATGTCGTCGAGTGGACATGGCCAGAGTAAAGTGGATAATGAGGGCGAGCTTCAGAAGGCATGGGATATGGCTGTTGAAGGTGCTCGTGGCGATATAAAAGAGGTGATCGTGGAGCAGTTTATCAAGTTCGACAGCGAGATTACCTTGCTCACCGTTACGCAAAAGAATGGTCCTACTTTGTTCTGCAACCCCATCGGCCATGTGCAGAAAGGTGGTGACTATCGCGAGAGTTTCCAACCGGCTCCCATCAGTCCTGAACAGTTGCATACTGCAAAGGATATGGCCGACAAAGTGACTCGAGCTCTTACTGGAGCTGGTATTTGGGGCGTTGAATTTTTCCTTTCCGACAAAGAGGGCGTTTATTTCAGTGAGTTGTCGCCTAGACCCCATGATACTGGTATGGTAACTCTTGCTGGTACCCAGAATCTGAGTGAGTTTGAATTGCATTGTCGTGCAGTCTTGGGTCTCCCCATTCCAGCAATCACCCAAGAACGAGTTGGCGCCAGTGCTGTAATACTCTCCGAAATTGAGACTCATTGTCCAGATTATACCGGTATGGAAGAAGTTTGCACTGAGGAAAATACCTATCTCCGTATTTTCGGCAAGCCTGAAGCACATGTGGGCCGCAGAATGGGTGTTGTAGTACGTTATGCACCCAATGGCTCCTCCATTGACGAGCTTCGTACGAAATGCAAAGCTTCTGCAGCCAAGGTGCGTGTGGTAGAATGCAAATAATATATTCAAAATAACGCATATATCTCCTTGTATTCTCTGTGGACAGTATGTTGCAGAGGTAGGAGGCTTGAGAGGTTGTTATTTCATGTGTTGATTGTGCATTCTCGATGACACAAGGCAGAGATGGGTCCATGATGAGATTCCATCTCTGTTTTCTGTTTAGTTACCTAGATTATGTCTAATATTGAAACATGGATTACATGTTGGGTAGGGTGGGGTATACGATTCTTTTTCCTTTTTTTCAAAATTATCTGAAAAATATTGTATCTTTGCAATTGTTTAATCAACTATTGAATCTTTTCTTATCTACTCAAACCTCTCATTAGCATTGTTCAACATGAAAAAAGTACTTTTTGTTTGTTATGGAAATATCTGTCGCAGTCCTATGGCCGAGTATTATTTCCGTCATTTAGTTGAAAAGGATGGTCTCTCCGATAGGATTACGGTTGCGTCGGCTGCGGTAAGCAACGAAGAAGTTGGTAATCCCATTTATCCTTTGGCTAAGAGGATGCTGGCTACTAAAGGTATCGGATGTAAGGATAAGACAGCTCGGCAGATTACGAAATCTGACTATGATGAGTTTGACTATATAGTTGTGATGGACGCGGCCAATAAGAAAGATGCCTGCGGGATGTGGGGAGGCGACCCATGTGGAAAGATTTCATTGTTGCTTGATCATTGCGCCCCTTCTCATCCTCGACATGGATATGATGTCGCTGATCCTTGGTACACGCGCCGTTTTGATATTGCCTTCGATGATATTACGTTGGGCTGCAATGCATTACTTAAAAATATAATGAATGGTAAAATGGAGATCTATTCTAATAATTTCCCTTTAGTATTTTGAACTAGAATACATCATTATATCGTTGTAAACTCAATAGAACAATATAGAAAAAATTTGCTATATTAATAA
>JAZUDW010000087.1:0-27973 GCA_045639845.1 Bacteroidales bacterium
AAAGCATCAAAAAAGACCGCTTTTTGACAAGTGACTCCTATCATTGCCGGCAGGGAGGTCGTGACATGTTTCATGATGCAGAAGTACATTCTTTTTCAAAATACCCTTTGTACATGTTATTTCCGCGGTTACTTTGAGTTATTAATCAAAAAACGGATGGCGCCGTGCTTTTATACCATCAATAATTGACTCTCTTTGATGGACATCCATACCAAATCTATATGACCGGTAGGGAGTTTGTACCGTAATATAACCTTTGTTCAAAGTCGTAATTGAAGCAAGATACCGCCAAAAAGATATCGAGTTAATAAAAATGCCATTGTCTGCTTTTTTTGTGTATTGTGTGCAATCAATAGAAGTGATGTCTTCTAATGGAACAACTATCGATTTTTTTGACAAGAGTAATATTCTGTCAATAATCAGTTCTTGTTCGGTTATTGTTAGCACCTCCTTCCCAAAGACATCCCACAAAAGACTCCTGACGAATCTCGCAAATCCAATCAGTAGACACATGTGGATTATTGTTGCAAGAATGAGACGCTCCGAAAACAACGGAACAGTGACAATTATAAATAAGATAAACACGCCTACCATAATACATTTGATGACAAATTCTGATGCAATAACTTTCGTTTTTGTTGTGTAATTCATGCCTATTCTTGTTTTGTGTACTCGTCGGACACCCATATCCCATTGGTTGTAATCGTATTTGGTCGAGAACCGGGTTTTAATCCGCTGTGCACATTTACGCCTATGTTAATGTATTGACCTTTGGCGTTTTTTGTATAAACTGTGCTAGAGCAACCTGTTGCACGTCCGTTTTTATCTCGGTCAAATCTTATGTCTTTTACCATCCTCGATGGAGTAATAACATCAGTCTGGTCGTTTATACGTTCGCTTTCGCTATAGGAAACGGATATAGATTCCTTGATACAAGGTTTGCCGTTCTCAAGACTTACTCCGAAAGACAAAGACAAACTGCTTCCCCATGTTCCGTCGCCAAAAGTTGCCCCGATAGGAGTATTAAGACTGGCCGGGTTCCTGTCCAGATAATCAGTAAATCTATCTGCATCTCCCATCCGTGCAAAACCCAAACTAAGTCCTATGTCTACGCCTAAATAGTAGGTGGGGTTATAGGAAGTCTCCAAGTTCTGATTAACAAAGTATCTACCAAATACACTGGTCGTAAAATGCGTTGTGCCATGCCTGTCATAGGCAACACCAGTCTGTTGACTGGCCGACAAAGCATAGCCAACCCCTGCACCGACATTTCCTTTCAAATAATAGACCCAAACACCATGCTTAGGGTGCCACGGAGACGTTCCATCTGGATCCACCAACTTCACAGGATTCCATGCACAATAATTATACGGACTCAACGATGGATATTTGTCGCTCATCGGATCCACACTCAGCCATCCCGTCAGTGCCTCGCTGTCATAGTATCTCGCACCAAAATAGTGACACCCGCTCTCTGCATCCTTCTCTTTGCCGGTGAAAGTGTAGAGTTCCATGTTAGAAAATCTTGCGCCCATATAGTGTTGGATATCTACCCAGTCTTCACCATAGGGGAGGTAGTTGAGAGTCTGTGTTACTTGGCCATTATTGGTCAGATATGCCGCACTGCCAAGATGGTTGCTTCGCACGCTTTGCTCCGTCTCGGCATAGCTCAAGCAAGCTCGGCTCTGCTCTCGATTTCTGCAAAGGTCAGAGTGGTAGTAGAATGCAGGTTCTTGTTCGTCACGAATGTATTCCTGTACAACAAGCATCTTATATATTACATTTTTATTGCTTATTAATCAATTATTACCTCCCAAAAGCCTCCTTTGTCAGGGCCTACTCGGTTGAGGTATTTGCCTCGCATTGCTGTGATGTTGGCACTGATGGCGGCTACACTAATGCCAACACATTTTGATAGTTCTTCTTTCGAAATGTACGGGTTGTTGATCATAAGAAAAAGTATCTTCTTGCGGTTTTCTGTCAACTTATCGCCATTTCCCACAAAGTTTTCTGTCAACTTTTCTATCAACTTTTGATGTTTTTCTATCAACCTTTCTATGACATCAGACACCTTTTCTGTCACCTTTTCTGTGACACCTGACTCGTTTTCTATCAATTTGCATGTATTCTTGTAGACAGTAATCTTCAGAATGAATGTGTCGAGGTGAACTTTAGGCGCGTTAGTGTGGTTGACGTTTAGCTCACGATAGATTCGATCCATGTCTTCTCCGAACTCCTTAACGTATTTGTATGCCTTGAGGTATTGGGCTATCTTGGGATTGCGTGAGGTCACATAATAAGAACCTTTTGAACTGTGGATTCTGGACATAATAGTAAAAGGAAGTGCTGCTTTTTTACTTATTCCATGTGATTGGTAAAGAATTCTCGTTTTTTTTTACCGATCATTGTTCAATGGTAAAGAAAACCTGATTTTCTTTATCAATTCTTTTGATGAAATGCATTTAATAATAACTCGAACAATCTACTATTAATATAGTAATTTTCTCTACCCAACTTGATTTTCTCCAATATAGGATTTTCGCATTCACAAAGTTGATTCAAATATGAGATTGCAGTAGGTTTGCTGACGCCAATTTCTTGTTGAACAAAGTCTATCTTTGTATAAGGATGACGAAATAGATTATTAATGAGGTCTTGTGAGTAGATTTTGGGCATTTCTTCTCTAATTCGATGTTTGTATTCAAACATCATAGACTTAATATTCTCTACTAGCAGGGTAGTACTATATGATATTTCCTCAATGCCTTTAGAATAAACATAATCCACGCTTCCCAATTTCCATCAGTCCCTACTGATTGCAACAATTTATAGTAAGTACTTTTGTTTCGAGTAATGTAGCGACTTAAATACAACACGGGAATATCCAACAATCCTTGCATCACCAAATATAAGATATTGATAATTCTTCCTGTTCTACCATTACCATCTGAAAAAGGATGAATACTTTCAAATTGGTGATGAATGATAGCCATCTTTACCAATGGGTCATAGTCACAAAGATCATTGTCGTTAATGAACTGCTCCAAGTTTGACATATGTAGAACAATATCATCATATGACTGAGGTGGCTCATAAACGACTTCTTTTGTTTGTTCGTTTTCGAGTTTTGTTCCAGGAGTCTGCCTAAAACCTGCACCATTGCCTTTGATTGCTTGATATATCTTTATCATTGTATTACAAGTCAAAATACCTGTTTTCTGCACTTCTTGAAATCCAATAAACAAAGCCTTATTATAATTCTCAACCTCTTTTGCTGCTGCCGTAGAAAAATGAGCAGCAGACACTTGAGCACGATATAATTCGTCATGAGTAGTAATAATACTTTCTATCTCAGATGAATCTTTTGACTCTTGCAAAGCCAATGTGTTTATCAAGATAGATTCATTGGGCATTGATTTCACTGCACCTTTTAACTCTGCCAGTCTCCTATGTGCAGCTGCCACTTGCTTTAATATTGGTTTAGTTTCAATATCTCCAGGTAATGGTAGGTTAGGAATCGTATATTTAGTCATCTGCTTATTGATTGCTGTCACGATGATAATGATTTAACTCATAACTCATTATGATTGCATGTGTGCAATTTGTAAGAATTGAATTAAATAACGGAGAAAACGTGTTTTTTATTGTTTTGAAGTAAATTGCTAATTATTGAGAAATAATTCAAATATTTGAGTGATTCTCACAAAAAGATTTATAAAAACACACAGTCAAACACATTATTCAACAAAGAACGCCCCATCAGATTTCTCCAATGGGGCGTTGCCCATAAAAACTCTTATTTTGCTGTTTATTTCTGAGCAATTATCTTCACATTCCCACTTTCCTTCCATCGACAAATCACCCCAAGAATCACATGGTATCGATATGCTGATTTTATGTATTTTGAAATATTTGTAAAACTATTTAAAAATCACTTGGTGCATTTTTGGTGCATCTTTTTGGATATAAAAATAACCTCATAAGTCTAATTCATAATGACTTATGAGGTTGCAAGTGCGGAAAGGAAGGGATGTGAACTTTCGTTTTGTTTTATTGTAATATATTTGATAATTAGCTGATTAATAGCATTATAACGTAGGTGTATTTTATTGCATTTGCAATTATTTTACTAATTTTTAGTACCATTTCTAGTACTATTTTTGCGTCTTATAGTATCTAACGCTTGAGGCTTTTCACTTAGAAAATTATCCAACTTTTCTATATTAAAGAACCAATCCCGACCAAGGGAATATTGAATGCCCTCCTTCCTTAGTATTCCACTATTTGAAATCTCTTGAGCCTTATTAATTCCACAACCAAGGTGCTTTGCCAATCCTTTTATTCCCTTTACGGTCTTGCTATCAATATTTTGAGGCTGGGGATTATCCGATTCTTGCTTATCAGCAACTATCAATTCCTCGACAACATCTTCAATGCTACTCATTAATGGAGGATCAACAATATACTTTTCAAACATTTGAATGTACTTGAATTTAACTTCAAGGCACTGGGTCATTTGAAATAATAACTCAAATCGTTCCTTGACATTGGGGTCGTTCGCGTTTTTAGCACTCTCTTCATAATCTTTACCACCTTTTGCTATCTCATAAAAGTCGCAGACCTTACCAAGTAGATCATTGTATCGAAGATTCAAAATACGCTTGTTGACATCGGACACCTCAAACATTGCAGATACAGCACCTTGGTATAACTCTTCCACAAATTCCTCATACAAACCACAGCCACCTTTTCTTAAATCAATACCATTAAACAAAGGGGATTCCCAATCAGCCCTACTCAATTCGTTAAGAAAATCATTTATTCGCTTCATATTGAGATTCAGTGATAAGATGTCAAATAATGCCCTATTGGTGCATTTTTAAATTCATTCTGTTCAACAACCGACAACCTTCCGAAATGCTTCATAGCCACCTTGTCTTGTCCAAGCAAAAGGTTTGCCGCTACCAATATATCATTTCGATCGTGGTATTCTTCCACCATATCAAGTAGAATATCATCCTCCTTTTGACCTTTCATACCCGCTCGTTCAATTGCTTGTATGTAGTTGATGATGTGGTTGGGCCTACATCTATCACCTGTGCAATTGTTTTTTAGCCATTCTGACAAGGATATGGCAACATCTAACGCTGCTTTATTGCAGTTATTTAGGTCATATGCCGACAATAGGTCTAGCAATATTTTGTTTATATGACAATAATTGTGAACCATTGAACCAACTTGGTGGATCATTGGCATAATTCCATCATAATCGACATTTGCAATCTCGTTGTATTCTTGAGCAGAAATGTAATATACACTTGGCACGGGTTCAAAAGAATCCTCACCAATCTTAAGCAAAACTAATTTTGATCGACTAAAGAAATCTTCCATCACATATTGACCATTCTCTGTTTCAAGTATCAACAAGCATATTTTAAGATTGGATACTTCTAAATAGGCAGTTGGGGATGGTTTCTGTGGCAATGTCAAGGGTTCATTACCTATGAATGCCTTGATAAGCAAGTTTATGTTTCTATAGTCCGATTCTGTTAGATTTGTTACATCTAGCTCATCTGTAATATGCAACTGAACTAAGACTGATTTAATTTTTCGGAAGTACTCTAATTGTAATTCTTGTGATTTGGCTGATTTGTTATCTATGTCCAATCCGACAACTTCAGTATTACCGATAGAAAACCCTTTGTATTTAATAACAGCAACCAAGAACTCTAAGTCCGAAATAAGATCTGTGAGCGTAGTGGCGGTCTGCTTATATTTGAATTGAGGAGGCTTGCTTTCGTCATCGAATAGTGTGAAAGATGTACTCTTATTAAGAAAGATAACAAACGAATTTTCTTCAAACACACAAGTGTATTGGGAGTAAAAAACAGTACCGTTTACCGAAATAGGCAAGTTGCTCTTACACCCACCTTTGATTTGATAATCTTTTTTTAATGGGAATTGAATGTTCTCCTTGTTCCAATATGCACGTACATCATATGAAGCTAACGAACGATAAGTATTAATTGTAGGTTGTCCTGGAATAATCAATTCTATACTTCCATTGCACTTTATTGCATCATTGATTGAATAAAGAGGCTTCCCCACAAAACTAATCTGTCGCTTACAGTTCAAGTCAAACGCCCTCAATTCATTATAGAAATTGTTCAGATGAATCTCTGCTCGTTTTAAGTGAATAGAACATTTTTTCTGAGCTTTAGTCTTATTAATGTATTCAGAAACACCTATTGGGTCAAGTAAGACATAATAAACATTTTTTGTAGTTACATCAACAACAAAATATGCAATTCCCTCTTTTTTATATTGATTCATTGCTTCCAAACCCACTTGGAAAGAAATGGTGTCCCCATAGAGACCGTTTTCTTTTCCCTTAACCTGAATGGGAATCCGACAGATTATATCTTTATTCCTTTGCTCTTTTGTCTCATATAAAAGGATGTATCCATCCCACAATGGCTCTTTATCAGCAAGATTAACCTGAGGCTTTAATCGTTCGTCTTTCTCTACGAACTCCTCAACACAACGGACTGCAACTCTTTCAATCTTGTCTTGGTTCATATCGCCGTTACCTTTATTCCTTTAGCTGATTACTATAAAACAAGTTCTTTATTCTATGGTATAAACAAACTACTTGTGTATCTCAAGAAATTTCCAACCATTAAAATGGATCATATGCTCAGGAATATCAGCAACCCATACTTCCGTTTCCCAAGCAATTTTATTAGAGATAGTCCTAAATTGCTTCATATTTTCAAAAGCTGTAATATAGACGATATGAGCATTGCAATCAGTTAATTTCTCTTTGATTTTGAATAACCTCGTTTGATCCCATTGACCCGTGCAATGAAATGCTTCAATAAGGAAAAGCATATTCTTCTCTTTATTATACGCAACTACATCGGGCAACTCATCGTGCTTCAAGTCGAAAAAGCCCAACGCAGACAATTCCTTTTCGTTTTTGTGTAAGAATTTATCACTAGTATCACCAACATATAAGACTTCACAACCTTTTCCATAAATTGGAAGGAAAGACTCTATTATTGCCTTTTGCAATTGGTTGTGTTCTCCATAGCTTAACAACAATTCTTCTCCTGAAGGTAATTTCACTGGCACTTTTTCTGCATCTATTTTTCTCTTCAATTCATCCTCTAATGCTTTAACCTTAGACCTATATTCATCCAATTGTTTTGTCCATTCGCTCGTCTTGTAATATTTCAACAGGTCTGCGAATTCATCACTCAAGGAGTATCCTTTGGTACCGTCATTTGTAGCCTTGGAATTTATTGATGCTGAATTGATTGCAATATTTCCAAGAACCAATAATTTCAAATCCTTTCTTCGAATATCATCATATGAACTATCTGCAATATTTTCTCCGAAATATTTGTTCTCGAATTCTATTATTCTTCTTGTCAAATGAAACTTTCCATTTCGAACAGAGGTAACTTCCTTAAAGTCAGTTTTAATCTCACCAATTGCCAAGCACGCTTTGGCAATTCTTTCAAGTCTTCTGTTTGTGAGATTATCTAAGGGTATGCCCACCTCCTTAAGAATGTCCAGTATTGCATAGATATTCTTTTTGACTTTGGGACTAACTGTTTTGGTTAATTCTATTTTCATAATTAAAAGAGGCCTTTATTACATTGGTTAATGGAATTAATTTCATCTTGACCTATTTCTTTTGCATAGTAAGCATCTTTCATAGATAATGCCAATTTATAGGCCAAAATTGGCGGTACAGCGTTCCCTATTTGTGTGAATTGTTGGGTTTCGTTGCCGCAAAACTCAAACCAATCAGGGAAACTTTGCAATCTGGCGGCTTCTCTTTGCGTAATCCTTCTTCTCCGTCCATCAGCTAACCTTACACGTTGCATATCACTTGTGGCACCAGCCAGATTCCTGCAAGTCAAAGTCCTTGAAGGAATATTGGGGTACAAATCTCTTGGTTTACTACATCCGGATTTCGCCTCATAACTTGCTATGTACTTGTCTTGTGCTGGTGTCAAAAATTTACTTGTTTTATCAAACAACATCATTGTGTCACCGATTGCCTCTCCAACGGTAACTTTTGCATTATCTGCTTTAGGATAATGGAAAGAAGATTTATAACCGACAGTAATAAGTCGCTCACGATTTTGGGGTACGCCATAATTTACAGCATTCAATACACGATATACCACCACATACCCCAACATTCTTAACTCTTCTAAAATCAAATCTAAGTACCATTTGTGCCTTCCTAAGATGTTTTGAACGTTCTCAAAAAGGAATACTTTAGGGCGAATACGCTTAATAGCGTCTATGTAAATTGGGAACCCATCCCGTGCATCCATTATTCCTTTCTGATTGCCAATTCTACTAAAAGGTTGGCAGGGAGGTCCTCCTATAACCATTCCAATATCATCAATATTCGGATATTCGTATCCAACCTTTAACATTTCGCAGAAACAACTTCCTTTTAGATTCTTGTTATACGTTTCAACTGCGGCAGGTACACATTCATACCCAATTGTTTCAAATCCCGCAGCCTCAAAGCCTAATGACAATCCTCCACATCCTGCGAATAGATCTAAAACCTTTATGGGTTCAGTTATGTTAGGAACAATAGTGTTATTCAGGTAATCAACGTACATATCAGTAATCTTACAAAAAACATAATGATTTGTCAAGCCTTTTGTCTTTTAATAGTCACGAGATACAACTCTTTTGTGCTGTGACTACCCCTAGAGCTATAGGGTAATAATATCCATATCCACCACCTACATCCTCATAGCTATTGGTTATCCAACACATATTTGGGTACGTAGTATGATCAACCAACAACATATTTAGCACCTCGGGATCATAGTTGCGAATAGCATTCTCATTTATGTCAACAGCATCGTACACGAATAAAAACTTTTATAGATAATTTTAATTAACGGAAAATCATTGCTTATATTGTCCTTTCCATATAAAAAAATGCACCAAATCATAATTGATAAGGTGCAGAACCATTGTTCATTCTAACTCAAAAGAGAATTTTCAACTCCCCATTGCCTTTTTTACCTTGGCAACTGTCGTTGGTGAGCAATCACACAATTTGGCAGCTCGTCTTATACTTGTTCCTCTCTTTAGTTCTTTCACTACACTAGGGTATTCGCTCAATAATTGCTCTTTGCTTTTGCTTGACCCCTCTTTACGCCCCATCTTGACCCCATTCTTCTTTGCAATCTCACGACCAGAGTTCAATCGGAACTTAATGTTCTCTCTTTCTATCTCGGCACAAGTTCCCAAAACGGCAATAATGATAGGGAGGAATGGGTTGGGTGTGCCATCTTGGTTAAAGATAGTGACGTTCTCTTTTTGAAAATAAATGTTCAGACCCTCGTCCTTGCATTTTTTGACGTTCTCCAAAATCTCAAAAGCATTTCTACCCAATCTTGACAATTCGCTCAAAAGCAAAATATCTACCTTTTCGGCAAAACAATATTGGAGGCACTCAATCAAGATTGGTCTTTCACCATTCTTCTTTGCTCCACTAATATGCTCTTCAAAAACCTTGGAAACCACCATACCATTCTTGGTGGCATACTCATCAAGGTCGCTCACTTGACGTGTGGTATCTTGACGATCACCCAAAGAAGAAACTCTTGCAAAAATTACGGCTTTATTCATATCTTTCCTTTTTCTTTTGCAAAGATACAAAAAATATCCGATGTACCAAAAAAAATCTTTGTTTTTTCGTGGTACAATTTTGTAGCGTTACAAGTCTCTTGTATAGATTTATCGTGGTACACTTTGGAGAGTGGTACACACAATGAATGCGACAGACTTGCGTCAATCATTAAGGACAAAAAACAAAAAAAGGAACAAGAATACCTTGTTCCCTTACCCTAATCATCCTATTCTTGGGGTGTACATTGATATAAGTGGTTTATCATCAAAAATACTATCATACCCCTCTACAGGTCGTAGATTACAATCGCACACGCTCAACCACCTTTTGTTCGATACCCCATACTCTATATCTACACAATCACATTGGGTGTATTGTGGTTCACTGTCCTGGTGATCCTCTTTTTTGTATAGAATGAAATTTGTACAAATATCAGCACCAAGACCACTCAACACCTTGGGTTTCTCTTTGAACGAAGACAACATTTCATTGATACACAAGTTCACATTCTCTAACTTGAAATTATATTTGTTCGTTGGAATATCATATTCCAAGCGACAATCCAACAACTCTTCCACTTGTACAAAGAAGAACTTTTCACCTTTCCCCTTCAGATATTCAACTATTCTATCATAGAACATTGGTGGTATTATAGGGTAATTGTCGTTCTCACCCTCAATCGGTGTACCATCATTATCTTCCCATCTCAACTCACCATCAAGGTAATCATAGAAAAGAAAACTCTCATATACCCTTTCATTATCGTCATTATAAATCTTGGAACAAGACTCTTTGAAAAGTTCAAACAAGTTCCTTTTACCTTTTCTACTCTCAAAATCGTTAGCCGGTACCATTGAAATAAGATACCCTTTGTTCATTGACATTACTATATTCATAAATTTACTTGTTTTCTTTATTTATTCAACTATAAACTATAGTACCATATCCTTTCTACATAACCCTTATTATGGTATTTTTTGTTCCCAAAAGAACTACATAATATTATAGTATCATAGTATCATTTTGTTTAAAGAATTTTGAAAAAAATAACATAGAAAAAACTTTAAACAAACTTGATTGCCTGTGTATAACTATTATGAAAGAAACTAGAAAATACACGTTTATGATGTCTCGCACACAAATTTCATACGATCATAAACCACAAGGGACCGAGATTGCGAGTATGGTTTTTCAAAAACAACTTTACACCGTAGACTCCTTTCTTGAAGATGTCAAAAAGGGTTATTCTTTTGCCTATGTTTTCAAGGACGACGACGAACCATTTCCTATCAAAGAAAAGACCATCGAGAACTTTAACTATACAAAGGTTGTGGTTTTCGATGTTGACCATAGTCGTATTCAGATGAATGAGCAAATAGATTTTTTGGGACTAAAACCCACTATAGCCTACACAACACCCAAAAACAATCCATCTATAGGTGACTATAGATTTAGATTACTATATTGTTTTGACCAGAAGATACAAGAGGAATACAAAAACGTGTATGACCAACTAAAAGAAACAATAGGTCTAAACATTAAAGACAATTGTATGTCAACACCCAACCAATTTTTCAATGGAAACAAAAGTAGTAATATAGAAATCTACAAATCAAACACGATATACACCAAGGACATTTTAAAGGAACGAAGAGAAACTAAAGAAACCAAAGAAAAACAAAGTAAAAATAGTTTATTAAGGAAGAAGAATTACTCCTCCCTCCATCTTATTGTCAATGACCTATTTTTGGATGATTTCTACACCCTATCGTATTGGGGTTTCCTTGATAAGTATCGCGACTTATATGGGTATGACAAGCCAATGGAAGTGCCTTTGTTAGAGAAAGACGATTATCTTGTGTACCCTAAACATTGGTACACTATTCCACGTAGGAAGGGTATGGTAGAGGTGAACACAAGCAATGGGACAAAACTAATCTATGGTGTAAAACGCTTTAAAGATGGTGAGAAAAGGCACTATTGGCTTTGGCAAGCAGGTCTAATGTACAAAGAGTTCATTGAAGACATTTCGCCCGAACACCTACTATATCTTTTGGTGTATGAATTGTATTTCTACTATGATAATAGCGATGGCAAATTTAAGAAAGATGATATTGTGGGAATGGTTGAACGAGTGATGTTGAGCGAGGAAAAACCAATAAATATGAAACACGGAGCATTCAAGGTTGACAAAAGCAAACTTAAAGAGGGTGAAAGTGCTTGCCAAAAGCGAAATGAGATACGAAAAAGATTGAATTTTGAGCGTATAGGAGAACTCTATGATTGTAATCTAACCGACAAAGAAAACCTTATAATACTCAAAGAAAATGGGGTAAAAACGAGCCTATCTACTATCAAAAGATTTCGCAACGAAATGGGCATACCATCCAAGGGTAGGGGGCGACCAAGAAAAAGGGAATGAACGCTCGTTTAATTTGAGAGGGTGAAAGTGCTGATTATGGCAAGAAGTGCTGTGGCTAAAAAAGGTGGGTTTTGGTAAAATGAATCTTACCCCATAACCCACCAAAAGTAAAAGTCAATGAAAAAATAGCAAATTTGGTACGAAAACCGCGATTTAAGAGGACATAAACGCTTGGGTGTACATTGATACTATTTTCTAAAATTGCGTTTTTTTGTACCATATTATTTATTCACTATTTGTTTACCACACCAAGACTGCTCATTCCAGCCTTGGTGATAAAGTTCCATACACCCCCTCTTATCTTGCAAAGGTGGTGGCACAAGGAATCAATGTTGGGTATTGGGGTGTCAATCCCAAAGTTGCTCACAAGCTGTTCAAGCGTTCCTTTGTGGCAATAACGATGAATGCCACTCTTTTCAAAGTGCGTTTCAAACAAAAGAAATTCTCTCATAAATAAAGATATTTAGGTGTGTCTTTTTTGTTCCTCGGCAATATCATCATCGGCCATCCCTTTCGCCCTTGCTAAAGCAAGATCTATTGCGTCAATTACCTTTTGTGCGCCATCACCTGTAAGAGCAAGGTATGGTTTCATATCTTTAAGGTCGCTATGAGAAGATACCCTTGCGATAAGATATGGATCGACACCTTGTGATAATGCAGTTGTAATAAATGTCCTTCTTGCCGTATGTGACTCCAAGTTTTTCTTGGGTGTTCTTATTTCAATCCTCTCATTTAGTCGATATTCGTAGTCAACCCATTCCCCTTGCAACTCGGCTTTTTCGCCAAGATTTTTCAAATAGTCATTGTATTTTTGGTTAGAAATAACTGGTAGCAACACTTGATCGGGATATTGAAAGTCCTTGTATTTTTCATATATCTCCATTGCCATTTCCGTCAATGGGAAGAATAGGGGTTTAAGGTTCTTTTTTGTAAGAATCTTTACATTATATTGTTTACGATTGTCGTCATACACAATATCGCATTTTCTTAACTTTTTCAAGTCGCTATAACGCAGAGAAGTTGCACAAGCAAATAGAAAGCAATCCCTAACTTTGTCCAAAGAACTCCCTAATGGCAAATCAAGATATCTAATTTTATTCACCTCTTCTATTGTCAAATATCGTATATCACGAGACCCTTCTTTTAGTTTTGGGGAGAACTGAAAAAACTCCTCATTCACAATCACATTCTTTCTCTTTTGGGCCCAGGTGACAAATCTCTTAAAACAAAACAAGGTGTTTGTAATAAATTCATTATATGTACCTTTACCATCCAAACCTAAAGACCATTCTTCAATTATCTTATACATCATTTTTATAGACAAATCTCTGAATGTTATTTGAGGATGCGATATATAAAGTCTTTTCTTTAATCTTTCATACTTCTCACGTAAACTTTCTTTTTCCAAACAAACCTCTTTGATAAACTCGTCAAATAGGTAATAGAACTCGCTCCCTTCGTCTTGATAACCGAATTTATATTTTCTATTGAATCTTTTTTTCAACTCGTCAAAAGTAGGGTCAATCTCCCTACTACCAAACTCGCAAAAAAAATCATTGATAAAATGAATTTGATCATCTATCAACGGATTGAGTATATTGAAGGGTGTCCCTTTCACTATACAACCTTGCTTAACTCTTTTCCTTTTCTTATCCCATTGGGTATTGGTTAGTGACATTCCACTATACAGATTCAACTGTTTTCCGGCGAACGACACTCTCAATAGCAATTGCATCCCACCATTTTTATTGGGTGGGGTTTTGAGAGAGACAACAACATTATGCTTATAGTATTTCATCGAAATTCAGTACTTTAAGATTTTGCAAAGGTAAGAAAAAAAATTGATATGCAAATAAAAAATTAGTACCTTTTTTAGACCTTATAAAATAAAAAACCTTGATAATCAATGAATTATCAAGGTTTTGGCGGAAAGGAAGGGATTCGAACCCTTGAAGCGCTGTTAACGCTTACTCGCTTTCCAGGCGGGCCTCTTCAACCACTCGAGCACCTTTCCGTTTGGTTGGATTGCAAACAAGGAAAACGAACTACTCTTTTTCTTAGTTTGCGAGTGCAAAAGTACTATCTTTTTTTGAATCTGCCAAATTTTTTTTCTTCACGAGGCTGACGCTTCTGCCAACGGAAGAGCCAACCATACTATATAATATTATTTTACAACACAATACACAACAACTAAATTCAGCGATACACACAAATCTTTTTCAACCATGCTCCATCTATTACTTAACTCACCACCTTCTACAGAGAGCCAATATTGAAAAAAAATGAGCCACTTGTAGCACCACACCCATCTTTTACGCCCATCTATATCACAATCATTCTTTTGCAAGCATAGTACAGAAAACTTGCATCTGCTCTTCACAACAGCGTCACCAACGTGCCCACCAGCAAGAGCAATGCCCCTAGGGAACTCTTCCATGTGAACATCTCACCCAAAAACAGAGCCGCAAAGACGATCGTCGACACCAAATTGCACTTGTCCACGGGTACCACCTTGCTCACTTCGCCGATCTTGATGGCATAAAAGTAGCAGAGCCATGAGGTCCCCGTGGCCAGACCCGAGAGAATAAGAAACAGCAAAATATCTCAACAATCTAAAGTAAAATCGTACCAATTTATTTTTTATCATCGCTTATCGGACGGCTAACCATTGTTGTTTTCAAGGAAACGTTGCGCCTCAGCGAGCATCTGGCTGTCGCACCCAAGGATGGTGGCGATACGCAGTGCTTCGTGGGGCACCTCCTCGCTCTGCTCTTCTATGAGAGCATAGTCCATAAACTGATTGATGGTGTCGGCGGTAAGCGACTGACGGGAAAGCGACTCGTCAAAACCTTTAACACGCAATCGACGACAGCGGAGACCAAGATAACTATAGTGGGTGGTGATAAGCGTGAGCGACGGGCGACCGTCGAGGATATGGCCGATAGCTTGCACTATAGCTTTGCCTTCGATGGGGTTGGTGGTGCGGGCAGGCTCATCGATCAGGATGAGAATCTGAGCCTGCTCGGCATATTGGAGTGTGCGGCTGATCTTGATGATCTCGGAAGCGAAACTAGAGAGGCCATTCATCTCGTTCTGTTCGTCGCCAATACAGAACACCACGTCATCGACCAGCTGCACCGAAGCCTGCTCTGCAGGGGCATACATGCCAAACTGCACCATAAGCTGAGCCACACCTACCGTTTTGAGTACCACTGTCTTGCCAGCCATATTGGCACCAGTGATGAGGCACACCCCTTGCTGAATCCGAATGTCGATAGGCTGATAGCGGATGCCTAGCTCGTTGTTACGCCGACGCAGACGTGCATTGAAAAGTCCCGTATATGATGTGCCCTGGCGAGCCACTACTGGACGACAAAGCTGCCATTCAATAGACTGCTCGGCCTTGGCAATAAGGATATCGGCATAGGCCATACGGCCGAGGGCATCGAGAAGCTGCTGGCCGAAAGGCTGCAGCCTATCGCTGAGCTGGACAACAACCTGCTGCTGTAGAGACTCCTGCCGACCGAAGAGTTCGCTGATCAGGCTGTTGTGCTGTGCGAGCTGCTCATCGGTCATCTCGCGCTGATGGGCATCGAGGAGCGCCTGTTGCTGCTTGAGCTCACGACGCAGAGGCCCTAACTGGGGATGGTATGAATCGTAGATATAGAAATTGGCAATACCCGTATGGTCGGGGTCGAGCATATCAAACACATGCTGCAGCGATGGAATGGAGAGCATAGAGTCTATATGGAGTTGTTGTGCCGCTTTTCGGGCCTCGATGCAGAGCAGGGCTAGTTGCTTGATCTCAAAGAGCTCTACCTCGGTCATACGCATGTGATGGACAAGGTTGCCAAGGGTGGTGGCGATATCGTGAAGTTCCATAAGCTTGTGTCGGATCACAGCCATGGGTTTCTGGGCTTCGGGGTCACAGAAGAGGTCTATGATACGAGCAATATTGTCGTGTTCGCGGACAATCTGGTCAGCATCGGTACTCCAAGGGGTATCGAGAAGCTGCCGACGGCCTGCCGACGACATGAGCTGAAGGTTATCGACAACGTATTGGAATGCGGGTTCGTCTTTTATTTTATCGCGTAAAAGCATGGCCAAGTGTTATTTTGAGGCAATCAGTAATAAGGGTGTTATTGAGTTGTCAGCTCCACTTCGAGTATTGGAGCCGTTAGCTCCACTTCGAGTATTGGAGCCGTTAGCTCCACTTCGGTCGCTGACCTAACGGTTGATCTGTTTATTTGTTGAGTTATTGGTTGGCAATTATTTACATACAACATCTGCAATTATCATTTCTGTTTTTTTCATCTATAGCTGCATCACGTCATATACAGGGGTCTGCAGAGCATCGCTGAGCTGGGCACAGGCTTCGGCACTATTGAGGCGGTAGCCGCTGGGCGAGGTGGGGTTGAGACATAGGGCCAGCAGTTTGGAGCGTTGAAGCACCAGGAGACGGCCACCTCGGGCAGTATAGTCGTGGAGCACCTCGGGAGTAAGGAAGAGCTTGGTAAAATCGCGGGCTATGAGTTGCACTTGAGAGATATTGCTTTGTATGCTGAGGTATTTGAGCAGACGGTCGGTGACAGCACCCGAGGCAAAGATCGTGTTGCCATATCTGAAAATATCGTTATTGTCCCTGCCTAAAAGGAAAGCCGAGGCAATATGCAAGTCGTGGGGCCTGCCATCGGCATCGAGAGCCCACAGGCCTTGCCCAATAGGTGCCAACGTGGCAGACTCCGCAGCCTCAACTTCGGGCAAGTTGATGAGCTGATAGACAAAGCGAGTCTTGCTGATAAGCGTCTTGATATTGGTAGATACAGCGCCACCGGTAGCCAGAATCATAGCATCAGTGACCGTGGGCGAAGCCAAAGAGAGACGAGAGAGGGCCCCATCAACAATGGTGAGCGGCATCTGCTGGCTCCTGAAGGTCTCGATCTGCTGGCGGAGCTTATCGGTAGTGGCGGCACCCGAGAGAAGTATCTTGCCTGCACAGAGCACCTCACCAGTTACCAGACGTCCCAAAGAGGTGGTGCGGGTATCAACATGGAGAAGCTGCGACACGAGGCGTCGCTGAAAATAATGCTTCTCGGAAGTAACGAACTGCATACCCTCATAGAGGGTAATCTCAGGTTTGGCGGTAGCGAAGACAGCATCGGTCTGTTCGCCATCCACACCGATAGACGTAACGGCAACTTTGGCATTCATCTCATGGAGCCGACGCAACACATAATTCAAGCACACCGTCTTGCCGGTATTCTTGTCAAGTCCTACAATTGAGAGACTTCGATATTTAAGTATGTCGTTTACAAAAGGCATTTCGGATTGCAAAGATAAACTTTTTTCTGGTAATGGCTGTTTTTTTCTAGTTTGCATGTTGTTGAGCCCACTTCCTCCCCTTCTTGATCAGCAAGACAAAAAAGAGGTATTTTAACACAAAAAAGTGTCCATTCATGTATTTTTCTTATATTTGCACATCATTGACTCCTGCAACCAACAATGTATCAAACTAACAATCATTTAATTGAATACAAAAAAGAATCCATCAAATAGATTGTCAGTTCAGGATTCAACAGACACAATAGTACCACTTTCGATGTTCATAAATCAATCAGCATTGAAACATTATTATTATTGCGTTATGCTGCTGTGCTCGAAGACCCCGAGCATACACCAGCCAACCAACCACGATTCAGGCTGGAGGTCCTCGACGAGAATGAGAGTCCCATCAATCCCGATTGCTTTTCTGCTGATTTTGTTGCCAGCCAAAGTCTCGGATGGAATCAATATCTCTACGATACCACAACGGTACTATGGAAAGATTGGACTCCTATAGGCATTGACTTAGCACCTATGCAAGGACAACGTATCTTCATTAAATTAACAACCTACGACTGTGCAGAGATGGGACACTTCGGTTATGCATATTTCACACTGGAATGCCAACGCAAAACCATCCGATCCGGTGCCTGCGGTATAATCGATTCTAATAGCTTTGAAGCCCCAGAAGGTTTCTCCTATCAATGGTATAACATTGACAGCAGCGACGTTATTCTGTCAACAGATCGGACTTTCTCTTCCAATCAGAACGGCTACTATCACTGCCGTGCTAGTTTTGTAGGAGCATCTGGAACTGAATGTTCCTTCGAAAAAGAGGTTATTATTGGCCCCATCTTCCCATTTGCACGCTTTGAGTACCACATAGCCGATACCGACGGATGCAACCTCACCTATCAGTTCTTCAACAAAAGTGTTGTCACCACCGACGAGGAACACCAAAATCTCACACGACAAGAGTGTGAAGACTTCATCTGGATATTTGGAGACAACGACACCTGCTATGAGGCACACCCCACACGAGTATTTCCGCCAGGATATATCAACGTGCGTCTGATAGCAAAGATCGGCAATGGATCGTGCGAGGACGACACACTGCGACTACTCGCCATTCAATCACCTTGTATATACTACGACACTATCGACACTGCATTCTGCCAAGGCGATACGCTATTTGTAAGAGATTCAATCTATACTACAACCGGCGACTATGTTTGTCGCACGGAATATCGACCAGATAGCACATTGGAGACCCTGATACATTTGGTAGTAAACCCAGTATTCGACACATCCTTCAACGGAGGCATCTGTGAAGGAGAGGCCTACACCTTCTTCGGATTCAACGACAGCATACCTGGCGACTACACCCGTATGCTACAAACCATAGCTGGATGTGATAGTATTTATCGGCTTCACCTAGTGACAGCCAATCGGTACGACACAGCCCTCTCTGCATTGGCCTGCAGCAATATCGGATATCCTATTTCCACCGATACACTTTGGCAGTCTGGCACCTACATCGACAGTCTTCTCTCTATCTACACTTGCGACAGCGTAGTAACAATACACCTTACCATAGCAGAAGCCAAACTGTACCATAACATAGACACAATATGCAATGGCGATTCAGTGCTGTTTGGCGGCTTGACCTACAATACAACAGGCGATTTCACAGAACATTACACAACCATCGACGGATGCGACAGCACCTACCGACTAGAACTCACAGTCAATCCCACTTTCAGCACTTTCGACACAGTAGGTCTATGCAGGAGAGAGCCTTATATCTATAGAGAGACCAGTTATTATGCACCTTACGATATCACGGACTCGCTCACCACGGTTTGGGGATGCGACAGTATTGTGAATTTCGATCTGCACCTTCACGACTCTGCTTTCGCTGCAAGATGGCTGTTGAGCAAAGACTCCGTTGTTTGGAGCGAGGACTCTTTGTTTGAGGGGTGCTATCCTTTCACCCTTTATGTAAGAGACTCTTCTACCGGGGCGGCGGCGCTGCTATGGAACTTTGGCGACGGCGACACTGCGGACAGGGCCGCGCTGAGCCACTCTTATGAGACGGGCATCTACAACCTCAGCCTTATCACCACTAGTGCGGATGGTTGCAAAGACACCCTGAGTTATACTACAATCAATACGCTACCCCTGCCAACACCCGATTTCGAATGGAACCCTTACCAACCAGCTCAAAACGATGCTTCTGTTAATTTCTTAAATCTTTCGGAGCCAAACGATGAGAACATTTGGTATAAATGGTATATCCAAAAGAGCCACCAGACGGAGGATGACTACGATTCTCTTTTCGTCCCCGAACCAAGTTACCATTGGGACGTCAATAATATTGACTTCACAGGCGATTATATTGTGAAATTGATAGCATATTATAATCACATAGGGCTTACTGGCGATACCATTGTATGCTCCGACACAATGCAGCACGAAGTTCCTATCACCAATATCTTCCTTCAATTCCCCACTGTTGTCACACCCAATGGCGATGGCATCAACGACCTGTGGATCATCAAGAACCTTGTTGAATTTGGCAACTACCCCAACAATCAACTGGCCATATACAATAGATGGGGCGTTGAGGTGTTCTCACAACAGAACATCAATTCGTTCGACCAGTTCTGGGATCCGAACAACCCCTTTGTTCCTGATGGCACCTACTTCTTTGTGTTTAGAGGCATGGGCGACTACGGCTATGTGCTGCGCAAGGGTGCTATAGAGGTGTTGCGGTAACGCTGGGTCTCACCTCATGCAGCCAGCATGGCTCATGGCTGAGGCACAAGGTCTTTTTGCCGGCAGGCCTGTGTGGTCCTGCCATCGAGAGACTGCGACACTTAGGGGTGTGGTCGGCAGAAGGCTGTTTAGGTTTGTGCAGACAGCCCTATCTGTTGCGACGGCTGTTTTTTTTCTCTCTCATCCACCCATCACTACTTGGAGATTGGTGACGAATAGTTTGACAGCAATGGCCAAGAGGATGACACCGAAGAATTTGCGCAAGATGAAGATGACGCTGCCTCCGAGCAGGCGCTGTATGCTGTTTAGGAAATAGAGCACAAGGAAGTCGAGCAGTATGTTGCCCACGAGGCCTACCAGGATGTTAGCGTCGGCATATTCGGCTCGCAAAGAGAGGAGGGCGGTGAGCGCCCCGGGCCCGGCAATGAGGGGGAAGGCGATGGGCACTATGACCGAATCGCTGCCTGCCGACTCATTCTTGAAAATCTCTATGCCGAGTATCATCTCCAATGCCAGCACGAAGATGACGATGGAGCCTGCCACAGCAAAGGAGCCGACATCGACGCTGAAAAGCCGCAGAATACCGTTGCCGGCATAAAAGAATCCTACAAAGAGACCCAGCGAGACCAGGCACACTTGGAGGGGTTTGATGTGTTTATGTTCTTGGATGGAGAGAAACACAGGGATTGATCCTGTGATATCGATGATGGCGAACATAACGACGAACGCACTGAATATTTCGGTAATGTTGAGCATAATGTGTTGTATTCTATTTAAAAAATGATTGCGCTATATCCGGAAAGGGGATACACCAGCTGCCTTCATGCCTACGGAACACTGCTGGCATGAGGCTCGCATGAGCGGGGTAGATGAGGAAAGGTGGTTGCGCGGCTAACGCAAGGCTGTAGTATCGGCGAGTTTGTTTTTGCTTACCGACTGGAGGGCGTCGTCGTCGAAGGGGTTGTGCCAGAAACGATAGGTGATGTCGGTAGGGATACCGTTGTCGATACGGTACATACGCTGGTTGGTGGAGGGACTCTTGAGTGGTCCCTGCTGGGCGCGGTAGGGGCCCAGCTTCACATATTGAAACAGCCGAATATTGGCAGGCATCTGCTCCCCGCCGGAATACCAGGCTACTTTGAGCGAGGAGCACTGGTGGATGGTGTGTGCAGCAGCTTCGACGGCAGAGGGGTCGGCATCGCCGCCCATGAGGCATATGCAGGTAACATAGTCTTGATACTGATGCACTAAACGTTGAATTTCGGAAACGGTGAGCTCTACACCTTCATCGGCCCGCAGGTGCGGGCTGTGACATCCCGGGCAACGATGAGGACAGTTGGTAAGGCTGACAGCCAACGAGACCTCGTCGGGTACTTCTTGGAAGACTACGTCGTAGGTGCTATATTTCAGCATTATAGATCAGGCACTATTGGCAGTCGTATTTGTTGTAGTAGCGACGGGCAGCTTCCTGCTGACGGGGCTCCGAGAAGTTGGACACACGTTTCAGGTAGCCGATAATGCGAGTCATATAGTCCACATGGTGGCTGTGGCAGCAAGGACACTCCTTAAGATAACGCTTGTCGATATGTCCGCAGTCGTTGCAGATAGTGTTGGGGATATTGAATGTAAAATAGTTGCAACCTTCTTTGGCGGCCACATGCATAAGGTGGCGGTACTGCTGCTGGGTAAGGTGCTCTTCGAGGTTGAGATGAAGAGCCGAGCCTCCGGTGAGATGGTCGATGTATTTACGGCCATGGAGCTTGATCTTCTCAATGATATCGATGGTGGGGTCTTCCACCACAAAGAAATAGCTGTTGTAGCAATCACGATTTACCACATAACCGTCTTCGCGATCCCACTTGGCATGTTTCACGCCCACATTCTCGGCGGGTATCATCTCGCAGTTGAACATGAGGTCTTTGGATCGATATTTCTTATTGTAGCGTTCTACGAGGCCGAGCACATCCTGCACAAAGGAGGCATACTGGGGATTGTCGTTGATGGCGATACCGAGGAATTCGGCGGCTTCCACAAGACCGTTGACACCGATGGTGAGATACTGGCGGCCGAGGTTGATATAGCCTGCATCGAAGAGCGGCAGCATACCTTTGAGTTGGAGCTGACGGAGGTTCTCGTTGTAGGCCATCTGCACCTTGTGGCAGAGATCTACTATCTCTTCAAGGAACGTGAGGTGGTGCATATTGTTGCGATGGGCATACTGCACACAACGGTTCACGTTGATGGTGAGCACACTCTTGGAGCCTGTGGATACGCCGCCGGCGCCGAGGGTGTAACTGAATCCGTTGTCTTGAATCTCGTTGCGCAGACGGCAGCACGAAGAGAGCGAGTCGGCATTGTCGCTTATGTAGGTGAAAAACGAGTGGCCTTCGGCATACATCTGGGCAGCGAAATCGCCCCATTCCTGGTCTTTCATCTCGTCGTTTTCGGTGAGCATGGCCATCGTCTCGACAGGGAAGGTGAGCACACTACGCTTGCGCTCATCGTTGAACCAGCGCATGAAACGTTTCTGCAGCCACGAGAGCGACTCCCAGCAGGGCTGGCTACCATCGGGGAAGCGGAACTCGCCGAAGAGCGACTCGAAATAGTAGCGGTCGTAGTACGAGATATTCCAGAACACCGATTGGAAATTGCGGGCACCAGCAGGCTGATTGATAGAATAGACGATCTGCTCGAAGCTGTCAGTAATCACTTTGTCGAGCGTGCGCTGTTTTTTGGAGAGATCCACCACGCGGGCGGTATCTTTATAGTAGTCCTCACCGTACTCCAGGGCAATGAAGTGGTCCATATACATGAGGAACTCTGGCGTAGCGCAAGCGCCGCTGAGCATGGACGACACCATGAAGACCATGTTGACGAAGCCACCGCAGAACGAACGCAGGTTGGTAGGGGCGGTAGAGTTGCCACCGATAGGGATGGTACCTTCAAGTAGCCAAGGGTACATGGTGACCGAGGCACAGTAGTTGGCCATCGAAGTCTCGTCGTTCTTATATATAAAATGGTTGGTGAGATAACGGATATACTGGTCGGCAAGCTCTTTGCCGAACATCTCTTTGATGCGGTCGGTGAGGAGGCGGCGGTTGAGACGGATAAAACTCTGTTTGGGCAGTTCGCCTATGAGGGTGGCGATATTCTTCTTCTCTACGTTGGCGTTGGCATCGAATTTGGAGCCAGTAGCGGCATTGGAGGCATCGCAATAGTCGTTGAGGAAGGTGAGTTTCTCACGCGTCTCGCGGTCTTCGGAGTGCTGCTGACGATAAAGGATATACTTCTTGGCCACGGTGAAATACTGCTCGGCCATCAATGCAGTCTCCACCTGGTTTTGAATTTCCTCCACACTCATGCCATTGGTAACACGCACACGGCTGAGTATAGAGTTCAGATCATCGTCGGTGGCATAGTAGCCCGAGGCCAAGAATGCTTTGCTGATAGCTATCTTTATCTTCTCTACCGAGAATACTTCGCCTTTGCCATCACGTTTCCTAATCTGCAATCCATTATCGTTCATATTGATGTTTCCTTTTTTTTATTAGCCAGACGTTACCCCGCAGGGGACACTGTGCCCCATAGTGTGTGCATGCTGGCTGTCTCTTTTTTTGATAAACCATTGCGAGCAGCCCTCTTGTCCCCGAGAGGGATCCGCTCTCTGTCTTGTTAAGGCAGGTATTCTGACTGCTTCTATTGAAACGAGGCCTTCTCATCGTGACGACAGTGGCTTGTTGCATATTGTCGTTCCTTTTTAGAAGTACACAGCTACGGGCATAGTCCGTGATTCACACACGATTCCCTTTTGCGTGCCATATCCGATCGGCAACCTTAACAAATGCAAAAATACACTCTTTTCCACGCATGGCAAAATAATTCTTCTGTCTTTTTGCGTAGTATTATGAACAATAGTCATTGAGGTGGCTATATTAGAACCTTTTGCATTGTGAAAAAAAACATCGGTCTCAGTGGCTATCCACTAAGACCGATGCTGCCCCGACAGCGTGGCACCACGCCGGGCACAAGCAGGCGAACTGGCAGCGTCAATCCTTCTTGGGCTGGCGTACATAGTTGGGTTGGTCGAAGGGTATCTCGCACGAGAACTCGATAAGGCCGCCAAACACACCGTTTTCGTACCAGGGAAGCTGTAGTATCTGCTTCTTCACGCCATTTTTCTCTACGGTGTAGGTATTGATCTTCTCGTTGGCATAGAGGTCGCGGAGAATGGCGGCAGCACGAGGAGGATGACACTCGTAGAGGTTCTTTCCTATAATCTTTTGGCCGTGGCTGTTCACGTCGGCCGAGCGCTGATTCATATCAAGGATATTGCCGTCTTTATCACTGATGGTGATAGCCATAGGCAGTTCTTCGAAAAATTTTTCCATTAGGGTATATATATTAATAATGAATATTAAGGTCTGTAGACCCTCAAAAAAAACAACTGCGACAACACCGAGGGTCTATATTATCTCGATAATTGTCGCAGTTATTGCATTATCTATCATGTTGAATCAGACAGCCCCTTGATCCGAAGCGTTTCAACAGGCCGTCAAATCAACAACGGCTATTATTTGCACTGAAGAGAAGCCAGAGCGATGCTGTAGAGCTTGGTCTTCATGCTGTCGCCACGAGAGGTGAGGATGCAGGGGATACGAGCACCTACCACCATGCAAGCGAGCTCGGCACCGGCAAATTTGGTAGCACATTTGTAGAATACGTTGCCAGTCTCAAGGTTGGGGAAGAGGAGGCAGTCGGCGTCGCCAGCCACGGGGCTAACGAGTTTCTTGGTCTCAGCAGCCTCTTTGTTGATAGCGATATCGAGCGAGAGAGGGCCTTCAACCTCAGCACCTTTGATCTGACCGCGTTTGTTCTGAACGCTGAGCATGGCAGCGTCAACGCAGCTCTGAATACCGGTGAGCATCTGCTCGGTAGGAGTGATGATAGCCACCTTGGGTTTCTCGATCTCGAGGCTCTTAGCGGTCTTGATAAGATGGTTGAGGATAGCGGTCTTCTGTTTCAGATCGGGAGCGGGGATGATAGCCACGTCGCTGCAGATAAGGAGCTTATGATAAGCAGGAACCTCAAATACAGCCATATGGGTGAGCATATCAGCTTTGGTGCCAGGCATGAGGCCTTTTTCCTTGTTGAGGATAGCACGCATATATTTATCGGTGCTGAGCAGACCTTTCATAAGGAGGTCGCCCTTGCCTTCGTTGATCAGAGCCACAGCTTTCACACCGGCTTTAGCCTCGTCGGCTTCCTGAACGAGCTCGAACTTGTTAACGTCGATACCTTCTTCAACGCACACTTTCTTGATGGTCTCAATGTCGCCTACGAGGGTAGCCTCTACGATACCGAGGTCGATAGCCTGGCTGATAGCGCCAATAGTGTGAGAGTCGTTAGCGTAAGCACCTACAATTCTTTTCTTACCTTTGCTCTTAGCAAGGTCAATAAGTTGATCAAGTTTAGTAATCATTTTATTTATAATTTTTTATTGATTAAGCAATGAAATATTGACTTTGCAAAGATAGACAATTCTTTTGAGATATCACATTTTTTTTGTCAAATCCCGAGTGATTGGCAACCAACGGTGAGCCTTGAGGAAAATTTTGTGATGATAAAAAAATAAATTGGTACGATTTTGCTTTAGATTGTTGAGATATTTTGGAGTTGATATGAAGAAGTCCAATGGACTTCGATAGTGGTCCTGAAAGGATTGCGCAGCGAAGCAAGCAGAACGGAGAAAAAAAAAGCGTACCCGGTTGTCATACCATTGTGTCCTAAGTTATTTTTTCATCATCACTTATCTCTTATCGCCCTCATGCAGAAAACCAAAGTTTTTTATCTTCCTTTGCAAGATTTCTGCAACAATGGTTACTAATAATATTAATTTATCATAAATAATATTGGTGGTCAGTGCCCCGACAAATGCACGTACTAGGCAGTAACGTCTGTTCACTGGTCACTCATGACAGATCACTAAAAAAAACAATTAAGAAAGCATGAGAGTCTGCAAACTGATGATCCTCGTAGTAGCATTACTAACCTCTACATCTATCTTTGCCCAAGGAAAAATCTCCGGAAAAATCATCGACAAACAATCCAACGAAGCTATGGCTTTTGCCTCCGTATCGATCCACAAAGCCAAAGACTCCTCGTTGGTAAACGGCATGGTGACAGCCGACAACGGCACCTTCGCCATCGACAAACTGGCCTACGGACAGTATCTGGTGCGTGTCACCTTTATGGGCTATGCCACCTATTGGAGCCCCAACGCCATCACCCTCTCGGCTTCCACCCCCCACGTTCAACTGGGCAAGATAGCCATCGCACCTACCGCAGCCACTATGCAGACTGTCGAGGTCAAGGCTCAGCGCAGCATGGTAGAGTACCAGCTGGACCGCCGGGTGGTCAACGTGGACCAGAATATTGTGTCGGGTGGCGGCACCGCCACCGATGTGTTGGAGAATGTACCCTCAGTAGGCGTTGACAACGATGGCAACGTAACCCTCCGTGGATCCACCAACGTCAAGGTGCTCATCGACGGGCGCCCCTCCGAACTGCTCAGCAACGATCTGGCTTCGCTGCTCGAACAGATACCCGCCAGCAGTGTGGAAAACATCGAAGTCATCACCAACCCCTCGGCCAAATACGACCCCGAAGGCATGAGCGGCATCATCAATATCAAACTCAAAGACCGTGCTTCCAACGCCCTAGGTTGGAACGGCCTTGCCAACATCAACTTCGGCACACCCCTGTGGTTCAGCATCCCCGAAGGTTACCCCTCCCTGATCCCCACCTCGATAGGATCCATCAGCATGAACTACTCTACCGAGAAATTCAATTTCACCTTCTCGGCCGACGGCGGCGTACGCACTCGTTCCAACCTCACCGAGACCTACATCGAACGCAAGACCGACGGCACCCCCTACGCTATCGACAGCCTCCAGCTTCGCGGCTACGGCCCCTCGCAAATGGCAAGCGCCAAGGTAGGCTTCGAATATTTCTTCGACAAGAAAAACTCGGCCATGATATCCTACCAGCTTCGCGGTGGCAACCGCGCTCGCCAGCATTTCACCATCGACAAAGACCTCCTTTATGGCGGATACTACGACTACCTGCAAGGCGACACCAACAACAACCGCGACCTCAACCACAACATCAACTTCACCTTTACTCACAAGTTTGACAAACCCGACCAGCTACTCACCCTCGAGGCCACCTACAGCCGTCGCCACGGCTGGGGCGATGGCATCCAAGAGCAACGCTACCCCAATACGATGGCCAACTACGAACGCTACTTCCTTCGCGAATCGGAATCGGACAACTACAACAACAACTACAACATTCGTCTCAACTATACCGACAAGCTGGCCGACAAATATAAATTCGAGACAGGATATGAAGGCCGCATCACCTCCTCCGACCAAGACTACCTCTACTACCTCTCTGCCTTCGATGCCACCAACACCCTTCAGCGCGAGCTCGACGACCTCTCATCTCTCCACTACACCTACGGACAGCAGATCCATGCCCTCTACGCTACCATCGGCGGCAACATCACCGAGAAGATGACCGCCCAACTCGGTCTGCGCGGCGAATACAGCCATGTGAGCGGCACCGACGAGAGCCACCCGCTGGCACAAGCCGTCGATAAACCCTACTGGCAGCTCTACCCCACCCTCCACCTCAGCTATCAGATCAACCAGGATCAGAGCATGCAGCTCAGCTACAGCCGCCCCGTGCGCCGTCCCTGGATGTGGGACCTC
>JAZUDW010000088.1:0-22679 GCA_045639845.1 Bacteroidales bacterium
CACAAACGTAAAAAACGTTTGCGTAAGAATAGACATAAGAAGAGATAGTGGATTCCTAGTATAGGAGTCATTCTCTTCTGAATCTGCAATTCTTAGGATTGCAGGCATCTAACAAAAAACTAAAACAAATTGCACACCGGCCACAAGTCGGATTGTGTAATTTGTTTTTTTATGTTACGAAACTAACAGTATTCACACAAGATAAGTAAGATAGAGTTATCCCACATTAATACATCTGCAATAACTCATAAGTAGTACGCTGAGCATAATCAAAGTAGCACCTTTTTAGCTAAAAGCTATTTATAAAGAACAACAATCGCAATATGCGCTTCCCGATTACTACTTAGGCCATCTGGCCATCTATCACGATGAGAAAACTGAAGAAAGAATATAAGAATTATAAGAATAAGAATATTGTGTTGATTTTATGAATAAAGAGCTTATCATATCATACTCGACCGATGAGACCCAAATAGCACTACTCGAAGACAAACAGTTGGTGGAGCTCCATAAAGAAAAAAACATCTCTCACTATGCCGTAGGCGATATCGTTGTGGGCCAAGTAAAGAAAATCATGCAAGGCCTCAATGCCACCTTCGTTGATGTAAACGACGAAAAGAACGGCTTTATGCACTATCTTGACCTCGGTACACAGTTCGACTCTGTAGATAAATATCTCAAGTTGGCCATGAACGGCGACGCCAACATGCAGACTCTGCAAGATTTTAAGATCGAACCCATACTACCCAAAACTGGTAACATTGCTAATACCCTAAAAGTGGGTCAGTACATTCTTGCTCAGATCACAAAAGAACCTATTTCCACCAAAGGGCCTAAGCTCACTTGCGACATCTCTTTGGCTGGACACTATTTGGTGCTGGCTCCTTTCTCCAACAAAGTATCCGTATCGCAAAAGATCAAAAGCAATGAGGAACGTTCTCGCCTACGCCGACTCATTCAGAGCATCAAACCTCAAAACTTCGGTCTCATTGTACGTACCAATGCCGAGGGTAAGAGTGTTGCCGACCTTGATGCCGATTTAAGACGCCTTCTCGATGAGTGGGCTGAAATGACTAAACGACTCAAAACGATTACCACGCCTACCAAGGTTCATTCCGAACCCGATACCGCATCGGCTTTGCTCCGCGACGTACTAAACGACGATTTCAATGCTATTTATGCTGACAACGAAGGCATCTACAACGATATCAAGAGCTACATACACGCTATCAACCCCGATAAAGACGACATAGTGCACCACTACAAGTTGGAGACACCCATCTTCGAACAGTTCGGTGTGCAACGCGACATACGCAAAGCCTTCGGTAAAATCGTCACCATCCGCTCTGGAGTATATCTTTATATTGAACACACGGAGGCCATGCATGTGATCGATGTCAACAGCGGCAACCATATCAAATCTGGTACAGGACAAGAAGATACCACACTGCAAGTCAACATCGAATCAGCCAAAGAGATAGCCAGACAGCTGCGCCTTCGCGACATGGGCGGTATCATAATCATCGACTTCGTTGATATGGTAAAGGCAGAAAATCGCAAGAAACTCTTCGACGTGATGACAGAAGAGATGCGTCGTGACAAAGCACGGCACACTATACTGCCTCTCAGCAAGTTTGGACTCATGCAAATAACACGCCAACGAGTACGTCCATCCGTAGAAGTAGATGTTCAAGAGAAATGCCCCTTCTGCGACGGCACCGGTACCATTAAGCAAAGCATGGTTGTTGTTGATGAGATTGAGTCGAACCTCAAGTACCTTCTCACCGCCCAAGCTGAAAAGAAGATCACTCTCGTCACTCATCCCTACATTCACGCATACCTTACAAAGGGATTCATGTCCCGTCGATTGCTTTGGATAAGAAAATACAAGGCATCTATCAAGATTGAACCTCAGCAGAATTACAATATGCTTGAATATCGATTCTTCAACGCCAATGGCGAAGAGATTCAAATCTGATACACCAATGCAATATGAGGCACATTCTTTCAATTATGATGCTTTACAACAACAAACAATAACAGACCTAATTAAATAAAGCCACACTGGATAGACACATCTTGTGTGGCTTTATTGTCATCTCGTTAAAAGAAAAGTACACATCTCATGGCCACACCAGCACAGATAGAATTACAGAAACTCAAGACATTACTTCGCCAAGAGTTTATCTACGAACGCGATGAATACGAGCGATCATTACTTGTAGATCACTTGGGAGGAAAAGTTCAAGAAAGCAACTGCCGCTACCCTATCTCCGTTGGCAGAAACTATTATAACACCCTCGACCAAATCACGGTTGATATCGCATTCGATTATAGTGCCGATGAAACAGAAACAGACTTCGAGCCAGGTCAACCTGTAGTTTTTTTCTATGTAGGAAACGAACATACTGAATGGGTAAACGGAGAACCTGTTTACGATAGGAACCGCCTTAAGGAGCTACCCTTTCAAGCACAAGTAGATAGTGTAGGTAGCGGAAGCATGAAGATTGTGCTACCCAATCGATCGGCACTAAACAGCCTCATAGACTACAATCAGACAAAGTTGCTGGGCATCAAACTCTGTCTCGATACTACCTCTTATCGGATAATGGACGAAGCCCTCACTGCAGCCATGACTATTGATAATTCACATTTCGTGCATTTACGAGAAGTGCTGATTGGTAACCAAAAGCCTCAATTTCATACACAACTGTCTGTCAGCATACCTTGGTTGAATGCCAGCCAGCAAGCAGCTGTTCAGAAAGTGATAGAAGCCAAAGATGTGGCGATTGTTCATGGTCCTCCAGGAACAGGAAAGACCACCACCCTTATTGAGGCTATTATCGAGACTCTCCACCGGGAGACTCAGGTAATGGTCTGTGCACCCAGCAACGCAGCCATTGATTGGATAAGCGAACAGCTAGCAAGAAGAGGAGTAGCAGTACTACGTGTGGGCAACCCTCTACGCATGAGCGATGAGATGCTGGAATGCAGCTACGAAAGACGCTATGCTGCACATCCCGACTACGGCGAACTATGGAGCATTCGGAAACTACTGCATCAGAAAAACACCCCTGAAGCACAATCAGCCCTGAAACCAGCCAAACGGCAACAACTCACAACTAGAGCCAACGAACTCGAAAATCGTATCAACCAAGACATCTTCAATCAAGCTCGAGTGGTAGCTTGCACCCTTATTGGAAGTGCATACAAAGTACTAGACCATCGACATTTTTCAACGCTCTTTATTGATGAAGCAGCACAAGGCCTAGAACCCGCCTGCTGGGTACCCATAGTAAAATGCGACCGTGTGGTACTGAGCGGTGATCACCAGCAGCTACCTCCTACCATTCATTGCGTCGAAGCCGCTCGCGCAGGCCTCAGTACTACACTGATGCAGAAAGTGGCCAAGACAAAGCCTGAATGCGTCAAACTCCTCGATATCCAATATCGCATGCATCAGGATATAATGGAATTCTCATCCCAATGGTTCTACGGTGGTCGTCTGAAGGCTGCACCCGAGGTGGCACAGCGACTTGTGAGCCTAATGGACAGCCCCCTCACTTGGATAGACACATCCAAATGCGACTTTGAAGAACGAAACAACACTAACACCATGAGCCGGATGAATAGCAAAGAAGCTCAACTTCTGATTCATTCTCTCAAGGATTATATCGATATGATCGGCATAGATCGTATTAAAGAAGACCTTATCGATTTCGGTATCATCTCTCCCTACAAAGCACAGGTGAGACTACTACGCAAACTCATACGACGACAACCTTTTTTCAAAGCACTCCGAGGCCGAATCAGAATCAATAGCGTAGATGGATTCCAAGGACAAGAATGCGATGTCATTATACTTAGCATGGTACGCGATAACGATAAGGGCAGCATAGGTTTTCTTAATGATCTGCGTCGCATGAACGTAGCTATTACACGAGCTAAGATGAAACTCATAGTAGTCGGCAACACCACTACCCTATCGCGCCATCGTTTCTATCGAGAACTTATTGACTATTTCGATAGCAAAGATGCCATAGTGCAAGCTGTAACAGAAACACCAAACGAAGACTCGTCTTCATTATCGGAATAATAAACACAGCGAGCTATACAAGCACACCCAGCTGGCTGCTAAGCCACATGCAGCAGGCTGTTCATAGTGCTGCAATCTGCTGCGTTTGTCGAGGCAAATTCGTTCAAATCCACCTAATGCGATCTCAAGAGATAGGGTTGCTACACGACATACTAATCTAGATAGCATAAAAAAAAAGAGAGACTAAATAAAGTCTCTCTTTTTATGTGGCATTGCCAGGAATCGAACCGGGGACACGCAAATTTTCAGTCTGCTGCTCTACCAACTGAGCTACAACGCCGTCAATTTCTATCTTGAAATCGGTTGCAAAAGTACAACATTTTTCCGAATTAGCAAAAAAAAATTCTATCTTTTTTTATCTATCATTAGTTATACAATCTTTTTCAATGGTTTGAAAAATCTACAATTATTGATCTGTTGCCCATGCTATACTTCGGACATATCGGCTTCCGTATTGTTTTTTTCGTTTTTTTCGTCATCTTCTGGTGCAAAAAAGAGCTGATCAATGATTAACAATATGACACCTATAGTAATAGCCGCATCAGCAACATTAAATATCGCATTAAAGAACACGAAATGATTGCCACCTATCATAGGCACCCATTCGGGCCAAGTGGTTGAAACAATGGGGAAATAGAACATATCCACCACTCGTCCAAAAAGGAAACCAGCATAGCCACCTTGTTCAGGGAAGAGAGTTGCTACATTGAAGTAACTCTCGTTGAAGATAAGGCCATAGAACATACTATCTACCAGGTTGCCAATAGCACCTACGAAAATAAGTGATAAGCTTATGAGGAACAAATTACGCTGTCCGCTGCGGATAAATTTAATCAAAAACCAGAGTAGGGTGCCCGAAGCTACCACACGAAAGAGCGACAATATCAGTTTGCCAGCACTGCCTCCAAATTTCATACCGAAAGCCATACCCTCGTTTTCAACAAAATGGAGCAAACACCAGTTGCCTATAAGTGATACCTCTTCACCTATTTGGAAGTGCGTTTTGACATAGATTTTTACAATTTGGTCAATGATAAGTATCAATGCAATGATACCGAAACAGAGGATATATTTATTACGGATATTATTTTTCATAATGATGGTTCTTGAGTCTGTTTTTCATCAATAAACAATAGTTATTTCTGGTGGTTTTCGCATTGTTGCTCGAGTTCTTCGTACCACGCTTCACCAAACCGACGGATAAGAGGCTCTTTAAGATACTTATAGAGAGGAACGCCCGTACGACGGCCTTCCTCAACAGCACATTGGCAAATATCCCAACGATGGTAGTTTACAGCAATAAACTCACCAAAGTTATCGAGACGCAAAGGATAAAGATGACAAGATATAGGTTTCTTAAAATCAATCTTTCCATCACGGAAAGCCTGTTCGATAGCACAAAAGGCGGTACCATCTGCCCCCCAGGCCACATATGCACATTCTTTTTCCGCCACTAAAGGTGTTGTGTAACCAAAGGCCTCATCATAGACGGCTACACCTTGTTCATTGATAGCAGCCAGTCCCTTAGGATCAAGATAAGATTCAACTATAGGGAGTATACTTTCAAGAATGGGTACCTCGTCTTCTTCCACTGGGGCACCCGCATCGCCATCCACACAACATTGTCCCTTGCAGCAACCTAACGGGCAAGAGAAGCAACGATCGGCAACATCTTCTGAGACAATACAATTATCTACAATTAACATAGGAGGTATTTAGTTATTGAGCGAAGTTATCATTTTATCGGCCAAAAAGGCTGCAAGTTTGTATTTGGACTCCACAGTCCAGCCTCCCACATGGGGAGTAAAGAGCATATGCGGCGACTCAAGCAAGTCGAGGAAAGCAGGGGGCAGATCCTCTTGGCGGAGAGCGTCGCGAGTAAGATTTTCGAACTCGATAACGTCCAGTGCAGCACCCAACACCTTTTGTGAACGAACAGCATTGGCCAGCGCATCTGTAGAAACCACTGCACCACGAGAAGTGTTGACAAGATAAAAAGGATGGGTCATAGAAGAGATGAAATGCTCATCCACAAGATGATGTGTCTCAGTGGTGAGAGGAACATGAAGCGACACCACATCGACTTGGTCCTGCAACTGTTGAAGGGAGACCTCTTCTACATAGGATGGAGCATATCCCTTCTTGTATTTATCGTAGGCGAGAATACGGCAGCCGAAGCCTTGCAGCCTTTTGGCGAAAGAGGATCCCATGTTGCCGAAGCCAACGATACCCACAGTTCGATAACCCAATTCGAATCCACGATTAGCTTCTCGACGCCACAATCCTTTACGCACCTCAGCATCGGCAGTGGAGATATGATTTAGGAGCGAGAGTAGCAGGCCTACTGCATGTTCGCCAACAGCATCGCGATTACCCTCGGGTGAATTGATACAAGATATGCCAAGTTTTTCGGCATAGTCCACATCGATAGTCTCCATGCCAGCACCCAGACGGCCTATGCAACGAAGATGACGAGCCTGGTCGAGAAAAGCCGCATCGATTTCTATCTTGCTCCGCACTACGAGCGCATCGTATTGATGAACTTTTGCGAGCAACGACTGATAAGTACATTCGGTATCGATATCGAAAGTAATACCGGCTTCGGAAAACTTCTGCTGAAGCACAGGATGGCAATTGTCGGTGATAAGTATGTGCATAGTTCTTGGAAACTTGAATATTAATACATGAAGGGGAAATAATCTGCCCAAACGTAAAAGTGTGGTACAAATTACAGGCGACTTCTAATAATTAGTTTTTGTTGGTTTCGAGGCTATCGCGCAGCAGATTTCTTTCTAATGATGCAGGGCTGTGGCGAGATACGGTCCAAAGCCTTAAGAAGAAAGAAGGAAGCGAGAGTACAAAAAAAACAGTAGCTAATCATTGAAAGATTTATTAATTATTAGAAGTCACCTATAGATTATTTCCTTCTTATCTTTTTATTATTGTCGTCTTGTGTAGGGAGCTGCAGTTCTATTATCCGAGTGGACTTTATTCCAAAAATACCCATGCCTCCCTGTACGTTGGTATGCACCTGAGTAGGTTCGTTGAAATAGTTTACCAACTCACTGAAGTCGTCAGCACCACCAGTTTGCTGAATATAGCGGTAAAGGTCATAGCTATAAGTAGTGACAATAAGGAAAATACGACTACGGTCAAATCCCCCATTAAATTCATCGCCCCAATCGTAACTGTTGTTATAGTTATAGAAGGAAAGGTTTATGGCATGTTCTTTGCCATTGAAACGATCATCTGTGAAGAAGAAGTTAGTATAATAATTGTCGTCCATCACGCCCGAGGCTATGCCGTTTTGATCCATCAGCATTGGGTCGTTGACCTCGAAACTGATATAGCTGGAATACCATGAGGTATCATATACAACAGTGTCGTTTCCCGAATGCCAGTAAAAAGAAGAATCCACTAAATAGAGACGCATGGAATAACAAGTGTGCGGTGTGGGGGCGTCGTCGAGAACAAAACGGAGTTTGTATTTGTTTTCGTAGTATTCAGCACTCTCTAAAGAAACGCTGGCACTGTGCACCTTGGGTCGTTCAGGTACTCGGGTAGAAGCCACGAGGTTGTCCCGACCAGGTATCGAGGCTTGAATGGTTAGACTATCGCCGGGAATTGGCTTGTAGCCAAAGGTATAATTCTTGCCATCGAAGGAAGCCGGAGTGGCATAGGGTGTACCGTTGACCATAAGAGTGATGCTTGCATCATCAATTACCGGGAAAGCATGCTCATCGAGGAAGAATCGGCTCCAAGTGAGACGTACGTTGAGAGAGGAATCCACCTCTCCCACTGCGTTCATGGTGGGGAATGGAGTAATCTCATCCACTTCAAATTCGATTACTTTCTGGCATCCCACTGCTGCCAATAGAGCTGTGGCCAACAATATGTGAAGGAAATGTTTTTTCATGATATATTTTTCAATAAAAAGATATGTAGAATATTAGAATTTGAAGCTATAGGAAACAGAAGGTATGATGGGGAAAATAGATAGTTGCACAAGAGCACGGCCATAAGTAACACCATTGTAGGAGTAATGACGGTTGTCGCTGGCATAGATCAGATATGGATTCTGGCGATTATAGAGGTTATATACACTCAGGTTCCATGTAGCAAGGCCATGTTTTTTCTGTTTATGATAGCTGATGGAGATATCCATACGATGGTAGGCGGGCAGTCGGAAATTATTGCGGCCTTCAATAAAATTGACAGTGTTGAAATGAGTGTAATCATCATACCAACTCTGTGACTCCTCAATGCCTTCGTAGTGCTGCAATGCAAGAGTAGCAGTATTACCCGTCATATATACCCAGCTGATGCTGGCATCCCAGTTGTCGTTGAATTTATACATAGCCACAATGGAAACATCGTGACGTCGGTCGTATTTTGCAGGAAAGATTTGTCCGTTGGAGAGTTCCATACCCGGTTGGTTGAAAAGACGGTCTGCATGGCTCCAAGTGTAGCCAAGCCATCCAGTGAAGCGACCCACTGTTCGTTGTAAGAGAAACTCTATACCATAAGACCAGCCTTCACCAAGACACACTTTATCTTCCCAATTGGAAGAAGATCCCCAGAAGGAAGCTCCATCACGATATTCCATAAGATTGTCCATCTTCTTATAATAACCTTCCAGAGATATATCAAAGAGATAGCGGAAGTTGTAAGAGAAACCTCCAGCCACCTGATGAGCATTCATAGGAGCAATGTTAGCCGTAACGGGGACCCAAAGGTCGGTAGGAAGACTGATAGAGGAATTGGAAAGGAGGTGCATATACTGAGTAGTATAGGAGTAGCCCAGTTTTACAGATAGCTCGTCGGAAAGAAGCATACGGCCACTCAAACGAGGTTGAATGGAAGGATAGAACTTATCCTGAACGTCGAAACCACTGAAGACCAAACCCATGTTAAGTTTAATAGCCTCAGTAATCTTCCAGTCATCCTCAATAAAGAGAGAGCCCTCGTAGGCACGAACCACATTCTCACCTATCGTAGTATCGAAATTTGTGATCTGGGGACCATCATTGTAATCGTCGTTGTATTCATACAGACTGGTCTTCAGCACCTCAGGACGGAAAATATGATGTACTAAGTTGCCACCGAACTTGATGGTATGATCGGGATTAGGAGCATAGTCGAAATCCACACGACCCATATAGTCCTCAATACCGGAATTGTAGCCCATACCCACCTGAGCCTCTTGTATCCTATTGTTGTACTCCCAATATTCTTCAAGGGTAAGACCGATGTCATTGCGATAACGGGTATACGAACCGGTAACGTTCATGAATAGTTTAGGGTTGATTACATAGTTCCAACGGGCAGATCCCACCATGTTACCCCAGTTGTAACGCAGGCGCATATACATCTTATCGGTGTAGTCTGTAAAGATGTTTTCCAGCGTTTTCACACGAGCATAAACTACATCATCGCCCATATAATAGCTTAAGAAGAGTCGGCTTCGATCGTTGAACTTATGGGTTACTTTGGCATTGAGGTCGTAGAAATAGTAGCCAGCACTGGTGGCTATGCCATCAAAGCGGGTAAATTGCAAGAAAGGTTGAACCAAGGCATCGAAATAGGTGCGACGAGCACTGAGGCTAAAGGTGGTCTTCTCTTTGATGATAGGGCCCTCGATATAGGCTTTTGCCGAGATAACGCCCACATTAAAACCTCCATGGAACACTTTGTCGTTGCCATTGTTGGTAGCCACATCGAGCACACTGCTCAAACGACCGCCGAAACGGGCTGGGAAGCAACCTTTGTACAGAGTTACATTCTTCACCGCATCGCTGTTGAAGGCACTGAAAAAACCACCTAAGTGGTTCACATTATACAGTGGAACACCGTCGAGGAGGAAAAGATTCTCGTCGGGGCCACCACCACGTACATACATACCAGCTTGGCCTTCGCCACCAGACTGGACGCCAGGAAGGAGTTGGATGGCCTTAATAATATCGGTTTCTCCGAAAATTACGGGCACCGACTTAATCTGCTCAATAGGAACCTCGATGGCACTCATCTGACTGGAGCGAGGGCTATTCACTCGATCGGCCTTGATATTAACCACCTGCAGATTTACTGCATTATCGAGAGCAATGTTGATCTCTTCGTTTTGATCGAGCTTGAATTTACGGACCTGCATCTGATATCCCACATAGGAGAAGCGAATCTCAACAGAGTCGGAACGAAGGGTGAGAGAGTAACGCCCGTTGACGTTGGTCACAGTACCCTTGCCGGAACAGATATCGAGCACGGTAGCACCAATAAGAGTTTCGCCAGTAGTACGGTCAGTGATAGTACCGCTGATGGTGTACGACTGAGCCACTGCCGCTATCGCGGTCAGCAACATCATAGACAGTAATAGGATTGTTTTTTTCATTGAGTGTGTGAATTTTCTTACTTAGAATTGTTGTCTGCATTACGAGGTTTACGATGTGCAAACTTATTGTTATTATTGTGGGGATGATACCCACCTCTACGAGGTTGATGATTCGTCGAAGATGGCGATGTCGAAGCCGCATGCTGTATAGCGGAATGGGATGTTGGTTGAGAGACAACAGTCTCTACCGCATCTCCATACCAAGTAATAACATCACATAGTTGCAAAGCATAGCCAAAGAAGAGATTGTTAGAGTGGAGTGAATTGTAGTAATCACGTATCACGGACGCTTCCTGATGATCCAGCTCGGTAGTGTGAGAATTCTTGTTGGCTACCACGAGCACACTCTTCACAATCTGAGCCACTACAGGAGGGAAAAAACTCTCACCCGGACGACCATAACGCACCATCCGTCCTCCTCCCAGATTGACCTCACGGCCTGATAGGAACAGCGACGAGTTGGAGAGGTTCACTTTATCATTGGCACCCAGCACCTCGTCGGGAAGAATACCCAACTTATTGGCCGAACGGAACAGATGTTCCAATATGCGACGCAACTGAGTATAGTACAACACAGGGTCGAAATCGCGGCTCTCCTCTGGATAGTGCAACGCCACCAAAATATCAAGCATCGTATTGGCCGACTGGCTATCAAAATAGCGTTTCATAACGCCAAACATCTCACTATAAAGCCTGCCCACCCTATTCTGCTTACGATTGCCTGCTGCATGGCGAAGTGCCTTACACAAAGAGTCAAGACTATCACCTTTACGGTAAAAAAGATCACCCCATATAGCAGTCTTTTCTTGTCGAGAGCCCATAGCCACACGACGCAATGTGTTCTCAAAATCGGGAGCTTGCCCAGACGAAAACACGTACCAAGGCAATGACTCTTCATGTTCAGCAAAGAGACTCTGCAGCTCGCGTACAGCCTGATAAAGGAAATCTGCAGTAGGCTCTTCACCCGGACCAACAGCGCAGCGTCCATCGAGCACTACAGCTGAAAATGCCGAGAAATGGAGTGAAAGCATTTCTCGGGCTTCTTCCCATGATCTACACTGATGCACAATCAAATCAAAACGACGAGCTGTCTCGATAAAAGACCAACGATCATCGTCTTCATCAACCCAAAGCACACGAAACTGTAAAGGTTTATTCTTTGCCATATACTAACGAAAAGGAGACTCGATTTTAGTTGATTCTTTGAAATTCCTAGTGATTTGTTTGTTTGGGGTATTGAGGAACATTATTGTCAATCTGAAAATAGGGCAACTTAACAGACAATGACTCACACTATATTCATTGAAAAGAAACATTCTTCTTCATATTGTCAATCTATCTTCTCAGCCGAAAGACTGCGGTCAACCGGCATTCAGACAGGCAAGATGGAAGCAATTCCCCCCCACTCAGTACAATAATCTCTACTGATTACTCAAAATTACAAATGACGGAAAGAAATGGGACCTTCTTCAACCTCAGGCAATGGCTTTACTTCAGCATCTACATCTTCGCCTTCTGCAGGAGCATTCTTGGGAGCGCCCTCAGGGTCTATACGATCCAGTCGTTTCTGCAGACGAGCCATATTCACATGGAGGTCAGCAATATCATCGTCATCTTTGCGAACGTAGGTACGATGCATCATGTTGCTTTCTTTCACCACTTGAACAATACGTTTACGCGAAGTTTGACGAACAATAACCAAAGCTTCAACCACTACCACCAATGCGAGAATAAAGATAGCAAGATCGTAGTTGCCGCCTACCGAACGCTGTTCATCCATCGCAACAACCTTCTTGGGCTGTTGAATAGGAGTAGGTTGTGCTTGTGCAGACTTCTCACTTTTCTTATACTCTTCCGCAATGGTGTTCATCAGATCAGTCTGAGCCGAAGACAGATACCCCTGCATGGTAGTAGAGAAACAACTGATGTCAGTAAGACGGTCAATACTCTGAAGAGAGCCATCCATCGTCTTTCGTTCAGCGATAGGTCTTACAAGCTTAGAAGCCGTAGCACTCCAGTCGTATTTCACCAGAAGGTCACACAGTTTATCCGTAGAGAGATATTGACCATCCTGCACCATCTGCGGTACCGCTTCCTTTACAAACTGAACAGCAGCCTCGTTACCATTATTGCTTAGGCTTTCAATATAGGCTTTAGCGTATTCACAGCCCACACGGTCAACCAGTTTCGACCAATCTTTCTGCAGACGAACAGTATCGAGAGGAGCGGCCAAGAGACACGTTCCCACTAACAAGGTGGCAATTACGAGAGATAATTTCTTCATAGTTATAGTAGAATTGTTGTTGATTTGTAAATACTTTGTGATACGAGATCAGTGTTATGAAAAATAAGAAAGGACACTGGTGTATATTTCTCATCTTCAAATATTATCTATTCAGCCCCAACTTCTTCATCATATCGGGCTTGATCTCCTCGTTAAAAATAGCCTGATATTCATCAAAAGTATAGCGAGTGTTGTCGCCATTGGCGAAATACCACAATACCATCTGGAAATCGTAGGCAGTTTGATAACCCTGAAGAATCTGTATCAGGCCGCGATTCTTGTTGAAGATAGCAAACGACGGATAGCCGATGTTCTTTCCGAGGGTAGCCTGAGTGAAAGTGTGAGGCATATTGCGACCATTGGAACTCTTACCGCCGCCCACATATTTGTTACCATTCCAGGTAAACTCAGCGCTGCCTTCGGCGTCGAAACTGATAGGAATATAGTATTTGTTGAGTATTGCAGCCACCACAGGATCGGTAAATGTTTCACGGTCCATACGTTTGCACCAACCGCACCACGAGGTGGAGAAATCAACAAAGAACAGCTTGTTGTTCGACTTTAATTCAACTTGCGAAGCCTCTTCAATAGAGGACCACTGCACTTGTGCCGTTGCACCGCAACCCATCAAGGCAGCCACAAAGAGGATGAGGAATGCTTTTTTCATATTATCAATTATTTTTTTATGCTTAACCATTATATTTCTTAGATAACGTGGATTTTCAATATTTCGTTTATCAACTCAAGGAATAATCACCCATCGACTCACTTTATGCGTCTACAACCGTTACGAAAGGAAGAACCTTTAAAGACTACCATGAATACTGCCAGTCGCTCTCAAGAGGAGTCTTATGTGGGTCAAAGACCTCTTCACGTTCCTGACGGTCACGAATACGGAATAGCTGCCCTAGCCAATCGTCCTTCTTCGATTTCACCCTTCCCGGATGGGCTTTATCGTCTTCAATGATCTTCTCTATCTCGCGAACATAATTACTCACATAGGTCTTTGAGGTCCTGGGGTCGAAATGGATGCTCGCACCCGAATAGTAGTGTCGGATAATGTCGTCGTAAGAGTAACCCAACGAAACCATACGTATAGTACCCTCTTGCGACAAACCCACACCGTGACCGTATCCATGACCATTGAGCACCACATTGTTGGTATTGGGATCAACCGATACGCTGAAGAAAGTGCTTTTCAATTGGAAATCGCTACGCACCCGAGTCAGTCGCACACCCATAATCTCCGGCCTACGCGTCTCTTGCGTAAAATGGAGTAACGAATCGCGAACAGTGGGATCGTCGGTATTGAGCTTATGCGTCTTCTTGAAATAGGAGAGCCACTTATCTTGCGGTATCACCTTGGTCCAGTCGCTTTGTTTCATCCTGTACGAGAAAGTATCCTGCACCGAACGGAGATAAGGCAGCGATGCACGCCACACATCTTCGGAGTTACAAGTCTGGCCACCACTATTGGAATGAAAAGGCGTTTCGATCAAAGCGCCATCGGCATCTACAATAGTCTCACCGCTCGACTGTATGGTACCCAGCATGATGTCGGGGCGTACACAACGGTTCTGGTAAGCCTGACAATGTACATGATCACAGAAGTTGTAACCTTCGCTAGCATGTTTGTTCATATTGCGGAGTGCCCAGGTCCGGGATATGATAGCCTGAATACGGAAAATATCGCTATAACTGCCATATATCTCACTTTGAACCACACCAGCCAGATAAGTCTCGAAATCCACATCATTGATAATCTTCAGCGCAGTAGCGTTGATAGTTGTGATCAAAAGATCCCCCTCGTATGTTCGCTGTTTCACATTACGAGGATTCAGACACAGGATGCAAGCAGTGTCAGTAGCGCGGAGTCTCACCTCGGGAAATACACCATACTCATAGTCGTTCACATCCACCTTCACACCCGTGGCCGTAGCCTGAAGAATAACAGAAAGCCCCTCACCGAGGTTGGCCTCGAGAAGAGAGTCACCAGCAAAGAGGTGATAGGTGCCCAAGTCGAACGACACATTGAGACCTTCGATACGGGTATTGGAGAAGAGACGCACCTTCACGCGGTCCGCGTAAGCCGACAGCGAGATCAGAATGAGTCCTATAATGATTAACGTCTTTTTCATTTTCAATATACAGCGTTTATTCTATCTTTTTTAGGTCGTTAAAGTACAACCATCATACTATATGTTTACTTTGTAATGCTACGCTATCCACCTGCATCACTACACACTTTCATTGCCGTTCTTGCCACCTATAGTCTCTCCTATAGCCAAGGCTGTACGCATCGAAGCACCCTTGTTGCCCAATATCTCAACCACATGGTTATACCCTTCTATTATCTTGGACCGAGTATCATCATGAATCGTAATATCGGCAAAATGACGTTCCACTTCATCCATATTGAAATCGTTTTGAATCAGTTCCTTCACCACAGGAGCATCAGCCGTAAGGTTTACAAGAGATATATATTTGATATGCACCAACCGTCGAGCTATCGCCACAGAAAGTGCATTGGCCTTGTAGCAAACCATCTGAGGCACACCGAATAAGGCTGTTTCCAAGGTAGCAGTACCCGAGCACACAACAGCCGCATAAGATTGCGAGAGAATCGCATAAGTCTGATCGTAACACAGATCAATATTATTTGTCACACAACTCATCTTAGACAAAATGCCTTGATAAAACGGTGCACCCAACAGCGACATTGCCGCTACCTTGAACCTATATTCCGGATGACGGTTGGCTAAAGAGACCATCAACGGCAGCATCCTACGGATCTCTTGCTTTCTACTGCCCGGCAAAAGTGCTATCACAGGGCGGTCTTCCAGCCCATCGGCTCTTGTTGACGGGACCTCTCCACGAAAGCGGTCCACCTCATCAAGCAATGGGTGTCCCACATAACGAGCTTGCGGCATATCCACACCGGCAAAATACAATCGCTCAGAAGGAAGGATATAGCATAGACAATCCAAGTTCTCTCTCATTGTGCGGAGCCTGCCTTGTTTCCAAGCCCACACCTGAGGAGATATATAATAGACATTCTTAAATCCCTGTCGATGGGTAAACTCAGCAATACCTAAATTAAAACCAGGGTAATCAATAAAAACACATACATCAGGATTAAAAGCAACGATGTCTGCTTTACAAAAACGGATATTAGCCCCAATCGTTCGCAGGTGAGTAATCACCTCCACATAGCCCATAAAGGCTAAATCGCGGATATGACGAACCGGTGTGCCTGCTTCAGCAGCCATACGGTCGCCACCCCAAAACCGAAACTGCGCTTCAGGGTCCTGTGTCTTGATGGCTCTGATGAGGTTGGCACCATGGAGGTCGCCCGAAGCCTCTCCAGCTATGATATAGTACTTCATCGGTCTATTATGATTCGTTTATAGTTGCCTTTTTCTGATTGATATTTTGGTTGTAATTACCAGAGTTGTGACCATTCCAATATCGCAGCACCGTTCAAAGAAAAAACGATCTTGGCACACCTCCTCAGAAAGGTTGAGTTACCAAAGCCGACTTTGTGGCGTAGAGTACATAGAGGTAAATCACAAAAGTCACAAAAAGCACAGTTATCAGACTCTTGGTGATATTCACCCGAGAAGCACTCTTGGCATTCTGACGGAGAATGATGAGTACAGGGAGAAACACTATTCCAAACCACGAGAGATGTTCGTAGATAGATAACCCCAAGAGCACCAAAACGCCCCATAGCACCAACCCAGTCACCAACTCACTGCCCATACCGAGCACTATTCCCACCAGCCAGCTGTCTTTATTAAAGAATGTATTCATTTATATTATAAGGTTTGATTAAGATCCGCCAACACACGGATATCTTCCGCGCAGGTAAAATCCGGCCTACAAGGGACGATAGTGATATACCCATCTTCAAGAGTACGCTGGTCGGCATCTACGCCATCATCATCACACACAAACTTGCCCGTGAGCCAATAGTAGTCCATACCGTGAGGATCCACACGTCTCTCAAAGCTATCGGTCCATCGTGCAACAGCAGCCCTACATACCTTCATACCCTTCAAATTAGGCGTCTTTTCAAGAATAGGAATATTCACATTAAGAGCACACCCTTTGGGCAAACCGTGGGTAATCGCATACTCGATAATACGCTGCATATAGGGCACAGCAGCCTCATATTCGGCATCGGTCCGATGACTCAGCAACGAGAATCCGATAGCAGGATAACCACATACGGCAGCTTCGAGAGCCGCACCCATGGTACCTGAATAAAGGATATTGATAGAGGCATTGCTTCCATGATTGATACCCGAGAGCACCAAATCGGGACGACGAGGACAAAGATGTTCCACTCCCAGCTTCACACAGTCGGCAGGTGTTCCTGTGCAAGCATACACAACGATATCTTCGCTGCGTTTTAGAAAAGCCCGCAGAGGCATACCCACAGTGAGCGAGTGCGACTTAGCTGAAGCGTTGGTATGAGGGGCCACCACCACCACATCGCCATACGAGCGGGCAATCTGAGACAGCACGGTGATACCATTGGAATCATAACCATCGTCGTTGGTTATCATGATCAAGGGACGAGTACTCATATTCATTATTGTTTCTATCAGATAGGCTATTGTCGGTTATTAGCATTCATAGCAAGCATCCATCATTATTGGCGAGCAAAGGAAGAAGCCCTCTCTCCACGGAAGAAGCTAGCATGCTGCAGAATATTGTCGAACACGAAATACTGGATCAACACAGTATCCTTATCGTCGAGCACAGCATAAAGACGGTCCAAGTCAAAGATCTCATACATCTCAGGATCGGGCATCGCCAAAATATCGTCGGGATTCTTGTATTTTAAATACGTCTTCAACACACGCTCGTTGCCCTCAGTATCTTTGATGCGTAGTATGGTGCGAGGTGCCTTAGCAAAAGTGGTGTCGAGCTCCACCTTGGGGACAGCAGCAGCGTATTCGTCGAAGTTCAAGTTGGTGAACGATGAAAGAAACTGAGCCACACGCGAGGTGTCGAAACCATCCACACGCTGATGCCCCTGCAGCAATTCCATATAGAACCCTTTGTCCTCGCGGCATATAGCAAACGACTCGGAAGGCTCGCCGGGTATCTCCAGCTCTATGCGATCTATCTTCGACACCGGGAGGTTCACAATACGATGCGTTCTCCACGAAAGGGGGTTGGTGATAAACTGAGGGCCCAAGAAACCACGGAACCCCGGTATATGGGCTATCACCGGAGCCTTGTCGCCCTCTCTGAACATCACGGTACCCAGCATATCCTGCGTCTCATGGCCTACATAATAGGTCACTGCCCGCTTCTCATGAGGCAGCAGACGCACATGGTGTCCAAACCAGTCAATAAAGAACACCTTCTGATACACCTCCACCTTGACGCTTCTACCAGCCAGCTGACGGTTCTCCTCAGCGATAGCCGATTTGTTTACACGCTGACGCACACGCATCGAGTTGAGCGTCTCCAGCAACATATCGATCAGCGGCTGGCTTGCTTCATACTCATTGTCTACCAACCATATCGTATCGTCCTCCACGCGAGAGAGCAGCACCTTGTTGTCGAACTTGTCAGCCATAAAGATCTTTGTGATGGTTTCAGTGTTCTCAATATTGAAATCCATATCAAAGGTAGAGCGGCTACCATAGCGATGACTCACAACCACCGCACCCAAACCCAGCACCAACACCACGGCTAGCAATATAAAAAGTTTCTTTTTTTTCATCGATAAATTATTTTTGTTTATTTGTTTAATTTTGTGATCAATGATGTGCGATCAGTGATCCCACAAAAGTATCTTCTAGTATTCGGGAATCGGAGAACCACGACCAGACTAATGTACCTTTATAGTGATCGGTGATGAGTGATCAGAATTATTGTTGAACTGTTGATTTGATGATTGCATACTCCCTCAAAAACAAACAAACATCGATAACTTCACTGATCACTAATCCATCACTATGGTTCGCTAATTTCTTCTCAGACGGCGGCGACGAACAAGAATATACACACCGCCGCATATCAACACCAGTGCCACTGGGGCGGCGATGTTGAGCCACTGATAGAGCGAACGGTTTTCCTTGATCTTCATCACGTTCATCTTTCGTAGTTTCACATCCCGGCCACGAGTAGCAAGCACATCCTCGTTGCCAGCTAGATAGTCTATGGCATTGAGAAGGAACTGCTTGTTGGCATACATCGTTTGAGAATAGTAGTCATACCCCAAGGGGTAGCTGCTATTATCTTTGTAGCTGAAACGGTTCTTGATCATATCACCGTCGCTGATCACGATCATCTTGGTATACACACTGCTGTCGCGGTACCCCATTTCCGGAATCTCCGTAAACGAAGGAGCCAGACGAGCACGCCACATCGACTTGAAGTTGCCCTCCAGCAACACAGCCACCGGAATGTTGCTCCGGTTGAAGAGCCTGCGGTCAGGTTCCACCTTACCGTCGTTGAGGTCTATGACAGCCGGCGCATTCTTCACACGGCAATATTCGGAAGTCTGCAGCAGCACCGTCTTAGTAATCTCGTTGTCTATGAGATCCATGCTGCTCACGAAATCGGTCTTTATAAGATCCAGGTTACGCACTATGGGATGTTCCGACACAGGAACTAGCTCAGGGAAATAATACCAAGGTATAAACTTGATTTGAGGCTTGTCGCCCACCATACCCACCGTCATCGGGATAGGACGGCAACGAATATCCATCACAATATCGCTGTTGATACGCACGCCGTAGTTGAACAGCATCTCATCCAGATTCAACGGATAGCGCACAGCCACCGCCTGCGACTGGGTAGCCAGACTGTCCATATCGGCAGCCAACGGGTCTATCAACCAAAGCACACGTCCACCATACATCACATACTGGTCTATCAAATACAGCTCCTGATCTGAGAAAGCCGTCATAGGCTTAGCCACCACCAGCACATCAAACTTATTGAAGAGATGTATCGACGAATCCTGAGAGTCGCGACTGCGACCCGTCAGCACATTGATATTATTGTTCAGGTACACATTTTCCATGCGGTAGTTTTCCGACAGCGTCATCTGTATATCATACACCGCACCTCGCTCTAGCTCACCGTGGCCTAACAGGAAACCGATTTTAGGTTTCACGGCCTTAGCCAGGTTGCGAATAGCATTGCTCAGCACATATTCCAGATCCTGCACCGAGTTGTTGAGCGTCTGCTCCTCGTTCAGATACTGCTGCGTCTGCATCAGCTGAATAGACGACTCACGACCCTTATATATCACATCGGCAGCGGGTATCAGCACCTGCTGCATCAGTCCGTCCTTGGTCTGAGTCTGCACATAAGCAGGTTGAATACCCTTTTGCGACAATTTCTGATAAAAAATCATACGTTCCTCATCGTTGTCGAAGTCGTTGGGATCTATAAACTCATACTCAATATTGCGGCTATAACTGCGGAACTGGTTGAGCATCTCGCGTGTTTCATTTTGCAGACGCTGATATTCGGCGGGCAGATTGCTGCCTTCAAGATACACGCGAAACAGTACAGGTTCGTCTATACCCTTCAACATCGTCTTGGTAGCCTTCGAGAGCGTGTAGCGCTTCTCGGCAGTGAGGTCCAAACGCACAAACAGGTAACGGCCTATCAGCGCCACCAACACCACAATCACGATGGCTATACCGAACTCGAAGAGGTTCGATCGTTTGATATTTTTCTTTATCGAGTTGTTTTTCATTTCAAAAATAGGTATTAAAATTTTTGTTTATTGTTGGTCTCACTTCGCCAAAAAAGGAACACACGGTTCAACAAACCAACAATCCATTCACCTCCTCTATTTCTTCCAGTTTCTCGACTGCAACACCAATCGTGTGGCCATGATAAACAAAGCTATCACCGAAAGAAAATACAACACATCGCGACTATCTATCACACCGCGACTGATACTCGAATAGTGATACGCCATACCCAGATTACGGATAAACAGCCCCACCTTGCCGAGGAAACCCATATTGAACACAGCGTCGAAGCCCAGATGCAGGAAGGCACAGAGCAGGGCGCCGATTATGAACGCTACTATCTGATTGTTCGTCAGCGACGAAGCAAAGAGGCCTATGCTCACGAAGGCTCCGCCAAGAAACACCAATCCCAGATAGCTACCTATCACTCCTCCCGTGTCGATGTTGCCCACGGGGTCGCCCAACGAATAGACGGTGAAGTAATATACCAAGGTAGGCAGCAACGACACCACCACGATGGTGAGACCCGCCAAAAACTTAGCCCACACTATCGAGAACTCGCTCAAGGGCTTGGTCAGCAACAGCTCCATAGTGCCGTTGCGACGCTCCTCGGCCAACATTCGCATAGTGATGGCAGGAATAAGAAACAGATACAGAAAGGGGCCTACAAAGAAAAGACCGTCGATACCTGCATAACCATAGTCGAGCAGATTAAAGCTGGAGCGAAACACCCACAGCATTAGTCCCGTCAGCACCAAAAACACCACGATGGTGAGGTATCCCATTAGCGACGAGAAGAAAGATGACAATTCCTTTTTATACAGAGCAAACATAATTTGAATTTTAGTGAATTGTGAATAGTGAATTGTGAATTGAGTTTTTGAGTGAATTGATTTTAAGTGATCCGCGATCAGTGTTCAGACAAATGTCAATGCTGGGTAGTATTGTCTGATCACTGATCACTGATCACCGATCACTAATCAAATTATTGAAATCTCACATTACGGCTTTTACCGCTACGGCCCTGATAGTCGCCGAACGTCAGCTCATATACAGTCTCGTAGAAAAGTTTCGAAGCCTTCAAGATATATTCACGGTCAATATTCTCGGGAATATCGCTGGGTACATGGGCCTTGCGATTGCCATTATAGTTGGTAAACACAAGCGTGGGTATGCCTACCGTCGAGAAAGCAGCGCCGTCGCCCGTAGGAGCACGCTCCAAGCCGCGAGCCAGCGTGCCCTCGGTGAACAGCGAGTCCATATTGCGAGCCACATTCCACAACGAGGGGAACATAGCATTGCCCAGCACTGCCACACTGTCGCCCGTACCCAGACAATCGGCGTTCACAAAGGCTTCGACCCTACGCAGCGGACGGAAGCCCGACACGAAGATACGGCTACCCAGATGCTGCTGCTCGCCGCCCGAGAAGAACACGAAGACAACACTACGGCGAGGTTGTATCTCGGCATTACGGAGCATACGGGCTGTCTCCAGCAGTATGGCAGCACCCGAAGCATTATCGTCGGCACCAGGAAACAGACAGGTGTTGCCCTGCATACCCACATGGTCCAGCTTGGCACCCACCACCACATACTCGTTGGCCAGATCGGTGCCGGGATATATACCCACCACGTTGCCCGTCAAAGCAGAGGGATGATAGGTGGTGTTTACCTCCAATTCAAAATGTTTACGGAAATGGAACGACTGAGGGGCTCTCGAACCGCCAATGCTGTCTATAGCCTCCTGTAGCGACATACGCTCGTTGCCGAAGAGCTTCTCAGCACAGGCCCTCGTAGTCTGCAGCATGGGGAAAGTAGCCATATGGGGCAACTCGCCGCACCACACGTTGCCTTGCACCTCGGTAGGCGAACAAGTGCCAGAGAGGTTCACCACCACCATAGCACAGCAGCCATGACGCTGAGCCGCGCGGGCTTTCTGTCGAAGCGTGCGATAATGCTGCGTCACCGTAGTGGGGAGGAAGTTGGGAGTACCGCTCAGCACCACGGCTATCTTGCCCTGGGCATCCACCTTGGCATAGTCGTTGTACGAAGCATCGTCGATACCATAGCCGCAAAACACCACAGGTGCGTCGCTGTAGCCTCGGCCCGTCATACCCGCACACACAAAATCGCGACCCAAGATGTAGGGCACCCGGGTATCGTTGGCGTTAACATAGG
>JAZUDW010000089.1:0-32865 GCA_045639845.1 Bacteroidales bacterium
TTTCCAAATACAGCCAGACAATCTTTCGTGCAAGGATAATTATATTTGGGTTATTGTTGGAGATATTCCGCCTGCCTATATTGATATTGTGAGTGCTCATAATGCTTTCGATGCATTATACTGCTATATTATCATTATGACAGAATGGGTTGAAAATATTATGAATGGTAGGTCAGTTGAGGAATGTTTCCCTGTTAACGTTCCTCCTCAAAAGAAATACGCAAAAATGTTGAAAATCCGCCTAAAGATGTTAAAAGACGATTGTCTACCAATTATTTCCACTGGGTGCAAAAAATGTCAGGAAAAATCAAGTACAAGTTGACGTAAGTGGAAATAGTATTTTTGGGAATACAAGAAATAATTGATAATAATAAACAGATGTACTCTGTTTTTTGATTGAACAAATGTGGATGTGTGTGCAATATTATCGGTGAATATCCGTTTTGTAAAAACAAAAATCTAAACTGCAGCATTGATATGGAACTGAATCTTTCTCGCTCAATCGTTTTCTTCGATTTGGAAACCACAGGCCTCCAGGTGGGCCACGACCATATTGTTCAGATGTGTCTCTATAAGGTGAATCCCGATCATACGGAGGAGGAACTGACGATACTGGTGCGTCCGTGCGACGACGAGGGTCGTACGGTGCATATCCCCGAGGAGACGACGCTGGTACATGGTATCACGGACGAGATGGTGAAGGATGTGCCTTCGTTTAAGGACAGGGCTAAGGAACTGGTGGCTTTTATTGGCGATGCAGATCTGGCTGGATACAACTCGAACAAGTTCGACGTGCCTATGCTGGTGGAGGAATTCCTGCGGGCTGGTTGCCCCTTCGCGCTGGAGGGCCGCCATTGTATCGATGTACAGAATATCTTCCATAAGATGGAACAGCGTACGCTGAAGGCTGCTTACCGCTTCTATTGTGGCAAACGGCTGGAGAACGCCCATAGCGCCGATGCTGACACGAAGGCTACCTACGAGGTGCTGAAGGCTCAGCTGGACCGCTATGAGGGTGCCGAATACGAGGATGCCGAGGGCAACGTGTCGATGCCAGTGGTGAACGACATGGGGGCGTTGGCCGAGTTTACTAAGGCTCGTCCGATTGCAGACTTGGTGGGCCACATCGGCTACAATGCCAACAAGCAAGAGGTGTTTCTCTTTGGTAAACACAAGGATCGGACGCTCTTCAAGGTGTTCTCCGAGGAGCCTGCCTATTTCACTTGGATGATGAATGCCGATTTCCCGCGTAGTACGAAGGTGGTGATAGAGCGTGTGTTTAATCAGGTGGAGGCCGCTAAGCGTCAGCGCAAGGAGGAGAACCGTCGCCGCGTGGAAGAGGGGCTGAACCAGCTGCAACTGAAATTCAACAACCCAGAGAAACATTAGTTCTATAGAGCGTGAACAGTGATCCGACAAATGTACTGCTAGGTGGTATTGTTGGTTCACCGGTCACCGTTCACTATACAAACAATGATTTGTGAGGCTGGCGCTGTTTTGTTGTTTGTTGTTGAGGGAGTCTGCAACTATCAAATTATTCGAACAGTGGTCGGTGACTAACGTGGAGCCTAGGTCAATGGCCTCAGAAGATTCAACGATTCATCGATTGTTTATTTGTTGAGTTGATTGAATTGCCGAGCTATTGTTTCGATTCAATAAATCAACAATAACCTTCAAATCAACAAATCAACGATTTAACAATAACTAAGTATTGTCTGTTCTCTGATTCAAATCAGCAATTATCCGGCACAGTTGTTGTGCGGCATCTCTCATTGACGTATTGGGCTATCTTTTGCCATGGTTGGTTGTTCATACACCGGAAGTGGAGGAGAGGGCATTCTTCGCGGCCTACTTTGCTACAAGGACGGCAGGGAAGGGATACTTCGCTGTTGACGGCGTCGGTGCGGTAGGGGGCGAAACCGAGTTTTGGGGTGGTGCTACCCCACACCACTACGAGGGGGCGATGGAGGGCTGAGGCTATGTGCATGATGCCTGTGTCGCCGGCTACCACTACGGCGGCGTGGTCTATCCATTGTGCTAGCTGGTGGAGTGTGGTGGTTCCGCAGAGGTTGGTGACACGAGGGGGGAGATCACAGAGGCTTTGCTCAATGCGCTGTCGGTCGTGCTTGTCACCGAGTAGCACGATGGGACCATTGATGGCACCGATCAGGTACTCCAACTTAGCCAGGGGTATCTGCTTGGTGGCATGCTGTGCGCCGCAGGCTATGGCTACATAGGGCTGCTGCATGCAGTGCTGCTGGAGATGTTCGTCGGGACGGTAGAAGAGGTCTAGGGGCTGTCCGTCGTCGGCTACGCTGAGGGGGGCTGCTGTCTGTAGGTATCGTTGTACCACATGGGGGTGTTTGAGTGTGTTGCGTTTGGTAAGTACGAGCCAAAGGCGTCGAAGGTCTTCTTTGCCGCAGGCACTGCTGGGGCAGGGGAGCTGACGACGAAGGGCGGTGGATCGGTGGTTGTTTTGCAGATCTACCACAAAGTCGTAGTGTTCGGCTCGCAGCTGCTGTAGTGTCTCGGCTTGAGGACCCAATGTATGGACCTTGGCCACATAGGGCGAACACTCTACGAGGGGTACGAAGGGGGCTTTCACCAAATAGTGTATCTCGGCATCGGGGTGCTGTTGCTTGAGACAACGGGCTACAGGCGAGGTGAGGATAATGTCGCCCATGCTGCTGAGTCGGATGATGAGTAGCTTCATAGTGTTGAATTGTTGAATTGATTGTTGAACGGAAGGCTCCCTGTTGTCGCAGTGTTGTTGATCTTGTTGAATATAAAGAATTGTCTGTTCAAATCAACAACAAACAAATCATCAAGTCCACAACCTTTATGCCGTATTACTTTTTCCTTTTTAGAAGGTCGCGCAGGCTGTCGAATTCACGCACGTATTTCATACCTACACCTTGCTTGAAGGGAAGGTCGGTGCGGGTGTAGTCGTTGGTGTTGCTCCGGTTGAAGACGAAGAAGTGGAGGCGTGGGTTGACTTTGTAGCCGAGGAGCACGTCGCCGGTGATATTGTTGCCGTTGTTGTCGATAGCGCGGGCGTCGGTGCCGAAACCGAAGGTGGATTCGAAATAGAATTTGTTCCACTCTTTGCTGATATCGACGTCGATCTGTTGTCCGGTGAGTTCGGTGGCCGACTTGTAGTCGAAGCCTACGTTGACGAACTCGACGGCGTCGCTCACGAGGCTGCCGAGGGTGTTGGCTACTACGCTGTAGCCGCTGGAGCGTCCGTTATCGACAAGGTTGCCGGTGGTGGCAGAGGCGGTGCTGTTGTTGTTGTAGAACCGGTTGAACACGAGGAGCGACATGGTCTGGTTGAGCATGTCTATCTCGTTGGTGCGGTCTATATAGGAGAATACCTCTTCTTGTACAGATGGGTCGGCGTTGGGTAGGCGGAGGTCGAACGATACTTCGGGGCTGTTCATAGTGCCGGCTACGGAGATAACGCTCTGTACGGTGATATTCTGTGCGTTGCCATCGATAGATGATTCGCCCGACAAGGTGGCGGTGCTTACGCGCTGGGAGTAGATGGCATCGACGTTGAGGTTCATGCGCGATATGTCGCCAGGGAAGGTGATGGTGCTGCCTTCGGCTATGGAGAATTTCTTGGTGATGAGCCCGGCCAAGGAGAGGTCGAGGGTGCCGTCGGATATCTCGTAGTCGCCGAGTACGCTGGGCTGGGCGCCTGTGGCAAGCTGAACCATTAGCTCACCGCCGCCGGTGGCGGCGATATCGACAGTGACGTTGGGTATATCGACGGGGAGGTAGAGGTGTGCGTCGGGGGTGGCGAAGACGTTGATGGTAGCTTTGTAGTTGAAAGCGGGCTTGGCGGTTGTGGCGGCAACGTCGGAGGGGCGCTGGTCGGTGCCTGTGGCGACGTAGTAGAAGGGCGAGGCTGGCTCGACAAAATGGATGAAGGAGGCTGCCTGTATGTCTTTGCGGTTGGATATGGGCAAGTGAAGCTCGGTGCCGGGGCGTGTGGTGGCGTTCATCTCGGCATTGAGGTTCTCCATGGGACCACTGATGGTGCCGTCGGCATCGATCACGAGGCTGCCGAAGAAGTCGTCGTAGTGGGGCCGTGTGTTCATGCAGAGGAGGTCGTGGGCGTTGAGATCGAAGTCGAGGGCGAGGTCTTTGAAGTGGTGGTGGCGTAGCGCTCCATTGAGGGTGAGCTCTCCTTGACGTGTGTCGTGGATAGTGAAGTGGTCGAGGCGCACTCTGTCGCGGTCGAGGTAGATGGTGTCGTTGATAGCGAAAGAGGTGTTGAGGAAATCGATGTCGATCTTGCTCTCGTTGAGTGCCAGGTATCCTTCTACGCCGAGAGCGTCGAGGGTTCCGTCGATGGTGATCTCGCCTTGCAATGTACCATCGATGTGGGAAGTGACGTTGTCGATGAAGGGCTGTGCTATTTCCAAAGGTAGGTCGTTGATGTTGAGGTCGAAGTCGAGGACTTTCTCGTCGTGTGTCATATCGACGAAGCCTTGGAGCTGCAAGGGGGCGATGACACCTTGGGGAGTGAAGAGAGAGGTGGTGACATAGAGGTTGAGCTGATTGAGCTCGGCGTTCCACGAAGAGTGGACGTCGGCATCGCCCATATCAACGTTGTTGAGGTTGAACTGGTTGAAAACGAGTGCGGCGTCGAGGTGGGGTGTCTCGTCAAAACCTTTGACGGAGACGGTGCCGTTGAGGCTGCCGTCGATTTTGAGGGGCATATCGCCAAGAAGGAAGGCGAACTGTCCCAACTCAAAGTGGTCGAAGCTGACATCTATTCTATCGTTGGGGGAGTCCATGAGGCGTCCGTCAATAAAGATGGCTTGTCGGCGGGTGATAGACTGGAAGGTGAGGTTGTCGATGAGAATGCCTCGTTGGCCTACTATGCAGGGGCCTTCGTTGGTGAGGTACCAACGGGTGCCATGGATGTTGATATTGTTGCGCAACAGGGTGAAAGTGTTTTTAATGCTGTCGCTCCGCATCATGAGGGCGATATCGGCATTGTTGGAGAGGGTGTCGGCACGGTCGTCCCAGTTGAGATCGCAGAGCATGGACCGGCTGTCGGATGAGAGGTGCAGGTTGAGATTGTCGAAGATAGGGGTCTGAGAGGAGCGTATCTTGTCGAGCGACATCTGGACTACGTATTGGCCGCCTTGTTCGCGGCAGTGGAGACCTATGTTGTCGAGCACTATGCTGCCGATGCTCAACGAGTCGGAGCGGAGCACGAGCTTAATCGACTCGGCGTAGTTGTAGCTGCCCGAAATCACAGTGCCGTTGGCTATCTGGACGGTGGGTAAAAGGAAGGCGAGCTTGCGCGATGGATCGTTGTATTCGAGGCGGAGGTCGAACATGGCGTCGGCCATGGTGGCATTGTCTTCTATAGGCTGCTGGGATAGGTAGGGGTTGAAGTATTTGGGAATATAATGGTCGCAGAAATGATGTACGATATCGGGTAGGGCTTTGAAGGTGTAGTATCCGTTTAGTTTGAGCTTCATGATATCGGTGTTGAGGGTGAGCGCTTTCTCGCCGTCGTGGTGGCCGACGGAAAGTACTAGGCTGTCGAGTTTGACACCTTTGTGGTTGCGAACGATGTCGGTGTGGTCCAGTTTGAGCTGTCCGTCGATGGACTCTAAGAAGTCGGCATGGTTGCCCCACTGTGCATGACCGTCTAGGTGGGTGGAGATGGTGAGCATGCTGTCGTGGTCACTTATGAGTTTGAGCCGTTTGAGGTCGGCTCGAAGTATGGTGGCGTTGATGTCGCAGAGGGTGGTGCTGTCGCTACCTTGGTTGAGGTGGGCGTTAAAGTTGAGGGCCATCACAGAGTCGCGGAAGCGCAGGTTGGCATCGACTACACCGTCGGCCAGTTGTGCGTTGATGAGTGAGGTCTTGATGCGGTTGCCGCGAAGCATAGTGTTGGTGAGGCTGCCTTCTACGGAGGCTACCATGGTGGCGAGCTGGATGCCTTCGCCCTGGAGTGTGAGGTGGCATCCAGAAGAGGTGACCCAGTCGTTGCTCACAAGTTGCGATACCTGTAGGTTGGGCGATTCGATATTGGCGTAGTAGGTGTAGGAACTGCTTCTTTCGTCTTTGAGCATCCATGCGTTGACATCGACTTGTCCGACGGCACTGTTGACATCGCACCGGGCGGTGATGCCTTCCATGCCGCCTTGAGCTTGGAGTGTGATATCCATAGATCCCATCTGCTTCAAGAGGTCGGGAAGCGTGACCCCGAATTGGTGGAGTATGGCAAGTCGGTCAAGGTCACCGTGGTTGGTGGTAAGTCGGTATATATTGGCATCGATCTGTGCCTCTTTGATGCGGGTGACGTCGGTAAGTGCTGCGTCGAGTTGGCATTCGCTACCATGGCCGAAGCGCAGCAGGAGGTCGTTGCAGTGCAAGTCGTTGACGGACCCATAGACTACACCTTCGAGGTTGTAGATATCATCCACGCCCCACAGCACCTCGGTCCAATAGCCGGCTGTGCGTCCGTCGAGGGTGGTGCCGGGTTTGAAGTTGGCAAACATATATACGCTGTCAACGTAGTGCTGCATGGTCTCCCATGTGTTGTAGCGTAGCAATACGTCGCAAAGAAGGTGGGTGCTGTCGCTCTGCAGTTCCATGTTGGTGGCGCTGATGCCGTTGGAGGCTACATAGACGTGGGCCGAGAAGTTGTCGAGCACGAAGCCCGACTGCTCGTGGGCTCTGAATTTCTCAAGGTCGCAGGTGATATGGTCGCCATCGACTCGGAGGTTTCGTACTCGGAAGTTTACGTCTCGATAATGCATGTTATATACATCAACACCGTGGACGCCGTCGTAGATGTTGGAGGCGGGTTTGAGTGTTTGCTTGTAGGCCAAATCGTGGGCATCAATACGGTTGATGCGTATGGTGAAACGCTCATGGGGCGAGGGGGATTTCTTGGGTGGGAAGCGCTGGGAGAGATAGTTGAGAAGGAAGTCGAGCGAGGTTTTGGACTGGGTGTTGTCGAAATGGAAGTATCCGTTGCGGAGTACCACTTTGTTGAAGTTGAGCGAATGGTTGTGGTAGGGGAAGCGGTCGAAGCTGCACCTTACGCGATGCATATAGGCCACGGTGTCGTGGGCGGGGTCGATGAGGATCGCGTCGTGTACAACTACTTGCCCGAGCAGATTGGCACTGATGCCGCCTACTTTAACTACGCCGTGGGTCTCTTGGCTGAGATAGTTGCCGGCTATAGAGCCTGCTATCGATTGAACTACGCTGTAGTTGAGCAGAGCTACGACGATATAGACCAGCAGCACTATGCCGGTCATGATGGATCCTATTATGGTTACAACTTTCTTAATGTCGTTCGTCCTTTTTATAGATTAGGAGTGTTGGCTCCGTTTGTTTTTTCTTGTTTCCAAAGTGCTTCGTTACTTCGATGATCGATCTGTTGGATTGTGTCTCTTGATGATTAGAATTGGATGCCAAGGGATGGGGCAAAAACAAATCAATGCTTCGACAAATCAACAAATCAATATCGTTAATAACACATTTATTGATAAATTAGTATATACATTAAAAAAAAAATGTATTTTTGCATTCGCTAAGACTGCCTGCATTGTGGCCCTATGGCATAGGCTGCCTATGATTTTTGAAGATGGATGACAAAGGGTTACATTGTTGTTGGTTCAGTTTTTAGTTAAGTATAATATATTTTAAAAAATGGCATTCATACTCTCTATAGAATCTTCTTGCGACGATACTTCGTCGGCTATTCTGCACAACGACCGCATTCTCTCTAATGTGATTGCCTCTCAACAGGTGCATCAGCAATATGGCGGTGTGGTTCCTGAACTGGCCTCGCGTGCTCACCAGCAGAACATACTTCCTGTGGTTGATGCGGCTATCAAGCGTTCGGGTATCGACAAAAGTCAGATCGATGCGGTGGCTTTTACCCGTGGTCCTGGTCTGCTGGGCTCGTTGTTGGTGGGTGTGTCGTTTGCCAAGGGTTTCTCTCAGGCTCTCGGCATTCCTCTTATCGAGGTGAACCATCTGCAAGCCCACGTGCTTTCACATTTTATCAAGGAGAACGATGGCAGCGAGGTGCCTCAGTTCCCTTTTATATGCCTCTTGGTATCGGGTGGACATACGCAGATCATTTTACTGAAATCGCATTTTGAGATGGAAATATTGGGGCAGACAATCGACGATGCTGCTGGTGAAAGTATAGATAAGGCGGCGAAGATTATGGATTTGGGATACCCCGGTGGCCCTATTATCGACAAGCTTGCCAAAGAGGGCAACGCAGATGCTTTTAGGTTCGCTACTCCCCATATACAGGGGTTCGACTACAGTTTCAGCGGTATCAAGACGTCGTTTCTTTATTTCCTCCGAGACCAACTGGTGAACGATCCCGAATTCATTGAGCATCACAAGGCCGATCTCTGTGCTTCGATACAGAAGTGTATTGTGGATTTTTTGATCAAGAAGCTGGAACGTGCGGTGCTGGCTACGGGGGTGCGCCAAGTGGCTATTGCAGGCGGCGTGAGCGCCAACTCGTATCTGCGTGAACGTTTGCAACAGATGGCTCAGAAACATCATTGGAAGGCCTTTATTCCCCAGTTTCAGTTCTGCACAGACAATGCTGCTATGGTGGGTATAGCTGGCTATTTCAAATATTTGAATAACGATTTTGCCGACATCTCACTGCCTCCCTTTACCCGTGGTTAGTGAGGTGGATGATAAATAATTAATCTCTTGAAGTGAAACCCTTTGCGACAATTATGGCTATTTTGTGTGTTTCGTGCTGCTTGGCTTATGCACAGGATATTCATTTTTCGCAGATAGATGTGAACCCCGTTATGCTCAATCCTGCTTATTCTGGCTTCTTCGACGGACAAGGTCGTTTCGGCCTCTCCTACCGCAACCAGTGGGCTACGGTGAGTCAGCCCTATCAGACGATGGCGGCTACAGCCGAGATGTCGTTGAAGCGGCGTCGCTATCAACAGGATGGGCTGAGTCTAGGTGTGGTGGCTAGCACAGACCGTGCAGGAACGCTGCACTATGGCACTACGGCGGCAAGCGCTATTTTGTCGTACTACAAGGGTTTGGGCGGTGGCAGTACGATAGTGTCGCTGGGAATAGAGGGTGGCTACGGTAATGCGGGATTCGATCCCGCCGATGCGGTGGTGACTGACCCGGCTGAACATTTTGTCAATACCACGGCCTCCTTCCCACTTTTAGGGGCTGGAGTGGCCCTCTTTGTTCAACCCGACGACGATTTCTATCTGAAAGTGGGTTTCTCGTCGCGCAACATCAACAGACCAAATATATCCTATTTGGGGGCTGACGATGTTTATCTGGAACCTCGTTATACGTTCTATGCACGTGCTGAATATCGCGAATGGCCCGATGTCGCGTTGCAGCCTTTGGTATTGGCTCAGTTGCAACACAACAACTTGGAAGTGATAGTGGGTGGTGACTGCCGCTGGATTATCTCGGAGGCTATAAGCGATATCATGTCGTTTTCCATGGGTGCCCGTTACCGTATGTTTGATGCGTTGATGCTCACTTGTACGTTTGAGCATAATGCTTTGCTTTACAACTTTTGCTATGATGCCAATGTGTCGAAGCTCACTCCGGCGTCGAAGAGCGTGGGTGCCTTTGAGTTTACGGTGGTGTATAGGCTCAATACGCATCAAAAGATGCGCCCCAAGGCTATGCCTTGCCCTATAATATAACTGATTAAGTATAAATGAAATTAGACTGATTGTTTTTTTTGAAAATATAGTGCTTATGATAAAACGTTTATCCTCTTTTGTTACTATTCTTATATGTGCTGTCTCTTTGATGGCCCAATCGTCGCTAGAGCGCCAAGGCGACGAGGCAATGGCAATGGGATTCTATAAATCTGCTGTTGGTTACTACCAGCAGGCAGCAAAGAAGAAACTTACCAACCAACTGATATACAAGATGGGTGATGCTAATCGCCAAGCCAATCTGTATGCCGAGTCGGTGAAGTACTATAAGCAGCTGGCGCATTCGCCCCAAGCTGTCGATTTCGACGATCTTTATTATCACTTGGGGTGTATGCTGATGTATTGTGGTCAGTACGATTCTGCTTATTTCTATTTCGACCGTTATCTCTCTTCGTTTGCACAAAAGGAGAATCTGACGGCTTTGGCTACCCAGAAGCTCCGCAACTGTGAGTGGCTGATGGACGGTGCCACGACGGCTCAGTCGGCATTGGCCTATGGTGTGAGTCGTGAGGGTAAAAATGTCAACACGCCTTCTGGCGAGTCGGGTGCGGTGATGATCGGTGACACGATGATCCTTTTCAATTCGATGCAGGATATCTCGAAAAACAGCAAGAATTCCTTGTCGGAAGGGCTAATGTTGATGCAGGTGTTTGAGGCACCTGTATCGATGGCAGGCAAACCCGGCCCTTCGATCCTCAATGAATGGGGGTTGAACAGCAAGGACATGCATTCTGGTAATGTGGCATATGATCCTATCAACGAGCGTCTGTTTTTTAACCGTTGTAAGGATGATGATTTCAGTAATATTCCTTGTGATATCTATGAGACACATGTGAAGAAAGGTCGTTGGACTAAGCCACAGCGGGTGGCTGGTGATGTGAATGTGTCTGGGTACACAAGCACGCAACCTACTGTGGGGTACCTGCCGGATAGCACGGTGATTCTGTATTTTTCCTCCGATCGACCTGGCGGTTTGGGTGGGTTAGATATCTGGTACACCCTCATCGGCAAAGATGGCAGTGTGCTGATACCTTGCGTGAATCTGGGCAGTCCGATCAACACTATCGGCAACGAGATAACGCCTTTCTACGACATTATGAAGAGGCGTCTCTATTTCTCGTCTGACTTCCATTATGGCTATGGGGGCTATGATGTGTTCTTTTCCAATGGCAACCGTGATGCGTGGGAGCTTCCTGTCAACATGGGTACCCCTCTCAACAGCACTGCCAACGATCTTTATTTTACAGTAAATAACTCAAACCCTAATGTGGGGTATATGACTTCAAATCGTTCGAAGGATGGCGTGAACACTTGTTGCAACGATATCTATCGTTGGAAATCGCAGAAGGCTCAGCCTAAGGTGGAACCAGTGCATCAGGAGATTGCTGTTCAGCGTAAAGGGGCTGTGCATAATCTGCTTCCTATATCGCTCTATTTCGACAATGACATTCCTGATCCTAAATCGGAACTTTATACTACTACAGCTACTTATTTCCAGACATACAACCGTTATATGTTCCGCAGGAGTGCCTACAAAAATGCCTTTGCAGGAGTGGCTGACGAACAACGCCGTGATTCTCTGCTGGCCGAGGTGGACTATTTCTTTGAACATGAGGTGCACGATAATTGTGTGAAATTCGAAGATTTTATCAACCTTCTTATCGACGATCTTCGTTCGGGTCGTCGTGTCAGTATGACGGTGGAAGGGTACGCTAGCCCGGTTCATTCCAGCGCATACAACAAGAAGATCTCGCGTCGTCGTGTGGCTTCCATTGTGAACCAGCTTATGGAGTACGACCACGGTCGTCTGCGTCAGTTCCTCACGAGCAAGAGCGACACCACGGGCTCGTTGGTGATCCGCGAAGTGGCTTATGGTAGTAGTAGGGCTGCTGAGGGTGTATCAACTTCGCGCAGCGATGCTGCTAAGTCGGTGTATAGTGTTGATGCCAGCCGTGAACGTCGTATAGAAATCCAAGATTATCAGTATCTGGAGGATGACAGCAGCTTGATCTCTTGTCTTCGTATCCCTTCCAGAGCTCTGCATATCGGCACTTTCTTTACTGGTGAGACTGCCGACGTGGAGGTGAGACTGCAACATAGTGCTTTCTTGGAACAGTCGCTGGATTTCATCAGTGTGGGTAATCCCAATATGACGGTGGTGGGGTATAGTAGGCTTACCCCCGGTCGCGATTTGGTTATCTATATGAAGATGGACAACCGTAAATCTTCGCCGGTGGTGTCCGACTTTATTCCGCTTACTATCCGTATCAAGGGCGAAGATGTCACTCAGACTCTCTTCCTTGAATATACTTTGGTAAAATAGTATTGATTAATAAACGAAATATTTTCTTTGTTCTGTTATGAAAATCATCTGTATAGCAAAAAACTACCCTGATCACGCTGCAGAGATGCGTCCTCGTGAAACTTTCCTACCTGAGGGACAAAGCAACGTGCCAACTGAGCCTGTTATCTTCCTTAAACCCGATAGCGCCTTGCTGCTTAAGAATAAGCCATTCTTCTACCCTGATTTCAGTAGAGAGGTCAATTTTGAATTAGAAGTGGTGGTTCGTATCAGTAAAGTGGGCAAAAGTATTGAACCTCGTTTTGCTTCGCGCTATTATGATGCAGTGGCCCTCGGTATTGATTTTACTGCTCGCGATATTCAGATGAAAGCCAAAGCGAAAGGCCAGCCTTGGGCATTAGCTAAGGGTTTTGACGATAGTGCTGTTCTTAGTCACTTTATCCCTATTGAGGATCTTCATAAAGATGTCAACAATCTCGATTTCCATCTTCTTCATAATGGCAATATGGTGCAACAGGGTAATACTAGCCAGATGTTCTTCTCTATCGACACCATTATCAGCTATGTGTCTCAATTTATGACGCTCAAAACTGGCGACTATCTCTATACTGGTACTCCCGCCGGTGTGGGTCCCGTGAAAATAGGTGACAAACTGGAAGGGTTCCTTGAAGGAGAGAAGATGCTTGAATGCGATATTAAGTGATGATAAAAAAAAGAATTAAGTGATGATGAAAAAATAAGTTAGCTCCATTTCAGTTGCTGGCCTTGGCTATACTTCGGATAGTGTAGCTGTTGGCTCCACTTCGGTCGCCGACTACAGTTTTTGTGATATGATTTAGCTTAGATTGCCGAGCTATTTTTACATTGTGAGGATGGAGTATGAAGATCTTCTGTGAAACTCGATAGCGTTCTCGAAGAGATTGCGAGCAGAGCGGAGAACAAGCTACATGACTGATGTCAAAAAGGTTTGGTGAACCTTTGAGCATTTTGCCAGCAAGTTCCCACTTGCAGGATTACAAAATGGTCTATATAGCCGACAAGATGGTCTAAAGCATATTTACAAAATGAAATATTGTCTTAAGTTGTTTTTTTATCTTCACTATATACTTGCTGGCAGTAAATGCTACAAAATTAGCGTAGTCTGAATGGCTACGCTTTATTTATTTTAGGAAAAACGTAGATTCATCCGGAGAATGCGTAGGTGGAGTTCTGAAGAACCTTTTTGATAGACTGGAATAGAGACTATTTTTTTTCTCTCTCTTATCGTTTCTGACCTTGGACGACCACCACGTCTTCGGGGATTATGCGGACGAAGCGGCCCATGCCGTGAGGCCTTTGACATTCGAAGCAGACCTCGTAGGGGTTGGGCGATATAGGCTATTGGGATTACGGGGGTATCGGTGCTGAGCTCGTACTCATGTTGGAATACAGGGGTGCTGCCTGCTCTTTCATGTGCCACTACTAGTCGAGACGCAGGTGGTCATAGAGGGCCTGCAAGGCTTCTTCTTGGTTGAGATTTTGAATCAATGAGAATTTGTTTGATGGTGCAGGCACTGTAGGTATCTATGATTTTGCGTTGCCCATCACTGAGTGTTGGCGGGCAATATTTTTGTGTCTTTTTCGTTAGAGGAGTATTATAGAAAGAATTTTATGAATACGAAACGATATTCTTCACTATTGTGTCCTTGGCGGGGTGTGTCTCGCTGGGGGTGGTGCCTGGTTGTGGTAGTGTTGCTTTGCGGTGCTTGCAAGAAACACAGTCTCCAGGACGAGTTGGATGGCTGGTTGCCTCAGCTTACGGAGATGGCGGAGCTGGGGACGGTGGAATATACCATCAATAAGATTGTTTCGGTGAACGACAATGACGAGTGGTACAAACTGGGCGACAGAATGATTCTCTTTACTACTACATCGTATGTGAAAGCGGGTGTGGATATGGCAATGATGAGTTTGGACAAGGTGGTGGTTGATGAGGCTTCGCGTTCGGTGGTAGTGCGTCTTCCCCATGCCAAGGTACTCTCTTTCAATATGCCTCCCGATGAGGTGAAGATGACGTACAAGAAGATCTCGATGCTGCGTAGCGATTTTGATGCAAAAGAGCGTAACAAATTGTTGGTGCAAGCGGAGAAACAGATAAGAACCGGCATACCTAAGATGGGCATATTACAAGAGGCAGAGGAGAATGCTAAAGAATCGATCACCGCTATGCTACGACAGCTGGGTTTTGAGAAGGTGACTGTGAAATTTGAATGAATGAGTAGGATTGAAGAGTCGGATTACTATTCTCCAGGTGAACATTGATGAGTGAACAGAAGATACCACCAACAAGGCCACTTGTTGGATCGCATCCTCTCTGATTACCCAAGAATCAAATCAACAGTTCGACAAATCAATAGCTAATCAGCGGCAACCACACTGATCACTAAAAAAACAAATAAACAACATTTGAGATGGTTATGAAACTTCCAAAATTAAATAAAGCCAGAAAAGAGAAGGTGTTGATGAAGCCTGTGGTGAGAATGGACAGGGTGGGGGTGAAGGTCAATAGATGGGTTGTCCTTGTTGTCTTGATGACTATACTGATTGTGCTGGCGATAGTGACTCCTAAGCATAAATCCTTCGACTGGTTTAAGAAGAAAGACCTTAAGATTGATGATACAAAAACATTGGTGGCTCAGATAAAGCAGATTGACGAGTTTGTGACTGCGGGCTACTGCGATGAGATGGTGCTTTATTATTCCAAAGAGGGTACCCGATTGCTTTCACATGGTCGAGACGAGATCGTGATCGTGGCGAAGGGCAAGGTACGGGCTGGTTTTGATTTTGGGAAAGTGGATTCTACTCATGTGAGGGCTTCTGGGGATACCCTTTGGTTGGTGTTGCCTGAACCCGAGATTTTCGATGTGGTGGTGAATCCGTCGGACATCAAAGTGTTCCAACAAGATGGAAACTGGAGCCACAACCAAGTGACGAGGATAGAGAAAGAAGCTTGTGACAAAATGAAAGAGAGGGCTATAGAGAATGGTATTTTGGATAAGGCTGCACGTGTAGGAATGTCACGTATGATTGAAATGCTGGAAACCTTGGGCTATCGTACAGTGCTCATCAGTATTCAGGGTACCCCGGAGTGCCCGTTGATTGCACCCGACCAAATGCTCCCTGTGGTGAGTGAAATATTGAAGAATCATTAACACCATTTCGGGTAAGTGTGGCGTGTGGCTCCACTTCGGCCGCTGACCTTGGCTCCACGTTGGTCACCGACCATAGTTTGGGTGATATAATAGTTGCAGACTTCCTCTGATAAATAGTTCAACAAATAGACAATTCGACAAATACACAATAATTCTCATCTACCATTATGTCCTCATTACCTTCTATTTTTTACGACTTGGCTATCATTCTTGTTACGGCAGGATGTACTACCGTAATCTTTAAATGGCTGAAACAGCCTCTGGTTTTAGGCTATATTGTGGCTGGCTTTTTCATCGGACCCTATTTCCCTTGGTTCCCCGCTATTACAGACGATTCGAATATCCGTGTATGGAGCGACATTGGCATTGTGTTTCTCATGTTTGCTTTGGGATTGGAATTCAGCATTAAAAAACTGAAGAAAGTGGGAAGCACTGGCGCCATCACGGCGTTGACGGAGCTTATCATCATGTTCCTTATAGGTAGCAGCGTTGGTCGGTTGTTGGGTTTTGAGTCTTTGGAGTGTGTGTTCTTAGGCTGTATGCTCTCAATCTCTTCTACAACGATTATTATTAAATCGTTCGACGACCTGAAGATGAAACAGCAGAAGTTTACGAGTACGGTGACGGCAGTATTGGTGGTGGAGGACTTGGTGGCTGTGTTACTGTTGGTGTTTCTTTCTACATTGAGTGTGAGTAAGCATTTCGATGGTGCAGAGTTGGGCCGTTCGATGTTGAAACTGGTGTTTTTCCTCATCGTGTGGTTCACCTTTGGTATTTTCTTACTGCCCTCGTTGTTGAAACGTATGCGCCGTTATATGACGGAAGAGACTTTGTGTGTGGTGGCTGTGGGACTTTGTTTCGGTATGGTCGTGTTGGCAAACTATGCTGGTTTTTCGACAGCATTGGGCGCCTTTGTGATGGGTGCTATCTTGGCCGAGACGATCGAGGCCGATGCTATCCATCGTATTATCACTCCAGTGAAGAATCTTTTCGGTGCAGTGTTTTTTGTGTCTGTGGGTATGTTGGTTGACCCTCATATTTTGGTGAAATATGTGGTTCCAATTGTTGTCATTGCAGCCACAGTGGTTGTATTCAAGTCTTCTGCGGCAACATTGGGCGTTTTGCTTTCGGGAAAAAAGTTGAAGACGGCGGTACAATCGGGCTTCTGTTTTTGCCAGATCGGTGAGTTCTCGTTTATCATAGCTGAACTTGGTTTGAGTTTTGGCGTGATCAATGCCGATCTTTATCCTGTCATTGTTTCTGTTTCTATTATCACTACCTTCGTGACACCTTATATGGTAAAGGCGGCATTACCTTTTTATGAAAAATTCTACCCTATGGTACCACGGAGGGTAAAAGAGGGCCTGGAGAGATATAGCATCTCTGCCAAGAGTTCGACCGACGAGGCATCGATACGCCGGTTCTTGAAGAAGCAGTTGTCGTCGATCATGCTCTATGGTGTAATCACCATGGCGCTGTGCATGCTGAGTTTCGGTGTGTTGAAACCAGTGTTGAACGGTTTGTTCGTCGCACCCGACGGTACGCCGTCGATATGGGGTAATCTGATTGGTATGGGTGCTACATTGCTAGTGCTGTCGCCCTTCCTTTGGGCCATGGTGGTGCACAACAATAGTAAAAAACATATCAAGATGTTGCTCCAAGAGTATGCGCATTCTCAGGCTATTGTCTTACCTGTGTTGTTGTTTCGGTACGTTACGGCAATGCTTTTTGTTGGACTGGTGGTTGGTAGATATATCCATTTGGCTCTGGGTTTTATATTGGTGATAGCTTTGCTCGTTGTAGTTACGGTGGTGTTTTCTAGCAAAACGGTGGCTTATTACCAGCGTATAGAGAATCGTTTTATCGACAATTTTAACCAGCGTCAGGCTCAGCATTCGTTCAAGATACCTGAATCGTTAGAACAAAATTTCCAGATGGAGCGTATCCCGGTGACTCAGTATTCACCCTTCGTGGGAAAACGTTTGTATGAAACGGGGTTCCGTGAACAATATGGTGTCAACGTAGTGTCGATAGAACGAGGCGAGCATATTTACGATCTGCCTTCAAAAGATATGGTCATTATGCCATTGGATCGGCTGACGGTTATTGGTGGCGAGGACGAGATTATGAGGTTCCGTTCGGAGGTGGATGTGGAACCGAATATGTTTATTCATGATCATAGCGACAACGAACTTAATATCTACCGGTTGGAGGTGAAAAATAATAGCAACCTTTTGGGGTTGCAAATCCGTACCTCTAATTTCCAGGTGCTCTACCATGCTTTGATTATCGCTATAGAACGAGGTGAGGAGTATATGCTTAATCCTAAACCAGATACTTCTTTTTTTGTAGGTGATGTGGTGTGGTTTGTGTCGCCACAAGAGATAACCTTGGACAACTTTATGGGAAATAAGCTCGATGAAAGCGAATTCCAATAAGAAGGCAATAATGTAGGCCTCGACAAGTTTCCTTTTTAGCGGTGTGTGATTTTGTGTATCGGTGTGGTGGTTGATGTTGGCTATGACTGAAAATTATGTAGTGTTGTGCTTGATGACTCTATGATGTTTCTAAATATGTGATATACATTGCGAAATGACTATGTGAAGTTTTTTTTTACGTAAAAGAAGCCTTGGTTTGAAAAATAGTTGTATTTTTGCAGTCTCAAATGTTAATAAAATGAGCGATAATAAAAGCGATAAAGTATTCATTTTCTCGGGTAGAGCTACTCAAAAGCTTGCCGGTGAAGTTGCAAAAAATTACGGAATTGAGCTGGGTAAGTCGGCAGTGTTCCAATATGCCGATGGAGAGTTCCAACCCTCTTATGAAGAAAGCATCCGCGGCGGTGTTGTATTCATTATTCAATCTACTATCCCTCCTACCGACAACCTGTTTGAACTTTTAATGATGGTTGACGCTGCACGCCGTGCTTCGGCTGAGAAGGTGATTGCTGTTATTCCTTATTATGGTTTTGCTCGTCAGGATCGTAAAGATAAGCCTCATGTGCCCATTGCATCGAAGTTGATTGCCGATATGTTGATGGCTGCTGGTGTGGATCGCGTGGTGACTATGGATCTTCATGCCGATCAGATCCAAGGTTTCTTCAATATTCCTGTTGATCACCTCTTCGGTAGCTCGATTTTTATGCCTTATCTTCGTAGTCTGGATATTCCCCTCGAGGATATCGTGTTTGCCAGCCCCGATATGGGCGGTAGCAAACGTGCAAGCACCTATGCCAAGACTTTGGGCTGCGGTTTCGTGATCTGCTACAAGCATCGCAATAAACCCAATGAGATTGGCGAGATGCGTCTGTTGGGCGATGTGTCTGGCAAGCATGTGGTACTGCTTGATGATATCATCGATACCGGAACTACCATCTGCAAAGCTGCTGAAATACTCAAAGAAAACGGTGCTAAGAGCGTTCGTGCTATGATTACTCACCCTGTATTGAGCGGCACTGCTATCGAAAAGGTTGAAGCTTCTGTGATGGAAGAACTTGTGGTGACTGATACCATTCCTTTGAAACGCGAAAGCAGCAAGATCAATGTGCTGAGTTGCGATTGGCTGATAGCCGAGGCTCTCCATAGAATTGTTAGCAATGAGTCTATCGATAACCTCTATGAGACTACTATCCGCAATCAAAGAGGTACTGTCCACTTCATTAGATAATAATTTATTATTCATTTAATTATATTAACCGACCTTCGGGTCTTTAAAACAAACAAAACAATGAGAGTAGTATCTATGAGCGGTTCTCTTCGCGAGAACGTAGGGAAAAAAGATGCTAAAGCACTGCGTCGTGCAGACCGCGTGCCTTGCGTTATGTACGGTAATGGTGAGCAGAAGGTGTTCTCCCTTCCTCTTACCCAGTTCGACCGCATTATCTTCAACCCCGAACCTTGTTTCGTGGAAATCGATATCAATGGTACAAAATATCGTGCTATGTTGAAAGATATCGAGTATCATCCCGTTACCGAAATCGTTTACCATGCTGACTTCTATGAGTTGAGCGATGATAAGGCTATCGTTATGTCTATCCCCGTACATACCTGTGGCACTTCTGTAGGTGTGATGAAAGGTGGTAAACTCGTTTACAAGCAAAAACGTCTCAACGTGAAAGCTTTGCCCGCCAACATGCCCAGCGAGATTCTTCTTGATATTACCAAACTTGATATTGCTCAGCGTATCAAAGTTCAGGATATCGATGCTCAGAACTTCGAGGTTCTCAATCCTAAGAGTAGCGAGGTTGTTGTTATCAATAGCACCCGCGCAAGTGCTTCTGCTGAAGCAGCTGCAGCTGAATAATCTGATTCTACGTTTTTGTGGAATTGAAAAGATAATCAGAAAAGGTCGCGAATTATCTCGCGACCTTTTTTCTGTAGATGGTAGTTTGATTATTAGAAATTGTTTGGATTTTATTCAGTAACTTTCTTATGCCATATACGGTGTTTTTTTATAGTCCTTCGGTTACTATGAAACCCTATTAGTTTCACTGATGTTGCCTGGTCCTGGTATGGCAAGCACGATTGCTCTACACTCGACTTTTGCAACATTGCGCCCTCGGTACTATTAAAAATCCCTCGTTTCTCTGGACGATAAACATTACCAACAAAAACAGGACAGTTTCTTAATAGCTTTTTTTCTGTTAACTAGTCGTATATGTTTCTGCTCTTTGACCTAGATAGGACTCTGTGGGATTTCGAAGGTAATGCTGAGATTACTTTTCGGAAGATGTTTGCTCATTTTGATTTGGGCAATTTGTGTCGTACTGACTATGAGACGTTTCATGATAAGTATCGCGAGGTGAACGCTATGCTGTGGGATGCTTATCGTAATGGCACATTGTCGAAAGAGGTGTTGTATGTTCAGCGTTTTATTATCCCGTTAGAGTTTTTTGGAGTGACGTCGCCTGGCGTCTTATCTCGTCAGTTGGGTGACTATTATGTGTTGGAAGGTCCGAAACAGACAGGATTGATGCCTGGGACAAGAGAGCTCCTTGAATGGCTCTCTGCTACCGATCACACTCTCTGTATCATAACCAATGGTTTCTCCGAAGCACAGCTGCCAAAGATGATAAGCTCTAAAATTGACCATTATTTTAGTCATTTCTTTTTGAGCGAAGACATTGGTTTCATGAAGCCTGATGTTAGATTTTTCAACGCAGTGGTTGATAGGTTGGGTACAAGTGCTGACCAGTGTATGGTGATAGGTGACGATTTCGATGTGGATATAGTGGGCGCTCGAAAAGCTGGAATAGATCAGGTTTTTTATAATCCTACAGGTGTGGATGTTGAAAAGAAAGCTTTCAGGCCAACCTATACGATACGTCATCTCAGTGAATTCCAGCAATTGTTGGGATCGTTGAAGTAATTGTTTTGTTTGTAATCGAAATCACATATTGTTTGTTATGCATAAAGCAGGTTTTGTTAATATTATTGGCAACCCTAATGTGGGTAAATCGACATTGATGAATGCTTTGGTGGGGGAGAATCTTAGTATCATCACTTCTAAGGCTCAAACGACTCGTCATCGAATAATGGGTATTGTGAATGGCGACGATTTCCAGATCGTTTATACTGACACTCCGGGTATTGTTAACCCGCATTATAAGTTGCATGAGTCGATGATGGGCTTCGTGAATTCGGCATTACAAGATGCTGATCTCTTCTTATTGGTAACCGAACTGGGTGAAACGTTCAAGAATCAGGATGTGCTACAGAAAGTTGTGAGGTCCAGCACTCCGATTATATTGGTGATAAACAAAATAGACCTCTCAAATCAGCAGGCGGTAGAGGATAAGATTGCATATTGGAAAAATCAGATACCTCGTGCTATTGTTATTCCTGCATCTGCAACGGAACGTTTCAATATTGATGCGATATTCAATAATATCATGGCTTTGCTTCCAGAGAACCCTCCCTATTTCCCAAAAGATGAGCTTACTGACCGTAGTATGCGTTTTTTCGTGTCGGAGATCATAAGAGAGAAACTTTTGCTTTATTATCAGAAAGAGATTCCGTATGCTTGCCAGGTGGTTGTGGAAAGTTATGAAGAGAAAGAGCAGGTGGACAATATACGAGCCATTATCTATGTAGAACGAGAGTCACAGAAGGGGATTATTATTGGCCATCAGGGCAAGTCTTTGAAGCGTGTGGGAATCGAGGCAAGGAAAGATATAGAGGAGTTTTCTGGAAAACGCTGCTATTTGGAATTGTATGTGAAAGTTCTCAAAGATTGGCGTAACAGTGATAAGGCGTTGAAACAGTTCGGCTATGAATTGGATTAGTATTGTAATAAATGTCGATGTTTCGCGTTAATTCAAATTACATATTGCTCTGATGTATGGGACGGGATACTGCTCTGCATTCATAATGTTTCTGTTGAAAAAAAGAAGAAAACAATGGAATTGATAATACTGGGTTGCTTTATCGCATATACGGCTCTTCTGTTTCTGATAATGTGGTTGTCGTCGAGGAAGACTAAGGACAATGAGGCTTTCTTTAGAGGTAATCGCAAGTCTCCTTGGTTTGTTGTCGCCTACGGTATGTTGGGCGCTTCTTTGTCCGGCGTTACTTTCATGTCGGTTCCTGGTGGCGTATATTCGGGAGCTTTTACCTATATGCCTATGGTGTTCGGCTATGTGTTGGGTTATGTTGTGATTGCTAGCCTATTGTTGCCTCTCTATTATAGATTAAACCTGACGTCGATTTACAGTTACTTGGAACAGCGTTTTGGACCTTCGTCGGAGCGTACGGGTTCTATATTCTTTATTTTAAGTCGTCTTTTGGGGTCGGCTTTGCGTATGTATCTGGTGGTGTTCGTGCTCTATGAGTTTGTGTTTAAGTACTGGGGCATCCCATTCTGGGTACCTGCTGTGATATTTATTGCTATTATTTTGTTATATACTTTTCGTGGTGGCATTAAGACTGTGGTGTGGACCGATACTCTTCAGACAACCTTCTTGCTCTTAGCTGCGATTATCACTGTTGTGGCTATACTCTCTCAATTGGAACTTTCGGCGGGTGATCTGCTCCGGCAGTCGGCGCAAGATGGTTACACCCGTATGTTTGAAACAGATTCTCATCATCCTAAGTATTATTGGAAACAGATATTGGGTGGCGCTTTTATTACGATAACTATGACTGGTTTGGATCAGGATATGATGCAGAAGAACTTGACTTGTAAGACACTTCGTGATGCTCAAAAGAATGTGATGACATCTAGTATCCTTTTTATTGTGGTCAACATCATTTTCTTATGTTTAGGGTCAGCGTTGATATACTATGCCCAGGCTACTGGTTTTGCTTTGCCGGTAAATGAAGCGGGTGTAGTAGTGTGCGATAAAATATTTCCATCGATAGCTTTCTCTTTGAGTTCCTTTACTGCAGTAGTGTTTGTGCTGGGAATGGTTGCTGCCGGTTATTCAAGTGCGGATGGAACGTTAACGGCTCTTACTACTACGTTCTGTTTTGACTTTCTTCGTTTCGATCGTCGAGAAGATATGAGCGAGGCACAGAAACTGAAATGCCGTCGTTGGGTTCATGTGTCTTTTGCTTTGGTGTATCTGTTGGTGATCATTGCATTCCGTCCGTTCCATAATCAGTCGTTGATAGACACTTTGTTCGATCTGGCTGGTTTTACTTATGGTCCGCTATTAGGTATGTATGGTTTCGGACTGTTTACCAAACGTAGGGTAAAAGACCGTTTGGTGCCTCTTGTGGCAGTGTTGTGCCCAGTAGTATGCTATATTTTGAAGGTTAACTCTGAATCGTGGTTTGGTGGTTATTGCTTCGGTTTCGAACTATTGCTGCTCAATGGCTTGATGACTTTTGTTTCACTTTGTGTTATTTCTAATTCTAAACCCCAAAATAATCTTTGCTTATGAATATCCGTCGTCCGTTTTGTGTGCGTTTGTTGCTATCATCGTTAGTGTTGGTATTGATGTTTTTATCATCATGTTCCAACTATAATATTTATTCTGTGAGATCGAAACCAAAGAACCAGCTCCCTGGTGGATTCCTATATGCCTTACCTCGTACGTATGTCAGTGTGGCAGTGACGTTTGATAAAGTGGATTACAGTGGGGCTCCATATTCGGCCTATGCGTCTGAATTGCTGGGACTGTCTGGTATAAATACGGATTCTGTTTACTCTATTCATTCTATTGAAATTGCCACCTACAATAACGCGGACCCCAATTATTATTATTTTGTTAATCCGGGTCGCTTGTCGGTTTCGATAGATGCTCGCAACCTGTTACAATCGGTAGGTGTAACAAAGGATGGTTCTCGTAAGGACCCTGATCAGATAGCAGCCGAGGTGTCGCCTTATATGACTATGTTCGAGAAAGCTATTCAAGAACCCTCGTTCAACTTGTATGATCGCACTGATACCTTCTATGTTCGAAATGATCGCCCTGGGCGTCCTTCTTTGATTACTACCAAGAAAGATACTCGAAGTGTACGCCAGAAAGCTTTGGATGCGGCACGAGAGATAGAGGAGATACGTCAGAAGAAGCAGGAGCTCCTGTTTGGTGAATACGAGGGCGATTACAATACGGCCACTATTCAATATCTATGTCAACAGTTGGACCGTCAGGAACAACTATTGCTGGAGCTTTTTGTGGGCAAGGTGTCGTCGGAAACGGTGTTTTTTACTATTGATCCTTTGTCGGATAAGGAGCATATTGCTAGTCAGACTTACTTGTTGTTCCACTACACCCCATCTGACGGAATCGTAGATTCTACGTATAATGCTATTGCAGTAAAATGCAACGTCACTTGTACGCATCCTACCCAAAAGGCTATCAACTTTGTTCATTATCGTACAGGTGCTTTGACCAATGATTCTTATAGAGATCGACATTCCTTCAAATATCGTATCCCCGAGAAAGCTGATGTTACTGTGTTTTCCGATATGTTTAGTTTTACTAAGGAGGTAAAGATCTCTCAGTTTGGAACGGTAGCAAGTCTTCCCTATGGTCGATATAAAGCTTTGTTTGATCCTAATACAGGTGATTTGATTTATATTGATATCCATTAGCGAGATATGAATTTCTATGTTACTATATTAGGATCGGGAGCTGCGGTACCAACCTTGGGTCGTCATTGTAGTTCGCAAGTGGTGAACATCAATGGTTGCAAAATGTTGGTGGATTGTGGAGAATCGACACAGAATCAGCTGCGTGCTTGCCGACAGAAGTTGCAATCTTTTGGTACGATTTTCTTATCTCATCTTCACGGTGATCATATTTTCGGACTGCCGGGTTTGTTGGCATCTATGCATATGGGTGGAAGGACTGAGCCAGTGACAATCTTTGCGCCTCCGGGATTGAGAGATGCTCTTGATCTTTTCTTTAAAGTTAGTGATACAAGGTTGGATTACGAACTGGTTGTAAAAGAGCTTATAGGAGATGCCCCCGAACTGATATTTGAAAACAATCATTGTAAGGTTACTGCGTTCCCGTTGCAACATAGTGTACCTTGTTATGGATTTCTTTTTGAAGAAAATATTACAGGGTTGAATCTTGTGCCAGGTGTTCGCGACAAGTATCACTTGGTGCCGATAGAGATAGCGAAAATCAAGGCTGGAGAAGATTATATTACTCCTGCAGGTGAGGTGGTCCCCAATGCCCTACTTACTATGCCTCGCAGAAAGCCTTTAACCTATGCTTACTGCTGTGATACCGCCTATACAGAGACTATACTCCCAGTGCTCAAGGATGTTGACTTGCTGTGCGTAGAGAGTACTTTTGACCAGTCACGTGCCGATTTGGCAGAACAGCGTAAGCATTGTACCACTCTTCAGGCTGCAGAACTGGCAAAGAAGGCTGACGCCAAACAACTGATGTTAACACATTTCTCTGCTCGCTATAAGGTGGTTGAGAATCTATTGGATGAGTCTAAAACTGTGTTTCCGAACACTATTGCTGCTTCCGATGGACTTGTGGTGGAATTGAGGAGGGGGTAATATCGATCTGCACTGCTGGATCCTTGGGATGAGTGTGGTGACAGAATCGATCGGATGATAGACGTGGCCTTAGTTCGAATTGTATTATGCCCTCGGGCAGTACGATGTTGCAACGAATTTACGATGAAACTATATCAGATATAAAATGCTAACAACTGGTGGGCTTTAGTTTCTAGGTGGGGTTGGACATGACTTTTGGGCGGTTGATATTGAATTAAAATTTTTGTTTTCATTTGTTTGGGTGGCTTATTCGGCTCGCTGGTTCTTTCTTTGTTGTGTGGCTTTTTGAAATCTACACCAAAGCAAACTTCAGATTTCCAACGATGAACTTTCGACCATTGCTTATTGTGCAATATTATTGGCGATCTCTTTCTTTGAGATCGGTGTCTGATGGTTTTTCTTTATTGGCATAATTGTTGATAGAGAGAGTCAGCGTTAGAAATACGTATTAGAGAAAAAAGTGAAAAGGATTTGTGTTTTGTAGAATTTTAGTATCTTTGTATTTGATGATAAGGAGTATGCCTGCGCTTAGTGCTCTGTAAATCATTTGTTAAATGTGAATTTTAAATATATTATTATAATAAATTATGGCAAATTTTCTAAAGAAACTGTTCGGTAGTAAGTCGGATCGCGACTTGAAAGAGGTTAAGCCTTTGCTTGAGAAGACTTTGGCTGTGTATCCCGCTATCCAGCAACTATCGAACGACGAATTGCGTGCTAAAACTATTGAGTTCAAGGATATTATCCGTAAGGAAACTGAACAGGAAGAACAAGAGCTTGCTGAACTTCGTCAGCGTTTGGATGACGATTACGAGATGCCTGTAGATAAAAAAGAGACTATCTACAAACGTATCGAAGAACTTGAGAATAGTAGTTACGAAAAGACTCAGGATATACTTGATCGAATCCTTCCAGAAGCGTTTGCAGTAATGAAAGAGACTGCTCGCCGTTTCGCAGAGAACGAAGAAGTTGAAGTGACCGCTACTCAGCATGATCGTGATTTGGCTGCCCGTAGAGATAATGTTGTGATTCGTGACGATAAGGCTTTCTACAATCATTCTTGGATGGCTGGTGGCAATATGATTACCTGGGATATGATACATTACGATGTGCAGATTATCGGTGGTTCGGTGCTCCATAGTGGTAAGATTGCAGAGATGGCTACCGGTGAAGGTAAAACTTTGGTGGCTACTTTACCCGTTTATCTCAATGCGCTACCTGGCAAAGGTGTTCACGTTGTTACAGTAAATGACTATCTTGCTAAGCGTGACTCGGAATGGATGGGTATGCTTTTCGAATTTCATGGACTCTCGGTAGATTGCATTGACAAATATGAGCCTCATAGTGATGAACGTAAACGTGCATACAATGCAGATATTACCTATGGTACTAATAACGAGTTCGGCTTCGACTATTTGCGTGATAATATGAGCCGTAATCCGAGTGAGTTGGTTCAGCGTTCGCACAATTATGCTATTGTGGATGAAGTGGACTCTGTGTTGATCGACGACGCTCGTACTCCTCTTATTATCAGTGGTCCTACTGGTAAGGGTGATGATGACCAAGAGTTTAATCGTTTTAAACCTGTTATCGAGAAGCTGTACAACGTTCAGCGCTCACTTATCAACCAAGTGTTGGCTGATGCAAAGCGTTTGATCGGCAACAACACGGATCTTAAGCCAGAAGAAGAAGGTGCAAAAGCTTTATTGGCAGCATATCGCGGTATGCCCAAGAACAAGGCTCTTATCAAATATCTCTCGGAGACTGGTGTAAAGACGCTTCTGCAGCGTACGGAAAACTTCTATATGCAGGAACAGAACAAGTTTATGCATATTATTGACGACAACCTCTATTTTGTAGTAGATGAGAAGAACCGTACGGTTGAGTTGACAGATAAGGGTATGGACTATTTAGCAGATCAAGGTGAGGATCGTCGTTTCTACCAACTGCCCGATATCGGAGGCGAATTGGCTGAATTAGAACATAGTGATCTTTCGGCTGAAGAAAAGGCTGCTCAGAAAGAGAAAATCATGAGTGATTTCGCTGTTCAGAGTGACCGCGTTCATACTGTAGATCAGCTTTTAAAAGCATACACTCTCTTTGAACGTGATGTGGATTACATTGTTACGGAAGATCGCCAGGTGAAGATTGTGGATGAACAGACGGGTCGTATTATGGAAGGCCGTCGTTGGAGCGATGGTCTCCATCAAGCTGTTGAAGCTAAGGAGAATGCAAAGGTTGAGGCTGCAACCCAAACCTATGCAACTATAACTCTCCAGAATTACTTCCGTATGTATAAGAAACTGGCCGGTATGACGGGTACAGCAGAAACCGAAGCCGGTGAGTTTTGGGATATCTACAAGCTGGATGTGGTGGTGATTCCTACCAACCGTCCTATCGCTCGTCAGGATTTGGATGATGTGATCTACAAAACCAAAAGAGAAAAATTTGCTGCTGTGATTGCAGAGGTGGAGCGACTTGTAGGTGAAGGACGTCCTGTTTTGGTCGGTACAACATCTGTAGAGACCTCTGAATTACTGAGCAAGATGTTGAAGATGCGCGGTATTTCTCACAATGTGCTCAATGCTAAATTGCATAAACGCGAAGCTGATATTGTGGCTGAAGCTGGTGAAGCTGGCAAGGTTACTATCGCAACCAATATGGCTGGTCGTGGTACTGACATCAAACTTAAAGCTGGTGTACGTGAGGCTGGCGGTCTTGCAATTATAGGTACAGAACGTCACGAATCTCGTCGTGTCGATCGACAGCTGCGTGGCCGTGCCGGTCGTCAAGGCGACCCCGGTTCGTCTTTGTTCTTCGTGTCGCTTGAAGATGACTTGATGCGTTTGTTCGGTTCTGAGCGTATAGCTAAGATTATGGATCAGATGGGCCTCCAGGATGGCGAGATGATTCAACATTCTATGATTACCAAACAGATTGAGCGTGCACAGAAAAAAGTAGAAGAGAATAATTTTGGTATCCGTAAACGTTTGTTGGAATATGATGATGTTATGAATAATCAGCGTACGGTGATCTACAACAAGCGTCGTAATGCCCTATATGGTGACCGCTTGCCTATCGATATCAGCAACACATTCTATGATACATGTGGGTTGATCTACAACGATGCTCGCAACAATCATGACTTCGAGGGTTTGAAGTTGGAGATGATTCGTACTTTTGCTTGTGAGATTCCTTTCTCGGAGAAAGAAATCTTTGGTATGCGTAGCGATGAGGCTGTGTCTAAGCTGTATGATCTCGTATATGGAAACTTTAAGTCTCGTATGCAACATATTGGCCGTTTGGCAATGCCGTTCATTACCCATGTTCACGAGAATACCCAATATGTCAATATTGCCTTCCCAATTACCGATGGTAAAAAGACTTTGAATGTGGTGGTTCCTGTACAGAAAGCTTTCGAGAGTGAAGGCCGTGAGATGGAGAACAGTATTCAGAAAGGTATCACTCTGGCAATTATTGATGACTATTGGAAGGAGCATCTTCGTGAACTGGATGATCTCCGTACCAGCGTACAGAATGCCAGCTATGAACAGAAGGATCCTCTGTTGATCTACAAGTTTGAGTCGTTTAACCTTTTTGAGAAAATGTTACTCGATATCAACCGTGAGGTGAGCTCCTTCCTCAGTCGTGCTTCGTTGCCAATAAAACAGGAAAGTGAGGTTCATGAGGCAAACTTGCCAGAAAGCAACAACCGCAATTTGCGTACTAGCCGTAATCAGGAAGAACGACCTGGCCAGAATACGCAGGAACGTCAGAAACCTCAGCCTGTTCATGTAGAGAAGAAGGTAGGCCGTAATGATCCTTGCCCTTGCGGTAGTGGTAAGAAATATAAGAATTGCCACGGTCGTGATATGAATGAATAGTCAAAACTAAAATATTATTATTATGAAACGAATATTAGTTATTCTCCTTTTGGTGGTGATGGCAGTAACGGGCCTTCGTGCACAATTGTTCCAGTTGGGTCTGAAAGGAACCTATTCCAGTATTGATCCCTATGAGCTCTATACAGATATCAGTACCTCTGTTGCTAACCGTTCTGTAGGTTTTATTAAGCAGAGTGGTTTGGGGCTGATGCTTAGAGTCAACATCACCGATCGTATCTTTGTTCAACCTGAATTGGGTATCAGCCCTAATGCTATCTGGTCTGATATTGATACCAATGCAAACTTTATAAGCCAAGTTCTGTCTGCATACAATGGAGCAACATCATCAACTCTCGACATTCCCGTTTTAGTTGGGTATAAACTATTTTCGTTTGGCAATGCTCTTGATATCAGAGTGTTTGGCGGCGCTCAGTTTTATACCAAGTTTGTATCGTTTTCCGATATTGATTTTGGTACGTACTCACTACTGGGAGGTGTCGGGTTAGACTTGATTGATTTACTGTATTTCGATGTGAGAGCAGTCTTCAATCCTGGAACCAACTACTTGGATAAACCTGCACATTATGCCTTTACCTTTGGTTTGATGTTCTAGTTGATCGAAAGATAGAAACAAGGGGACTATTATTGTCATTAGATACAATGAATCATGGCAATTGTAGTCCCCTTCTTTAGTAATTTGTAATAGGCTACATACGTGTTTTCGAATAAAAAAAAGTATAGTTTATGCGTTTTCGATATTTTTTACCTTTCATTGTAATGCTGTTAATGGCAGGTTCTATTTTTGCTCAGCAAGCTACTAATAGAGAAATGGCGTTAGTTTCCCAAAACCAATGGACGGCTATACGGGGCTCTGGCTCGATTGAAGATCATCCGTTGCCAGACCAGTTTTCTCATCTTAGGCTCTATACGCCTTCCCGAGGTGTTGGTTTTGTGATCATTACGGATCAGAAGGCGGCCTATCCTGTAGTGGCTTATTCAGCAGAGTCGGAATGGAACGATAGCATCGGACCTCAGTTGTATTGGTGGCTTATGAAACAGCAGTCTTTACTGGAGTATATAGTGTCAGAGAAAGTCGCACCCACTAAGGATATAGAAAATGTGTGGACAAAGTGGACAACAGGAGGCAGCATGGTTATAGCAAACATGGTTTCACCCCTTCTGCATTCTGCTTGGAGTCAGTCGCCAAGATACAATAATTATTGCCCTATAGATAACCAATCTAGTAGTGGTCATGCTTTGGTAGGATGCGTGGCAACGGCTATGGCACAAGTGATGAAGTATTGGCAATATCCCTCGCATGGGATAGGATCCAATGTCTATAATCATGAGTTATATGGTTTGATAGAAGCCGATTTTGGCAATGCTACGTATCAGTGGGATTTGATGCCATACCAATTGGATTCGGCAAGCCTAATGGAACAGATTGACGCTTGTGCTTTGTTGTGTTATCATTGCGGAGTGTCGGTCAATATGCACTATGGGGTTCATGCAAGTGGTTCATATGTGGTTAATTATGGAAATAATATGCCATCGGCCGAGACTGCGTTGAAACGTTATTTTGGCTACAATCCATCATTAGAAGGGGTCTATCGACAATTGTGTTCGGATCAGCAATGGGTGCGTATTGTGAAAGAAGAATTGTCGGAAGGGCGTCCTGTGATTTATAGTGGTGTAGATGTCGAAATTCAAGGTGGGCATGCCTTTGTCTGTGATGGATACGACAATAATGGTTACTTTCATTTCGATTGGGGGTGGAATGGCTATGCCAATGGTTATTATCTGCTTGAGAGCCTTAATCCAGCAGGGTACATCTTCAATGATCAGGAAGATTGTTTGATAGGAGTAGAACCTTCGGGACGATTACGTACATCTGAAAAACGATATACTTGTAGTGCCGATGCCAACGATGTTGTGGTAACAGTATATTCGAGTACAAGCGATAGTGCACAGTGGCACTTGATAAATCTTCCAAGTTGGATAACATCCTCACAACAATCGGGGGATGGCAACGGTTCGATAACTGAAGTTTCTCTCCATGTGGAACCAAATACCACAGGGATGTCTAGAGAGACCGATCTATGCTTTGTTCAAAATGGCGATACGGTGAGAAATTCATTGGCTCAATTTGGTTGCTTCAATGATGCCATGTGCGATCTTGAAGTGTACATGTATGATGTTTATGGGGACGGTTATCAGTTTAATAAGTTGATATTCACACAAACAGATGGTACAGAATATGCAACAGTCTCACTGCCCAATGGTTTTGATACTGTGGTTACGGTGGGCGTGTGCAATCAGGAGTTAGTCCTCAACTGGATGGAGGGATTTTTTAGTAGTGAAGATGGCTTTGTGGTTACCAATGGTAGTGGCGACACTATAGCGTATCATGAAGCAGGAGAAGATTATCCTACGCAAGAGGTATGTAGAATATCATCCCCTTGTGCAGGTGTTTGCATGCCTCCATCATTAGAGGTTTCAAATCCAATGCCCCATGATGTTGTTTCGGTAGCAATACAAAGCAGCAATACGAATGAGGATTATATATTCTATCTTTTAGGATCTGATAATGAATATAGTATCAATTCTTTGGGTTGTTGGATTGATACCATCCTAGTGCATGGTACCATGGTTGATATCAGAATAGATGATTTGAGTGATTATGGCAACTATATATTGTATGCAGTAAGTGTTTGTGGCGAAGGTGATTATTCCTCTAAGAGCAGTCCTCAGACGTTTACCTTTATACCACAAACTGGTGTCGTTGCTGTGGAGTCCCACATTGCAGTTTATCCTAATCCCGTCAGACGACAATTGCACGTAGATGCCGATGGGTTGAAGATGGTTGAGATTTATGATATGATGGGTGGAAAAATATTAGAGACAATGTCGTCGCTAATTGATGTCAGTTCCTTTGTTACAAATACTTATTGGCTTAGGATCACTACCGAACAAGGTGTTGTATTCCGTAAAATAGTGGTCAAGTAGAATCTTTTTTCCGATAATAATAAAAAAGTAGTATCTTTGTAAATCAATTTGAGAAAAAGAAAAATATAATAATTTGCAGACTATGAAAAAGATATTAGCATTTGCACTGCTTCTTGTGTTGGCTCAGTCAGCCATTATGGCTCAGAAAGCAAAGTCCGTTAATGAACGTGACGTACCTGAAAAATATGTACGCGATTTTCAGCGTAAGAGTATTACTACTAATAATTTGAGATGGGCCATGATTGATAGCTTGGTTTATGATGCTATCTACGAAGATGAGAATGGTACAACCATTTCCTATCGTTTCTCGCCCAAAGGTACCGAGACTCGTTGGTTCGTTGACGAGAAATATTATCCTCATGCCATCACCGACACTATTTCGGCCAACTATCCCAAACACAAGATTACAGAACTCTATGTTTTGAGCATCAAGAACAAAATGACCTATCAGGTGCGTATAGCCAAAGTTAGTGGTTTCTTCTGCAAGAAAGAGAAAGATGTGAAACTGCTTAATTTTGAGACTGATGGAAAGCTTATTGATGTCGTCGACGTAGAATAACGTATCTGCAATCAGCCTTTAGTTGATCTATAAAAAGGGTGTCAATTCAAGTACGAATTGATGCTCTTTTTTTATGCCTCAACAATATAAAAGTAGTGGTACTTTGTAAAGATTTTGTATATTTGCCAAATTGAAAATAGTGTGGTCATTAGGCTATCACTTTCTGTATCAAACGCCTATTGCGTTTGGTATAGTTGTATTGATAGCTAAAAAATGTCACTATATTAAT
>JAZUDW010000090.1:0-8789 GCA_045639845.1 Bacteroidales bacterium
GTCTCATCGTTACTGGTGGCGGAGCCCTCAACAGCTACTTGATCCAACGGCTTAAACACCATTGTCCGCATTGTAGAACCGAGATTCCCGAGAAGGCCGTTATCGAATACAAAGAGGCTATTATTTTCGCCCTTTTAGGCTACCTAAGAGTAAACAATATGACCAACACACTGGCCTCGGTGACGGGGGCTTGTGCAGATAGCATAGGTGGATGTTTGACGGGTATAGCACCACGCAAAGACGCAGTTGCAAAACCCTCCGAAGCATAGCCGATTACACCCAAAATTCCACGATGAATACCGCCCCTAGCAGGTGGCTGTATCTGCATTTTGACAGAGCGGACTATTTGGCACAATACTTGCTATAACGGTGTTCGACATCCAAACGGTGCACTTCAACACTTCTGTGTTGATAAAGAAATGTATGCACCCGATGTCGAACAACGAAGAAATTGTAATTTTGTAACCTGTAGAAAACAAATACCGGATATAGTAACTATAATGATATTCATTGCCATATATGGAAGCGAAACTGAGTAAAAATGCGAAACAAGCGATAACAAACAGCAGAGATGAGGCTATACGACTGAAGAACGGCTTCATCGGCATAGAGCATATGTTTCTCGGCATACTGCGCATCGAGGACTGCTCTGCCGTGAAAATGTTACAATCTTTCGGTCTCGACCTTCAAAATCTGAAAAACCATGTGGAAAACGTTGTAAGCCAGCAGTCCGAACCGTTCAAATTCAAAGACGATAGCGACTTGCCGATGCTTCAGCAAACGGAGAAAATGTACCGTCTTTCGTTTCTTGAATGCACCAAGCTCCACGCCAAAGAGATCACTACCACACATATGATTCTGGCAATGATCGTGGAGGGCGACAACATCGTGGCCACATTCCTGGAACGAGAAGGTATAATATATAAAAAGGTATTTGAATATATTAAGAGAAACAGCAATGAAGGCAACACGCTCCAGCCGCCCTCGGACTCCGACTACAGCTCCGAATCGTTTGGCGACATGCTGGATCCCGAAGGCATAGACGAAGACGAAGACTCGCCCTATGCAGCGCCTCGCAACACTGGCAATACGGCCAAGCATGCTACCGATGGCAAGACTCCGGCTCTTGAGAACTTTGGCCGCGACCTCACCCTGGCTGCCGCCGAAGGTCGCATAGATCCTATCGTAGGTCGTGTAGCCGAACTGGAGAGAATAGCCCAGATCCTTAGCCGTCGCAAGAAAAACAACCCCGTGCTGATCGGCGAGCCCGGCGTGGGCAAATCGGCCGTGGCCGAAGGTCTGGCTCAGAGAATAGTTGAGGGCAAAGTGCCGCGCACCCTGTACAACAAACGTATCATATCGCTCGATCTAGGCTCGCTCGTGGCCGGCACCAAATACCGTGGCCAGTTTGAAGAGCGCATGAAAGCCATCATCAACGAGCTGGAACAAAACCCAGACATCATCCTCTTTATCGACGAGATACACACCCTCGTGGGTGCCGGAAGTGCCAGTGGGTCGCTCGATGCTTCCAATATGTTCAAACCCGCTTTGGCCCGTGGCGAAATACAATGCATCGGTGCCACCACGCTCGACGAATACCGTCAGTATATAGAGAAAGACGGTGCGCTAGAGCGTCGATTCCAAAAGGTGCTCATAGAGCCTTCGTCGGTAGAAGAGACGCTGGAGATCCTCAACAATATCAAACCCAAATACGAGGAGCATCATCTAGTGAGCTACAGCGACGAGGCCATCAAAGCCTGCGTGGCTTTTGCCGAACGCTATATCACCGATCGACTGCTTCCCGACAAAGCTATCGATGTACTCGACGAGGCTGGCGCCCGTGTGCGTATAGCCAACATCAAGGTCCCCGAAGCCATCACCCTGTTGGAGAAACAGATTGCCGAAGTACAAGAGAAAAAACGTACGGCTCTGGCCGCCAAAAACTATCAAGAAGCCGCCTCGTGCCGCGATCTAGAGCGTGAACTCAACGACAAGTTGCAATCCAGCCACAACCGCTGGGCCAACGAGGAACGCGACAAGATGATGCCCGTCACAGAAAACGATGTAGCCGAGGTGATAGCCATGATGACCGGTGTGCCAGTGCAGCGTATTGCCCAAAACGAAGGCACCCGTCTGCTGCAGATGGAAGAAGAGCTCCGAGGCAGCGTGATAGGTCAAGACGAAGCCATCACGCAAATAAGCAAGGCCATACGCCGCAACCGTGCCGGACTGAAAGACCCCAACAAACCCATCGGTACATTCATCTTCCTAGGGCCTACCGGCGTCGGTAAGACCTATCTCACCAAGGTTCTCTCCCGCTATCTGTTCGATACCGAGAGCGCTATGATCCGCATAGATATGAGCGAATATATGGAGAAATTCTCAGTAAGCCGACTCATAGGAGCACCTCCGGGATACGTAGGCTACGAAGAAGGCGGCCAACTTACCGAACGTGTGCGTCGCAAACCCTATTCCATTATTCTGCTCCACGAGATAGAAAAAGCACATCCCGATGTGTTCAACGTGCTGCTGCAGGTGCTCGACGACGGCCAGCTCACCGACGGCCTTGGTCGCAAAGTAGATTTCCGCAACACGATCATCATCATGACCTCCAATATTGGCTCCCGTCAGCTCAAAGACTTTGGAACCGGTGTCGGATTCTCCACCCAGGCTAGAAAAGACGAAAGCGAAGCTTTGCAACGCAGCGTTATAGACAAAGAGCTCAACAAGAAGTTTGCACCCGAATTCCTCAATCGTATCGATGCCATCATCTACTTCAATAGTCTTGAGCGCGATGATATCCACAAGATTATCGGCATAGAGCTCAAGGGGCTGTTCGACCGTGTGAAAGGCATGGGATTCGAGATAGACATCGACGAATCGGCCAAAGACTACCTTTTGGCCAAAGGATGGGATCAGCAGTTTGGTGCTCGTCCGCTCAAACGAGCCATCCAGCGCTACATTGAAGACGAGTTGGCCGAACAGATCATCAAGTCGGACTTTATACCTGGCGACACGATACTCATCACCACAACCTCGGCCGACAAAGGCGAGAAGGTGGACGAGAGCGAAGAGAAGATCATCTTCAAAGCCCAGAAAGGTGCCACATCGAAGATGCTCGACAACGAGATTTCCCAATCCGCTCCAGCTTTGGAAACAGCCAACGAATAGACAGAGCAATCAATCAAACCGTTATCACTACCTCATATCTATTAAGTATGAGGTAGTTTTTTCTTATTGCTGTGCAAGGCGGACAACAATCATCACTATACATTTCAGTCTCACCCCAAACAACAACAAAGCCCCGATCCATGCATGAATCGGGGCTTCTTTAGCTTAGAATATATTCAGTCAAATATTATTCTTCGGGCCATACAGGCTGCAAGTTGCGGTCGCCATAAGCGTCGTCAATCTTGCTGATAGTGGGCCAGTATTTATCATCGTGAGGCTGAGGGAAGGCTGCAGTCTGACGGCTGTAAGGAAGATCCCATTCGTCGGCACATACCACCTGCATAGTGTGAGGTGCGTTGAAGATAGGATTGTTCTTATCGTCGTACTTGCCATCCATTACATCCTGGATCTCCTGACGGATAGCGATGAAAGCATCACAGAGGCGATCAAGCTCAGCCAAAGGCTCGCTCTCAGTAGGTTCAACCATAAGGGTGTTGTGTACGGGGAAAGCTACGGTAGGAGCGTGGAAACCATAGTCCATCAAACGCTTAGCGATATTGCCCACCTGTACTTTCTGGCTGAATTCAGCGAAGTCGAGAATCATCTCATGACCGCACATACCATTCTTGCCAGTGTAGAGCACCTTGTAGTAAGACTGCAGACGAGCACGGAGGTAGTTGGCGTTGAGGATAGCATTCTTGGTAGCGTCGGTCAAACCGTTGCCGCCCAGCATAAGCAGATAGCCGTAAGTGATGGGGAGGAGCATAGCGCTGCCGAAGGGAGCAGCAGCCATAGCGTTACCCTTGGCACCACCCACTTTCACTACGCTGTGCGAAGGAAGGAAGTCAACCAATTTCTCGCATACTCCGATAGGGCCAACGCCAGGGCCGCCACCACCGTGAGGCATAGCGAAGGTCTTGTGGAGATTGAGGTGGCATACATCGGCACCCATGTAGCCAGGGCTGGTGAGACCAACCTGAGCATTCATATTGGCACCATCCATATATACGAGACCGCCAAACTCGTGAACGATCTTGATGATATCGAGAATACCCTCTTCGAAAGCACCGTGGGTAGAAGGATAGGTGATCATGAGGCAAGAGAGGTTCTCTTTGTATTGCTCGCATTTAGCGCGGAGGTCGTCGATATCAACGTCGCCACGGTCATTGCAAGCCACTACTACAACGGTCATACCAGCCTTAGCAGCACTTGCGGGGTTAGTACCGTGTGCAGAAGCGGGGATAAGACAAACGTTGCGGTTAGCATTGCCTTGGGCAATATGATAGTTGCGGATCACAGTAAGACCGCTGTACTCACCAGCACTACCAGCATTAGGTTGCAGCGAGATACCAGCGAAGCCAGTGATAGTGCAGAGCATCTGCTCTATCTCGTGGATCATCTGCAGATAACCCTCGGCCTGATCTTCGGGTACGAAGGGGTGGATAGCACCAAACTCAGCCCAGCTCAGAGGCATCATCTCGGCAGCAGCATTCAGTTTCATGGTACACGATCCCAGAGGAATCATAGCACGGTTCAGCGAGAGATCCTTCACCTCTAGTTTCTTCATATAACGCATCATCTCGGTCTCCGAGTGATAGGTGTTGAACACACGGTGGGTGAGGTAGGCAGAGGTACGCTGCATGTTGGCGGGGATGCACTCTTCGAGGTTCTGGCAGCTTACACCGCATACGAGTTCTTCGGGCTGTTTGCCAGCGGCGATAGCGAGCACATTGATGATCTCCTGGAGGTCGGCATGCGATACAGTCTCATCGAGGCTGATGTTGATGCACTCGTCGCAGATATAACGGAAGTTGATGTGGTGTTCGAGAGCCACTTTCTTCACCTGCTCGGTAGGCACGGGACACTGGAGACAGAGAGTGTCGAAGAACACATTGTTCCACTGCTTGTAACCGTATTTAGCAGCTTCGCGAGCCAATACGCGAGCCTGTTTGTGCATATTGTCGGCAATAGCGCGGATGCCTTCGGGGCCATGATAAGCAGCATAGAAACCGCTCATGATAGCTACGAGAGCCGATGCAGTACAGATATTGGAGGTAGCTTTCTCACGTTTGATATGCTGTTCGCGCATACCGAGAGCCATACGTACAGCGGGGTTACCCTTAGCGTCGATGGTCCAACCTATGATACGGCCGGGGAAGCTACGTTGGAATGCTTTGGAAACAGAGAAGAAACCAGCAGCGGGGCCACCATAACCCATGGGGATACCGAAACGCTGAGCGCTACCGAAAGCGCAGTCTGCACCCATCTCACCGGGAGCCTTCAAAACAGCGAGAGCCATCAAGTCTGTAGCCACACCTACGAAGATGCCGAGCTCGTGAGCTTTGGCAATAAAGTCGGTATAGTCGAATACCTCACCATACTGGTTAGGATATTGAACGATAGCGCCGAAATAGGTGTTATCGAGTTCAATCTCGTTGGCTTTGCCGGTAACGATCTCGATACCGCGAGGAGCAGCATTGGTGCGCATCACGTCGAGAGTCTGAGGAAGGATACCTTCGTCAACGAAGATCTTGCACACGCCTTCCTTCACAGCAGCACGGCTGCGGCTGTTGTAGAACATGATCATACACTCACCACCTGCGGTAGCCTCATCAAGAAGAGAAGCATTGGCAAGAGGAAGCTTGGTCATATCGGCCACCATGGTCTGATAGGTCATGAGAGCCTCCAAACGGCCCTGGCTGATCTCGGTCTGATAAGGAGTGTAGGCAGTGTACCAGCCTGCATTCTCAAACACGTTGCGCATGATAACGGATGGGGTGATAGTATTGTAATAACCCATACCGATATACGACTTATACAGTTTGTTCTTCTTGGCAAGTTCGCGAGTGCGGTTCAAGAACTCATACTCATTGATACCAGCAGGAAGAGGCAGAGGTTTGTCGAAACGAATGTGAGCGGGCACGGTCTTTTCAATCAGCTCATCCATAGAGCTAACGCCGATGACCTTCAACATTTTTTCCACGTCTTGGGCTTTGCTAACGCCATTGTGGCGAGGAGTAAAATTATTACTAATCATTGTATTATAAATATTATTTTATATATATTTCTTTAATTATCAAGCTACAAAAATACAAAATATTTTCGTTTTTTCATCAACAAAATAGCCAAGTAAGCCAAGTTTTTTTTCTCTACACTAGTTAAGGCATTAGAAAACAACGGGTGATATTTACATTTTGCGTAGTCAGCGTTGCGTGATCAATGTTGATTGATGTAGATTTGATAATCCGAGCGAACGATGTTAGGCGAACAGCATACGAGCAGCGATGCCGCCATATAGACATGAGGCTTTTTCTAGAGAGCCTTAGGTGAGACGCGACAAAGCCTCCTGTACTTCGTGCAATTTAGTCGCATGCAGCACCGTATCGCGTTGCTGCTCGGTGATATGGAGCGATTTGAAAAGCAGACACCAGTATTCTTTTATTTTTCGCACTTTCGCCTCGTCGGTGACAGGCATGGACAAAATGTCGTGGATCAGCTCTTGGATAAAAACCCGCACATGCTCATCGGAATACGGCATACCCTTGATTTTCAAAGGCAGCAATGGGTCGTAGAGCACACCGCGCCCCAACATGAACTGATGGACCTGGGGATACCGCCCCACCAATGTGTTGAATCGTTCGGGGGTATTGATATCACCATTATAAACCACCTCGTGACGGAGTTCGTGCAGCGCCTTTTCAAAACGTATCATATCGGGAGTGCCGCTATACATCTGTTTGCCAATGCGGGGATGAATCGTCACATTCTTCAACGGATATTCGTTGAGGACAGGTATCAGTTGGAAAATCTCGTCGGGACTCCTATAGCCCAGACGCATCTTGATCGACAGCTCCGGTTTCATCTTTCCCACCACACGGTCCAGCACGTAGCGCACCTCGTCGGGATACGGCAATATACCCGACCCTCTATGCTTGCCAGCCACCTTACGCATAGGGCACCCTATATTCCAATTCACCTCGGTGTACCCGAACTCCGACAAACGATTGCCTAAGGCAACAAACTCGTCGGGCTCACGACCCAATATCTGCGGTATCACAGGGATAGCCCCTTCGTTTACAACGGGCAGCACATCATCAATCTTTTTCAACGCATCACTCAGATTTCCATGTGTGAGCGATAAGAATGGACTGATAGCCACATCCAACGCCTGTGGGAAAACACGCTCGTAGGCTCTACGGAAAAGAACCTCTGTAAGCCCTTGCATGGGCGCCAATATCAATCGATAATCCATAGTGTCACAAGTTATTTTTCAGCATCACTAAGTATGCAGAATCAGGATTTTTTCCCGATCGAAGCCAATCTCAATTCTTAATTGTTAATTCATAATTCGGTAAATGAAGTTTCGCATACAATCACCTAGCGTCTTTTATCCCATCACCATACCTCAAATCAACACAAGATCCCTCTCCCCTACTCCATTCTACCATACTTCATTTCTTCACCGTGGCTGTCATATTGTTTACGTTTGCCCACAGGGGGTTCTGTCAACGTCACACGAAACACAGCCGTTCTCGGCAGACTACGTTCCACCGCAGACTGGAAAGCATCCATATGTTGCGGCAAAAACCGACTGCATATTGCACGCATAGCGGCCACCTTCTCTTCATCGGCAGTCACGGCTTCTACTCTGCCATAGGCTATGGCCGACTGAAACTCCAGCGTGAAACTACCATCACGAGGTCCCACCGTAGGCTTGCAGCGAGCCACGGCATTGAGGCACACCACTGGATTGGAACGCAGTATATCGAGCTTGCGACCCTCGATGGCACAATGGAAATAGAGCGTCTTGTCGTCCACTCGTGCCATAGACAGAGGCACAGCATACGGCACCATCGATTCTTTGTCCGTCATAGCCATCGTGATATAGGGTGCCCTATCCATCACATCCAGTGCCCATTCGGCACCCATGGCTCTGCTTTCTTTTCTCATAGCTGTCAAATATGTATAATAAGAAGTTGAACTTCAAACACAAGGGTAGAATAGCCCGGTATATCGCCATCCGATCGTTTTCCGTATCCTTGTTGCCAAGGGATATAGATCTTCCAGTGATCGCCCACGTGCATCTTCTTCAGAGCCGACACGAAGCCGGGAATAAGCTCACCCACACGAAAAGTCTCTGGACATCCTCGCTTCCAGGAATCATCAAAGACCTTGCCGTCGATCAGGGTACCACGATAGTGACACGTCACCACGCTTCTGTCGCTCACCGTGCCGCTACCATTACCCGAAGTCACCACTTCGTACATCACGCCATCAGGCAGCGCCACCACACCCTCCTGGGCTGCAAGTGCAGCCAGGAAGGCTTCATTTCTCATACGGTATTCTTCTTTCTTGCTCATTTCAATAATATTTTTGGGGTCCAGCGATCCGCAATCCCACACAGTCCGCCTTTGTATTGAACCTTGTTCATAGTATAGCCATCGCGCTACACTACCCAGCACCATATATGTCCAGTCACCGATCACCAATCACCGTTCGCAAAAAAAACTCAAGTCACCATTCACTAATCACTAATCTCCATTCACCATTCACTAATCACTAATCTCCATTCACCATTCACTAATCACTAATCACTATTCACTATTCACTAATCTCCA
>JAZUDW010000091.1:0-8352 GCA_045639845.1 Bacteroidales bacterium
GAGGCCCACGGAATGCTCGGCGGCGAGGGTTCGGATATAGGCGAGGTCGGTGGGTGTGAGGGGCTGCAATCTGGGGGGGAGGGACGGAGGTGTTTTCATTGGTAACTATTTTTGGTGTGAAAGGGAGTTGCAATGGTATTGCAACATACTTAACTATTCTTTTTTGTTTTCGGTGCGGTAATAATTTCGGAGTTTGGCGATGATGCGGTAGCGGAGCTGGATGGCGCTGTGGGGCTTGATGCCGAGTTCGCGAGCCTTCTCGTCAGGAGTGTAGCCTTCGGCCATCAGTTCGACAGCACGGTGTTCGTGAGGGTTGAGGACAGAAGAGATGGATTCGATGTATTCGTGGAGATCGCCTTCGTCGGGGGCTGCAATGGCGTCGGCCATATTCTCGTCGAGAGGAAAGTAGAGATGGGTGCGATGGAGAAAACGCAGTCGTGAGAAGGCGCTTCGGCAGAGCCAGTAAACCCAGAGGGTTTCCTGAAGAGGCGATAGGTCGGTGCTTATTTGTTTTTCGTGTTTCCATATCGTGATATAACATTCTTGTCGCAACTCGGCACAACGATAGCTATCGCCTGACGAACGGCGCATACACAAGCGTTCGATGAGTGCCTTGTGCCGTTCAATCAGACCATAGAAATGTTCATATTTTAGCCGGTCGTTCATTTTCATTCAGAAACGTTTTGTTCCACGATCGTTGCTTCATCTCGGCATAAAGAGTTATCTCTTTCTGCTCTCGACTTTCGCAACGTTCCACTATAATATAGGAATTTTTTGGTGCAAAAATCTACAAGGGGATGAAAAAAAGTTTGTTTTTAATATTTTTAACTTTTGTGACAATACTGTTTTTTAGATGTAAATTACTGGTTAATTGGCATTTGAATGGGGTTAATAGGCAGGGTGGTTCTTATGGGCGGGATGGGGTATGTTGCGACTGAATCGCGATACACACTGGAAGTAAAGGGCTGGGTAAGCCCCTCGCTTCAGGGTTCTCCAAGGTGCTTGAAGATAATCTTCAGGTAACCTCTAAAAATTCCCGTTTTACATGAAAAATGGAATTAAAAAAAACTTTTCGATATTTCTGCCCTATTTGGATATCTTCAACTGTTTCACTCAGTTGCATAGCCCGCTATGCGCCTTCGCTCATCAGCTGAATCTATCTAAGAATAGAACAGAAATCTCCTGAAAGCAATTTTTAGAGGTAACCTTCACTTGGAGGGGGTGAGTTGCTTGGGGGGGGGTGACGTACTTGGCGGCAAGAAGTTCGGCCATAAGGTCGGCATTGGAATGAATCTCGCGGGCGAAGAGGCGACGGGCTACCTCTTTGTCACGGCCAGGGAAATAGAGCCTGGCCAGGTCTTGTTTGAATGTGTAACCTGACATTTTGAATGGCAAGAAACGGATAGGCCAAGAAGTCAAAATGGAGATAGTGCGGGAGTACTGGTGGGTTCTAAAAATTCGTTTTTGACCTTCTGAATGGGTAGAGCCCATTAACCCATCAGTCAGCCTTTCCAGTTTCAGGCTGCAAAGTTACACATTTTTCTTTATATAGGCATCATTTTATCTGTATTTTTGATGGGGGTAAATTCCTGGTCGAACATGCTTGCTTCGAATGTATTTTTGTATGCCATATCAAAATTCTTCAGTTATTTTGCAAAAATACGAAATATCATCAATATAACAAAATGATTAACAACCTTTTAATTTTACAGAACTCACAATAAACAAATCAACGATTCAACAATACTCTCAAAATCACACGAAGGTCAGCAACCGAAGTAGAGAGAAGTTGCCTGTGTCTGTGAATGCGAAAAAAGCAAAAACAATGAAAACGACGAACGAGAAACGAGAAAATAGCCCTGATACAGCCTCACAGCCGTATTCTTACATTTATAGCATATATCACTTATTATCAGTATCATACTATCTTTATTATCGTTTTTAGCCATAGAATGCCCGAGGAATTGGGGAGCGGGGAAAAGGTACGAGTCCCACCCAAGGCATCCCCGAAAAAAACTGCGCTGTATATATATGTAAACCATGCGAGTGTGAATGACATAGGGTGGGTGATTTTTTGTGTGTAGGGCGCGAGAAATATTACATTTATTTCATTTTTCATATTTCATTTTTAGGGTGTGTAGGTGTGCTAAGGTGTGTGTGGTGAGGCAGAGCTATTTTTGGGAGTATATTATAATAATAAAATCATTATATATAATATAATATAATTATATTATATGTATAATGGCCTTTGGTTAGTGAGGGTAGGTAGATAGTGTGGGGGTATCAATTTGAAATATGAAATGTGAAATGTGAAATGTGAAATATTTTGAATGTTGAAGAATAGTGGAAGGAGATAATTTTGAGAGTACTAACACCAATAGCACACAAAAATAAGACAAAAAGAGGTTGGTTACCTCCACTTCAGGAAAGTGCAGCCTTAACCAACAAAGAAACATCATCTTATAACACCCTAAGGTCTGCAATCAATGATCACTAAAACCATCCATTCACTCTTCATTCTTCACTCAAAAGCTCAATTCTCACTTCATTCTTCACTCTAAAACTCAATTCACAATTCACTAATTAATATTTAAAACATTAATAATTTAAGTGATCAGTGGTCCGTGATCAGTGAACCGAAGCGGAGCTATCAGATCAACAAATAAACAAATCACCCGAAGGTCAGCGACCGAAGTGGAGCTAACTATGGTCAGCGACCGAAGTGGAGCTAACAACATTCTCAATTCAACAAATAAACAAATAAACAACAATCTCAGCCCACACTCCTTCGCCTCGTAAATAACAAAATTTTTTTGCCAGTTCTCTCGGCTTTCGTATCTTTGCAGCCGTTTTGGTTACCGAACAATCACAATAATAGTAGCACAACTATATGATTATTAGGTATCAAAAGGGAATTGGGTGAAAGTCCCAAACAGTCCCGCTGCTGTAAGCTCTGTATGCCGAGGCCCCGTTCTTTTTGCCACTGTAGGTCGCAACAGACCTATGGGAAGGTTCAGGCCAAGGAGAGTAAGTCAGAAGACCTGCCAAAACATTTAATTTATCCGTCCTCGAGGAAAGGGCTATAAATTATCGTGAAGAAAGTATCGTTACATATCATCCTATTGGCATCGTTGGCGATGTGGCCTCTTGCAAAAGCAAGCGGGCAAGACAGCGTACGCACCCACACGCTACGATCTATAAACATTACCACCAACCGACCCGCCACCGTTACAGCCAAGACGCCCACCTATATGGTGACTGCCGAGAAGATAGACCAATCGGGGTCGCTGCAACTCAGCGATGTGGTGAAGCAGATACCCGGCATCACCCTCAAGGACTATGGTGGCATTGGTGGCATGAAGACCGTCAGCGCCCGCGGCTTAGGAAGTCAGTTTTCCACGCTCACCATCGACGGCGTTGCCGTGAACGACTGCCAAAACGGACAGATAGACTTAGGGCGCTATCTGTTGGGCAATGCCGACTATGTGAGCTTTGCCTACGGCCAACACGACATCTACCTGCAGTCGGCACGCTCCTACGCCGCAGGCAATGTGCTCAACATCAGCACGCAGCAGCCCGTGTTCTTTGCACGCAACTACAATCTCTCGTTGGCTTTCGAAGGCGGATCGTTCGGTATGCTATCCCCCACCCTGCAGTGGGATCAGCGCTTATCGCCACGGCTGTCGCTCAGTGTGTGGGCCAACCACCTGCAGAGCAAAGGCAACTATCCTTTTACGCTTTATTATACCGCAAGCCACGCCGACAGCAGTTCCACAGAGTATAGGCAAAACTCGCAGATGCAGATGAGCACCGTCGATGCCAACCTATTCTACCGCATAGCCTCCACCCAACATCTTACGCTGAAAATCCACGGAGCCACCTCTTTCCACGCGCTGCCCGGCCCCGCCACCTTCTATACCGTGAAAGGCGGAGAATCCACCAACAGTCGGATCTTCTTTGTGCAGAGCACCTACCGCAACCGGATATCCGAACAGTGGCACTGGCAGATATTGGCCAAATACTCACTCACCAACGATAACTATCAAGACACCACGCAGCACTATGGCGAGCTTTGGCTCCGCAACGAATACCAGCAGCAAGAGGGGTACCTGAGCACCACGCTGGCACATTATTTTACCGACCGTCTCTCGCTCAGCGTTGCTGCCGACGAGGCGCTGTCGCAGCTTTCGAGCAACCTTTCGCACAACAGTCGTGCCGACCGGTTCTCCTCGCAAGAGGTGATCGCTCTGACATACACCTCGCCTATCATATCTGCCAACGCCAATATGCTGTGCACCCTGATAAACGAACACACCAACGACCAAGAGGAGCACACCTATCGCAAGATAAGCCCCTACGCCGGCGTCTCCACCCGACTCATGCTTATAGATAGCGCCGACAAGGTACACAGCCTGCGGCTGCGCTACTTCGTGAAAGAAAACTATAGAGTGCCCAACTTCAACGAGATGTATTACTTCACCCTCTCGCGGAGTCTGCGTCCCGAGAAAGCATGGCAAAACGACATAGGTCTCGTGGCGAGCGGCAGCTTTGTGCTTCCTTCTGCCACACTCCATTCGCACTACACAGTGAGCCTCGACGCCTACTTCAACCGTGTTGCCGACAAGATTGTGGCGGTGCCTATGCAGAGTCTGTTTCTCTGGAGCATGATGAATCTGGGCAAAGTGAACATTTGGGGAACAGAGCTGGCAGGCGAAGCCCGTATGGAACTGGCCAACAGCGCCATCAACCTATCGGCCAACTATGCCTATCAGTACGCCGTAGATGTTACCGACCCCAGCAGCAAGACCTATCGCCAGCAGATAGCCTACACCCCGCGCCATAGCGGCGGTGCCAATATATATTGGGAAAACAGATGGGTTGACATTGGCTACAACCTGGTTGCCGTAGGCCGCCGTTACCGACTGGGGCAAAACACGCCCAACAACTTGGTGCACGGATATATAGACCAGGGCATCATTGTGGCCAAACGCATGAACGTACGCAACACCAAAGTCACCATCAAAGCCCAGGTGCTCAACCTCTTCGACGTGCAATACGAGGTGATTAAAAACTATCCCATGATGGGACGCAACTACCGAATCGGTATCAACTGGATATTTTAGATAATAAACAATAAATAATACAACAGTCTATGAAAAAACAATTCTCACTTCTCCCATTGCTAATGGGTTTGACTCTGATGTTCTTCGCTGCCTGCAAACCCGGCGAGGATGAAGAGACGGTGATCAGCAATGCCTATGTGCTCAACGAAGGTATGTGGGGCGGCAACGATGCCGATATCAGCGCCCTCGACATCAACACTGGAGCCATCACCAACAATTACTTCTCCTCTCAAAACGGCCGTGGTTTGGGCGACTTGGGGCAAGACCTCGTTGTGTATGGCGGCAAGATGTACTGCACCGTGCACACCTCCAACACCGTTGAAGTTATCGACCCACATACGGGCAAGTCGCTGCAACAGATCAGCATGGGCAGCCGCGGACCTCGCTACATGGCTTGCGCCAACGGCAAAGTATTCGTAACCTGCTACGACAAAACCGTGGTTCGTATCGATACCACTTCGCTGTCTATCGACGGCACCTGCGCCCTTAGCGGCATGAAACCCGAAGGCATCTGTGCCAGCAACGGAAAGCTCTATGTGTGCAACGGTTGGGAGACCACCGACAACGGCGACTATCAATACGACAACACCCTCTCGGTGGTCGATATCGCTTCCTTCACCGAGATAAAAAAGATCCAAGTGGGTCTCAACCCCGCCAAGGTTAAAACCCTTGCCAATGGCAATGTGGTGCTTTGCTACAGCGGCGACTACCTTGCCACGCCTGCCGGTATGATGATCATAGATCCTGCCACCGGCACCCCATCGCCTATCAATGTGCAAGCATCCAACTTCGACGTGTATCAAAACACCATCATCGCCTATTATTTCGATTGGAGCACTTACCAAGGTGCGCTTGCGAAGATAGACGGTACCACCCTTGCCATCTCCGACTTCACGCCTCAAGGCGTTAATTTCGTGTCGTTCTACGGCATCAACATCAACCCCAGCAACGGCGATATATATATCACCGATGCACAAAACTATCAGAGCAATGGCGACGTGCACTGCTTCACCAGCAACGGCGAACACCGTTTCTCTGCCGAAACCACAGTAGGTCCTTCTAAAGTGGTATTCTTTTAATTGACTAAATCTCAAAACCACAATAACTCATCAAACTATGAAAAAAGGTATCTTTTCACTTACATTACTTCTCAGCCTCACATTCGGACTGTGGGCACAAAACAACAACGACCGTATCGCAACCAAATCATCCTCTACCAAGGATGTAACAATCAGCGAAAACGACATCCTTTATTGGGTGGGATCGGGCTCCAACCATGCCATATGCGTAGTGGGTTGGGACGACGAAGGCGAAGCACTGGCATGGGGCTTCCGCTGGGATGGTTCTGATCTCGTAGTGAAGGACATGCTCGATGCTATCGACGAGGCCGACAGCCGTTTCTCATACAGCTTCGGCGGCGGCCTTGTGCTCACCATGTCGTACAACGACGGCACCACTATCTACAACGGCACCGACGACTGGTGGTGCTACTACGAAGATGGAGAGTGGGCCATGATGGGTGTTGCCGATCAGGTACTGCTCTCTGGTAGCGTATATGAATGGAGCGACGACTGCTCATTCTCTATCACCACCTTCACCGCCGTTACCGACCCCAATGGTCCTATCATCACCGATGCCACCATCGATGCCGACGATATTCGCTACTGGGTTGGTGAAGGCTCCAACGAGGTGGTATTCGCTGTCAACTGGTGTTCACCCGACACCGCCCTGGCATGGGGTTACCGCTTCGACAGCGACAGCGTCACCCTGCAGCAGATCATGAATGCCATCGATACTGCCGACGGCCGTTTCGCCTTCCAAGCCGGCAACTGGGGCATCAGCGACATCTTCCTCACCCTCGACAACGACACACTCCACCTCAGCGACCCCTATAGCTACTGGTGGACCAACGTGAACGGCACCTCGGCCGCCTTCTCCTACGATATGCTCTACCTGCACCATGGCGACTTCGTGAAATGGGGCGAAGCTGCGTGCGGCAACGCCCTGGCCTACGACGAATGGGGCTATCCTTCCGATCTGGCTTGGACCACAGCCATCACCCCCATCGACCCCTATACCGAACCCGAGCATCTCTTCGATGGTGCTGTTGGCACCGAAGGCTGTCAGGCTATCAGCCACACCGATCCTTCTATCGTGGGATGGGCCAGCGCCTGCCAACTGGTACGCGGACGCCAGAATATTGCCGACGAGCAGTCGCCCGAGGTAACCTTCGGCGACGAGAGTTGTGCTGTGGGCCCTGTGGTGGAAAGCGGCAACATGAACGTAGTAAGCTTAGGCGACGGCGGTTATGCCACCCTCACCTTCCCCGGCGTTATCTACAATGGCGAAGGCTACGACTTCTGCGTGTTCGAAAACAGCTTCAACGACGAATTCCTCGAACTGGCCTTCGTAGAGGTAAGCTCCGACGGTATCAACTTCTTCCGTTTCCCCGCCACTTCGCTCACCCAGACCGAGGTACAAACCGGTGCCAATGGGGCTACCGATCCCACTATGATCCACAACCTTGCCGGCAAATACCGCAGCTTATGGGGTACCCCCTTCGACCTGGAAGAACTCGCTGGCACTCCCGGCCTTGACATCAACGCTATCACCCACGTTCGTATTATCGACGTGGTAGGCAGCATCGATCCACAATACGGCAACACCGACAGCGAAGGTCGTTTAATAAACGATCCTTATCCCACACGCTCCTATTCGGGCGGTTTCGATCTCGATGGTGTTGGCGTTATGCACATCAACACCGTGGGCATTGACCAAGCCGAGGCCGCAGCATTCCAAATGTATCCCAACCCAGCCAACAGCTGTCTCTATGTCAACACCGCAGCCGACATTGATGTCATTACCATTTACGACATGACCGGTCGCATAGTGCTGCAGAAACAAATCAACAGCGGAGCCTCTCAGCTCTCCATCAGCAATCTTGCCAATGGTGTGTATATGGTTCGCATGGGTACCCATACCGAGAAATTGGTGGTTCGCCATTAATCGGCCCACTTGATAATCAGTCTCGTCCTGCCACCATTGAGTAGCAACACGCTTAATAAGCACCCCTCTCGGACAAATTGACATCCTTGAGGGGTGCGTTGTTGTATGGAAGCTTACAAAAGAATTGTTCGACCAATTCAACAAGTACTTGGACTCTCTCGGCCTTATAGTCAACGAGGATGAAGAAGATTCTGTGAATCTTCGATAGCGAAGCGGAGAACAA